>NZ_QOSD01000007.1:0-227277 GCF_008368905.1 Bacillus sp. SH5-2
ATCAATTACTTACAATATATGATAATGAATATCATTATCAATGTCAATGGTAATATTACATTAAATTTTTATTTATAAATATAAAAAATAAAAAACCCTTTATCTAAAGGGCTTTTTTACTTAACGTATGAAGAATTTCACTTTTTTCCTTCTCATTGATTACACCGATTTTTTGTAGGATATTTGTATACAATACAAGTTTGTTATAAATCCGTTCTGACATATTACCCCTTCTTTCCTCCGACCAACTTTTTTTATATTGGTAAATTATATGAAGGAAACAAGAAAATGTGTCCATTTTTTGCATAAATGCAAATCTTTTATTCCTTTATTTATGGACAGTAAGACTCCCACCAAAAAATTAGGTGGGAGTCTTACTGTCACTTTATTTAGCAAACTGTCCATTGAATATTATGCTTTTTAGCTTCTTCTTCAAAACTATATGGCATTTTTTTATCACAAATAACATGCTGAATACGAGAAAATGCTGCTATTCGATAATTCCCTTTTACGCCTACCTTTGTATGATCACATAGAATATATGTTTTTTCCGCTAATTTCATCATCGCTTCTGACAGTTTTGCTTTTTCTAATTCAAAGCTGGAAACTCCAAAACTAGGCAATAACCCATCCATCGAAATAAACGCTTTATGAAAATGAAATTGATGAATTACTTGCTGAGAAATAGACCCTGATACGCGTGAATGCTTTGGAGATACTTTCCCGCCAATAAATAAAACTTCGCCGTGAAACATCTTTTTATTAATAGAAGAAATTAATTGTGTTGCAACTGGAAAAGAGCTCGTAACTATCGTTAAATTTTTACGATGAACAAGATATGGTACCATTTGAAGTGGTGTACTCCCATCATCAATCGCAATAACATCTCCATCTTCCACAAACGTTGCTGCTTTATAACCAATTCTTTTCTTCTCTTCTATATGCAGCATTTCTCTCTCTAACATCGGTGCCTCTACCCCAGCACCAGGAAGTTGAACAGCTCCACCATACACTTTCTTCAGCTTCTTTTCACGATCTAATTCTTCTAAATATCGACGAATTGTTTCTGTTGATACAGCAAATTCTCTCGCTAATTCTGAAACTTTCACTTTCCCTTTAAACTCTACCTTTTCAAGAATGGTTCGTTTTCTTTCTTCTCCTACTACAGACATAGCTTCACCCCATTTATATCTACCTCATAAACTTCCTTGCTTATACAAAGTTATACTTTTCTTTGTAAGTAGAAACCTCTTCATGAATATGAATACCACGCTTTTCTAACTCATCAAAAATCATTTGTGGATTCTCAAAGGCTTCTTCGGGTGTAACAATACCAACTCTATTTACATTTCCATTTGCAATTAGCTCTGTAGCAATCCCAAACGGAATACCAACATTTCTCGTATACGCCCTTAATTTTTCCCATCCTGCAATAGATCCATCAGATAACGGATGCGTATGATACAATACATGCCTTTGCTTCTCATTATTTTTCATACCTATTACTTCTACATGAAGTGCATAACCGTAAACTTCCGTCTCTTGACCTTCTTTCGATTCCAATAAATATTTCGAAATACAATCCATGATACCGATTTCTTCCCCATTTATTTCAATCCGATCATTACGTAATATACCATAATCATATAAAGCACGTACGAGCTGCATATTTTGCTTTGGCCAAGTTCCTCTCGTCTCTATCAGTTTGACACCTTTATTTTCTAGTGCTTTTGCTAATGTAATTGTTTCCGAATGCGGTATGATATACTGCGTTGCCTTACCATAAGGCGCCGGTAATTCGATTTCTCTCGGACGCGCAAACGGAGGTGCTTGCTTAAACTCACCATCTTCATACACTGTACGCGATGGCAAATGTGGATCATACTCATATGTCGTTGTCTCTGTAATGGATGCAGAAAAAGCAATCGGACGATATGAACCATGACTTACACGAACTGACTCTACAGTATCTAGCTGATTTGCTGCATGCATCGCCATCATTTGCGTTACACCTGGCGTCATACCAAATCCAGGTAAACATATTTTTCCATTTTGAACAAATATAGAATGCGAATCATTTTCTTCACCAAATCCGTTCAAGTTCACACCATGACAACCTGCTTCTGCAATACATCGAGTAGACAATCCATTTAACTTAATTGTCGTACCATCCATTACAATGTCATAGCCCTTCATTTTTGCAACTGTATCCTCATGATTTGTTACATCTACTTTCACAAAATCAACGCGAGGATCGTTGAGCCATTCTACTACTTTAAGGCCCTCTTCTTCATTAAAATCAGCTACTGTAATCGTCTCAAAAGATGAAAATTGCACTAAATCCAAAATTGCTTCACGACAAATTTTACCTGCTCCACCTAAGCAAAATACTTTCATCCTATAACAACTCCTTTAGCGATACTATCAACTAAACGATTTATGTCTGCCTCATGTACATCACCGATATTTCCAATGCGGAACGTATCTACTTTTGAAATTTTCCCAGGATAAATAACAAATCCATAGCGCTTTAATTCGTTATATAACTGTTGAAACTCGAAGTTCTCTTCTGGATAAATGAAAGATGTAATAATAGGAGATTGATATTTCTCATCTACTAATGCCTGAAAACCAATTTCTTTCATTCTATTCACCAATAACTTTTGATTGTTGTAATATCGATTGTAACGTGCTCTTATCCCACCCTCTTCTTCTAATTCAAGCAAAGCTTGATAAAAAGCATGTACAACATGTGTAGGTGACGTAAAACGCCATTTCCCATTTTGATTTTCCATCGTTTCCCACTGATCGTATAAATCTAAAGATAATGAACGTGCCTGCCCTTTACATTTCAACAATTCATCGCGTTTTGCAATAACAAAACCGAACCCTGGAACTCCTTGAATACATTTATTCGCACTACTAATTAGAAAGTCCATTTGCAACTCAGCGATATCTATTTCAATGCCACCAAAACTACTCATTGCATCAACTAGTGTTACTTTTCCATATTGCTTCCCTAATTTACATACATCTACAATTGGATTGATAATACCTGTTGTTGTTTCACAATGAACAACTGCAATATGTGTAATCTCTTTATCTTGTTGTAATATCTTTTCTACTTCTGCAATATTAGTAGGCTCCCATTCTTCCGTTTGACTAACCACCACATCTATATGTAACATCTCTGCCATTTGTACAATTCGCTTACCGTACGCACCATTTGTACAAACAAGCAACTTTCCATTTCTAGGAATAACAGAACCAATTACTGCTTCAACTGAAAACGTACCGCTTCCTTGCATGAGAACAGTCGTATATTTTTCTTCTTCCTTCGTTGCTAACGATACAAGTTTAGCTCTTACATCTTGCACCATCGTGTTATATTCAGCATCCCACGTACACCAATCGTATAACATAACTTCTTTTACTGTATTTGTTGTCGTTAATGGTCCTGGCGTTAATAATAAGTAGTGATTTTCAGTCATGATCCTATTCCCCTTTTATGAAATAATAAGTTCTTGTTTCTCGATATGTTCCATTACGCTTTCGAGTTCCTGCATCGTTTCTATCGTAAAGTGCGCCCCATTTTCAACGAAACGATTGCGAACTACTTCTATTTTTTCACGAAGTTCTACCGAATCCATATTCTCCACTTCTTCTTCCGTTAAACCAAGCTCGCTACTGCCAAGAATTACACCAACTGTCCACATTCCAGCATTTCTTCCCTCTTTCATATCCGATACCGTGTCTCCAACTTTTATCATATGATTCATTGGATATACACCAAGTTCCATCGCATTTTTATAACACATCCACGGATATGGACGACCCGCTGGAACATCATCTGGCGTTACAAGAAAATCAGGTTTATACCCTTGTAGCTCTGCTTCTCTTGCTACAATATCCATCATTTCTCTCGTATAACCAGTCGTTGAACCAATTTTAATTCCTCTTTCACGTAAAGAAGCAATCACTTTTTTTACTCCATTAATCGGCGACGCATAGCGCGGTAAAATAGCGAAGAGAATTTCTTCAAATTCTTCATACATCTCCTGGATATCTGCTTCTGTTGGTAATTGTCCGAAAACACGATTCCACTCACTCGCAATACGAGGCATCTCTGTTAATGCCCTAACATGATCAATTTTTAATAACCCCATTGGCTTACGAGCTTCTTCTGCAGTAATTTCAACACCGCGTTTATGGAAAATCTCCATAAATACTTCCAGTGGTGCAAAACATCCATAATCAACTGTCGTACCTGCCCAATCAAAAATAACTGCTTCTATTTTCATTCAATCCATCACCCTTCTTATTTATCGTTTTTGCCATTGTGAAGTTCGGTTACGAAGTGCTTTCGTTCCCCATTCATATACAACTCTTACTACAATATTTGTAACAACAATAAGTACACTCATTGCAGCTGCTGGCGCTACATTTCCTGCATCATCCATATTTACAATTGATACAGCAGCTAGTTTAAAATCAGCTGCATATAGGAATACGACTGCCGAGACAGTTACCATTGAATTTACGAAGTAGTACATTACCATTTCTAAAATCGCCGGTAAACACATCGGTACTGTTACTCGAAAGAATGTTTTATAAAACGGAATTCCCATCGACTGTGAAACAAGTTCAAACTCTCGATCTAATTTCTTTAAAGCTGTCGTTGCTGTAACAAATGTTACAGAATAAAAATGAATGATATTGACTAGTACTAGCACAGCGATTGTTCCGTATAGAGAATGAAACGGATTCGTTACTGAAAGTCCAAGTATTTGAATCGTTGGTTGACTAAAGAAAAAGACGTATCCCAATCCAAGTACTAGACCTGGAATTGCTAAAGGTACGATCGAGAAAAAGTAGCCTGTTTTTCGGAAAAACTGTAGCTGATCTATTTTCTCAATCGCATATGCGAACATAAATGTTAAGATTGCCCCAATAACTGCTGTAATTGCTGAGACAATTACACTATTTTTAAATGCTTCAAGTCCATCTCCTGTTAAACTCGAAAAATTAAAATGCTCAAATGTAAAACTCATATTATATGGCCATACTTTCACACTTGCCGCAATACCAACTGCCACAAATAAAAGAATGATCATAAGTGTAATCACACTACAATATATGAATGAGACTACATCTCTTTTCTTATTAGCCGTTATTCTATATGGCACTGCTTTTGAAGATAAGAAATTTGCCTGCTTTCTTTGCGTAATACGATCAACTGCAAACGCAAATATAGCCGGGATTAATAAAATCATTCCGACAGTTGCACCCATCGGCATATTTTGTTGTCCAATTACTTGTTTGTATACATCAGTAGCAAGTACATTATATTGCCCACCAACAATTTTTGGTGCGCCAAAATCAGTAAAACTAAGTGTAAACACAACAAACATCGCACTAATTAATCCGTACTTTACACTAGGTAAAGTAACAGTGAAAAATTGCTTTATTTTACTCGCTCCCAACATATTAGAAGCTTCATATAAACGATAATCAGAACCTTGGAAAGCAATTAATAATATAAGAAATGCTTGCGGAAATGTATACATAACTTCAGCCATCACAATTCCTACTGGTCCATATAAAGGGATTTGTATTCCTTCAAATAAGCCAAACATTCCTTTCGTTACTAATCCTTGATTACCAAATAAATATGTAAGTGCGATACCATGCATCATCGTCGGTGCGAATAATGGTAATAACGCTACGTATTGAAATACACGCTTCCCAAATACATTCGTACGAGCGATCGCATAGGCGTAAGCGAAAGCAAGTGTCACTGCAATAATTGTTGTCGCGCCCGAAATCCATATCGTATTTTGTAATGATTGAACTAACGTTGGTGTTGTGAAATATTTACTGAAATTCGCAACACCAATGAAAGCTCCATCTTTATCATAAAAAGCTTGTGTAAACAATTGTAATAGTGGCAATACAAGCATGATCAAAAAAGCAAGAATCATACCAATAATTAATAGTCTTTGTATCCACTCTTCTTTACCGATACGTCTCTTAATCTTTTTTTTCGTACTTTCTACCTTTAAATCTTCTAACATCTCCATCTATACAACAACCTTCTTCCCATATGACAACATATGATTTTCTGAGAAAGAGATTTGAATCGGCTTTCCTTTCCTAATAGCTGTTTTTTCTACTTCTGAGGCTAATATATCTACAACGATTTTCTCATTATATAGATGTGTTTTCTCATCTATAACTCGCACTTCTGTCCGGTATACAGATCCGCGAAACTCCATGCTTTCTACAATTGTTTTAATACCATTATTTTGTACCACTGTTACATGTTCCGGACGAATTGCATGTTCTTCGTTATTTTTCGAAAAGAAGTTAATAGAACCAATAAAATCTGCCACAAACGGATTGGCTGGTCTTTGATAAATTTCCTCTGGTGTGCCAATCTGCATAATTTCCGCATGATTCATTACAACAATTTTATCAGCCATCGTTAATGCCTCTTCTTGATCATGCGTGACCATAATAGTTGTTACTCCTACTTTTTCTTGCAAATCACGCATTTCTCTACGTAACTTTTCACGTACTTTTGCATCTAAAGCTGATAACGGCTCATCGAGTAACAAAATATCCGGAGACAGAGCGAGTGCACGTGCAAGTGCTACTCGCTGCTGTTGTCCACCAGACATTTGAGCAGGGTATTTATCTTTTACATTCAGTAAATCAACTAGTTCTAACGCCGATAGCGCCTTCTCTTTTACTGCTGCTTTTCCATATTTTTTTGTCTTTAAGCCGTATTCAATGTTTTCAAGTGCTGTTAAATTCGGAAATAATGCATATGATTGAAACACCATTCCGAAATTCCTCTTTCCAGGAGGTAATGCTGTAATATCTTTTCCATTCACAGCTATACTACCTGTTGTTGCCTCTTCTAGCCCTGCTAAAATTCGAAGCAATGTTGTTTTCCCACAGCCACTTGGGCCTAATAAACATACAAACTCATTTTTTTTCACAGTAAAAGAAACATCTTTTAACGCTGTAAATGCATCAAACTGTTTTTGAATGTGTTGAATTGATAAATATTCGCTCATTTTTTCTCTCTCCCACTCACTTACTTTTTCGGTTCTGCTTTTTGGCCAAACTCTTTTTCCCATTTTTCTAAAATTTTGTCGCGATTTTCTGCTGCCCACTTAAAGTCATTCTTTTTGTATAACTTTTCCGTTACATCTTTCGGGAATCCATCTGGAAGTTTATAATCATTTTTAATTGTCGCAAATCCATTTTTCTCGAAGTACAACTTCATTACATCATCCGTAATTGCCCAATCTAAAAATGCTTGCGCTAATTTTTCATTTTTGGCATTATCTTTTTTAATAAGTGCGTTCGCTTCTACTTCCCAACCTAATCCTTCTTTCGGCAATACAACTTCAACTGGTGCACCTTTTTGCTTCTCTTTCAAAGCACTATAAACCATCGATACGCCCACTGGATATTCACCTGCACCTGCTAATTTCGCTGGTTTTGAACCTGAATGAGTATAAGTTGCCATATTATCATGAAGTTTCTTCATGTAATCCCAGCCTTTATCTTCGCCCATAATTTGTAACCATGCAGAAACTGTTAAGAATCCTGTTCCCGAAGATGCTGGATGTGGCATAACAAGCGTTCCTTTATACTCTGGTTTCGTTAAATCTTCATACGATTCCGGCATTGGTAAATTTTTCTTTTTCAATTCTTCTTTATTTACAGCAATCCCCGTCATAAATGCAGTATTTCCTACCCATTTTTCCGGTTGCTTATCATCTTTAAATTGCGGAAGAACACGATCTGCTCCTTTTGGAGAGTATCCTTTTAACATATCTTTTTTATCTAAAGCTAATAGACTTGATGCAGCAGTTCCCCATACAACATCTGCTTGTGTATTTTTTCCTTCCGCTAGCAATTTCGCTGTAATAACTCCTGTTGAATCACGTACAATGTTCAACTTCACATCGGGATATTTCTTTTTAAAAGAATCAAGATAAATTGGTACAAGTTCTTCTTCAATCGCTGTGTAAACAGTTAATGATCCAGATAATTTATCATCTTTTACTTTCGCCCCAGCACTTTCTTCTTTCTTTGCACCACACCCCATTAATAACGAAAATACCATTCCAGTTGCTACAGCTTTAAAGATTGTTTTTTTCACTGTCTCTCTCTCCTTTTACAAATCTTATGTACAACTCAAATATAAACAACTAGTGTAAAAGCAGTATTAAACCAACATTAATCTTTTGTTTGTTGTTTGTTTTTGTGTAATACGTTGCTACTTCTATGTTTTTTCATATTTTTCTGCTAATAGAAAACACAAAATTTACAAACAATTAAAAAAACCTTTATAATCCCACAAAAAAATGAGGCGTTTGTAAAAAACGCCTCATTTTTGTTTACCTTTTTTTGAATTACGATTTGCATACTTTGCGCTATTTTCTCCTTCGTACTCTAATGCAAATTCTGCATCTGGTAAGCTTTCTTTCGGAGTTTTATTATTATTGATTGCCGCATTTTGCTTCACTTTTCTTTTTACCAATACATTCACCTGCTCTCAAAAATTCACTTTCTACTCTAGTTTGAAGCAAGCTGAAATAATTATTACTGGCAAGTGTTAACAAGTACATAAGAGCCGCTAGATGGAAATACTACATATGAACAAATGATTAAAAAGGAGCGATGATTTTGAAGAAGAAAGAAGAGATTCAGTCCCCAATTTTAGACGAAACGCTCCCCCATCAAATGAATTTTCCATCTTTTAAAGGAACAGGAAAGAAAATGCAACAACCTTTCATAAATCAATATGACGTCGTAATCGGAGACAGTAAATATGATTCCGAGAACAGTCCACTTCACAATTGGAGTGATGAAGTAGATCCTGCCATTATGGCTGGAGAAGAATGGATCCATCCTACAAATGATATTGGGTGGGTTTCAGAAGAAAATCAAGAGTTGCTAAAAAAAGAAGTGGACAATAAGAATGAGGCTTTTATGCATCCGCAATTTGGCATTAATGACTAAAAAACCATTCTACCTAACATAGGTAGAATGGTTTCATATGCTATCCAATAATGATTCGCTCTTTCGGATATTTATAGCGTGGCGGCTGTTCCCTTCCACCGCTAGCTAAAATAAATGTTAAAATACCAACACGTCCAATAAACATGAGTACAATGAGTACAAGTTTACCTACAGTTGTTAAATCTGGCGTAATACCCGTTGATAGTCCTGTCGTTCCAAAGGCCGAACAAACTTCAACGATTAAGCTCATAAGTGGCACATTTTCCGTAATAGATAAAATGAATAACGCTGTGGCACATAATAAAATCCCCATCGTCATAACGACTGATGCTTTCAGTACGTCCTCTTCATGTAGCTGACGTTTGAAGACTCTAACTGTTCTCCCGCCCCTGGCAAACGTGTATAGCGATAAGATGCTAACAGCAAATGTTGTCGTACGTATTCCGCCCCCAACCGAACTTGGTGATGCCCCGATAAACATTAATATACTCATAAACAAAAGCGTCGGTTGTGACAGTTCGCGTATATCCATTGTAGCAAGTCCACCACTTCGCGTCGTCACAGATTGGAATAATGTATAAAATACCGTTTCATGCCATGATTTCCCTACTAAAAAATGATTGCGTTCTAGTAAAAAAATCATAATAGTTCCAACAACAACGAGTGCAAAAAATGTTGTCGTCGTCAGTTTTGTAAATAATGAAAAACGAAATAGTTGCTGTCTCCTTTTACTAAGAAATTGCTTCACTTCCATTAATACAGGAAAGCCGATAGCTCCTAAAATAATAAGCAACATATGAATCATTTGAACAATATAATCTTTTTTATACGGAATTAATGATTGTCCTGTTAAATCAAATCCACCGTTCGTCGTTGCACTAACAGCCGCAAAGAAACCGTGGAAATAAGCTTCTTGCCAAGTCGGAAAGTAAAGTAGAAATCTTGTCCCTAACAGTATCGCTCCAATAAGTTCTATTGAAATAATTACAATTAAAATAGAACGCATCAATTCTACAAGCCCCGATAAATTCCCTTGATTATGGTCTGCCATAATTAATCTTCTTCTCTGCAAACCAATCTTTTTCCCCGTGATTATCCAAACAAATGTACCAAGCGCCATAATTCCTAAACCGCCCAATTGCAAAATAAGGGCTAAAACAATAATGCCTGCTGTAGTAAATGTATCTGAAATTGTAACAACAGATAATCCCGTAACACTTACTGCACTAAC
The DNA here is from genome assembly GCF_008368905.1 of Bacillus sp. SH5-2. NCBI lineage: Bacteria > Bacillati > Bacillota > Bacilli > Caryophanales > Bacillaceae > Bacillus > Bacillus sp. SH5-2. The sequence goes on from NZ_QOSD01000007.1 coordinate 10,274, forward strand.
GGATGTAAATAAGGCGTCGATAAACGTCCATTTCACACCAGCCTTCGTAACAAACGGTAAACTAAGTAATATCACTGATACGACTACTGCTAATAAATAAAACAAAACAATGAGTTGTACAGGACGTAATTTTTGTAAAAACTTTTTTATATCTCTCATTCCATCACTTCGCTACCTTTTTTCTATCGATTAAATAAAGAAAAATCTTCGTTTTCTTTATTTGTAAATAACTGCTCAAATAATTTGGCAAACACCATACCATACACAGTTCCATTACCTCCATACGGCAATGCATAAAATAAATTATGTATATGCGGATCTTCTTTTAATATAGGGAGACCATCATGACTTCCCCCAAATGCTGCTGCCCAATAGTACTCTGCCTGTATATTTTTATACTGCGGAAACATTTCTTTTACAATGTTAATAAGGATATCGCGCTTATGCAATAATTTCGTATCACCAACTGCTTGAATTTGCATTGCTTCATCTAATCCACCTATAATAATGCGTTTTTGACACGTTCGAAAATACAAATAAGGACGTGCTGTTTCCCAAATTAATGATTGCTCATGCCATCCCTCAAAATGATCTACCTCATTTGTCACAACTGCATAAGATGTTTCTACTGTTATATTTTTTTCTTTTTTTCCAAAAAGTGCTTCATAACCTGTAGCCATAATAATATTCTTTGCTACGATTTGATTTCCTGCTTTCGTATAACATATTAAATCATTTTGAAGTTTTTTTATATGTATTGCCTCTGTATGTTCATGTATAGTGGCTCCCATTTGATTTGCTTTATGCAAGAGACTATGCGCTAATAAATATGGATTCACCTCAGCATCACCATGCGTATATAGCGCTGCTTTTCTTATAAAAGAATAATGTTTTTTAATATCAGATTCTGCAAAGTATTCAACTGGAAATCCATACTCATGTAACGTATTATATTCCTCTTGTAAAAATGAAACATCTTCACTTTTACTTGCATAATACAAACTATTTCGTGGAATAAAATGTGGATTTATATCGAGAGTTGGCACAACTTTCTCCATTGTTCTTAACGCTTCATAACAGAGTCTATATGCCCGTACCCCTTTTTCTTTACCAAATGTATGAATTAGAGAGGTTAACGATTTATCATGAAGAAATTGTAATAAACCTGTATTAGCAGCTGTGCTACCACATGCGATTGCTCTTTTTTCAATGAGCGTAACACTCATTCCAATTTTCGCTAACGAATACGCTATATGAGCGCCTGCTTCCCCACTTCCCACTACGAGCACATCACATATCATATCACTTTCTAACGGTGGATAACAAGGTACAGAAACGTCTGTATTCCAAAACAACTTACCAGTCATAAGTTTCATAATTATACTCCTACAATGTAAATTTCTCCTTTCTATGTTTTGTTATTTCCCATAAAAAAATCCAACTAACGTGCGCTAGTTGGACTTTTTTATTTTTAATTCGAACGCTCTTCAAGCCAATTTCCAATCGTCGGATATGTTTGTTTTACAGCTGTTCCACCGTAAACGATAGACATATGTCCTGTTGGTAAACATACATATTGTTTATCTGTGCTAGAAATATGATCAAGTAAAGCTTCTACTTGACATGGCAGAGCAATATGATCACGCTTTGCGGAAATATTTAAGACATTAGCCTTAATATTTGCAAGGTCTACCTTTTGTCCGCGAATAACGAGTTCACCCTTAACCAGTTTATTATTTTGATAGAAATCACGAATCCACTGTCTATATGATTCACCTGGGAACGGAATACCATCGCCAACCCACTTTTGAACTAATTTCCAACTTTCGACGAAGCGCTCATTTTCTGAGCGATCAACTAAAGCAACATATGGACCAACAAAGTTTGTAATTGGCTTTAACATCTTGTTTCCGAAATCAATCATTTCTGGTGGAATGTTTCCGAATGTATCAACCGCTTTATCTAAATTGAAATATTTTTCATCTAGTAAAGGACCATATAATCCTGTTTCAGAGAAATCAAAAGGACTTGTCATGAAAATTAAATTACGAATTGGCATGTGCGGATGAAGTGCTGCATAAATAGATGTTAACGTTCCACCCATGCAATAACCAAGTAAAGAAATCTCGTCCGATTTTGCAGTTCGCATTACTTTTTTCACTGCTTTCGCAATATAATCGAACACGAAATCATCGAATTTCAAATGACTATCTTCTAAACCAAATGTGCCCCAATCTAGCATATACACATCAAAACCACGATCTACTAAATATTCCACTAAACTATTTCCTGGAGTTAAATCCATAATATATGGCTTATTAATAAGAGCATATATTAATAAGATTGGTACTCTCTGTGTTTTTTCTTGTTTTGGAATGTAACGATAAAGCTTCGTTTTATTCTTCGTCCAAATAACCTCTTTTGGTGTTAAACCAACTTGTGGTTCTGGTTCGCGTAATAAAATTTCACTCGCTCTTTTCACACGACGATATGCTTTGCGATATTCTTCTGGGTACAACTCTAATTGCTTTTCCCATTCTGTTACGAATGTAGTCATTTTTCTATCTCCTTTTCGGTCGATTTCTTTCTAAAAAAAAGAAGTGCATTCCTGCTATGGATATGCACTTTTTTCTTACTTCATTACATGTATAATCCGCCGTTAATATTTAATTGCTGACCTGTGATATAAGCACCGTCACGGCATAGGTATACTACACCTTTTGCAATTTCATCAGCTTGACCAAAACGTTTTTTCGGGATTTTCGCAACGATTTTTTGACGTACTTCTTCCGGTACTTCTGCTACCATTTCAGTATCAATAAATCCTGGGCAAATTGCGTTTACAGTTACATTTGTTTTTGCAAGTTCTAACGCTAATGATTTTGTAAATCCTAGCATACCTGCTTTCGCTGCTGAATAGTTTGTTTGTCCAAATCCACCAGCTTGACCGATAATAGAAGAAATACTAATGATTCTTCCTTCTTCTGCTTCCGTTATGTATGGAAGTACCGCACTTGTCGTATTAAATACACTGCTTAAGTTCACGTCAATTACGCGCTCCCAATCTTCACGATTTAACTTTTTGAATGTACGATCTCTTGTAATACCAGCATTATTAACAAGAATATCAACTTTACCAAAATGATTCACAGCTTCTTCTACAAGACGGTTTGCATCTTCTACTTTAGAAACATCCGCTTGAACTGCATAAACGTCATGTCCTTCTTTTCCTAGTTCATTTACTAAATTTTCAGCCGCTTCTTTACTGCTGTTATAATTAATAACAACTTTAGCGCCCTCTTGTGCTAATGCTACTGTAATTGCTTTTCCAATTCCTTTTGCCCCACCTGTTACGATTGCTACTTTGCCATTTAATTGAACCATTTCTTTTCCCCCTTAAATGAATTTGTGAACGATTGTTATGAATCATTTCGGTACTCATATGAATAGAGTCCATATATTAATTATGTTTCGTTGTTTATACATGAAAAAGAGATTCTCCCTGTCTCTCTTACACGTTATAAACAAACGCTTTTATCATTTTTTATTTTCCGGCTTATTCGCAGGTTTTACTTCTTCTTTTACAGGTGCTTGTAATTTAGCTAGTACCGCATTTTGCTTTTCTAGCAATTCTAAAATTTGATCAACTTTCGTTTCTAACGTACGAATATCTTGTTTTACTTTCGTAACATCACGCTTTAATGTAGGAGCTTGTCCTAAAGAATCTACTTTCTCCTCTAGAAACTCCTCGATGTTATCTACTTTATTTTCCAAGTTAATAACAAGCGTAGCCACTCTTGCAATATCCTCTTTTGTCGGCACATTTACTTGTTCTAAATAGCTTTTTGTCGTATCATTTAATGCTTTTTGATAAAACAAATTCAAATCTAGAACGCTGCCCATCCAAGCAGAATATTCTTCTGTTTTAATTGTTTCATTGAGCGCTTTTCCCCAAAATGTTTCGGTTTGTTCATAAGCATTTTTCCATGCTTGTAGTGGATCGAATTTTTGATCAATCACTTTACCTACACTCCCTTTTTCGTTTTTGAAACAATTCAACCTATTCACTATTTTCTAATATTCTGAATAAAACTTCAAGTCTATATTTTATTTTTCTTTATTTTCCAACAAATGTATTGACATTAAAAACAGATAGGTGTAAATTGCACTTATAAGCAAAAAATTCCATCTTACTGATTCATGAGGTGATGCACAATCATGCTACAAAATGAACCAGAACAACGCGAAAGTTTGGAAAGCAACCAAGCGAAACAACCAAACTCCATGCCAAAAAACTTCTTAGTTCCCTTCTTACTTCTCTGTCTAAAAGACTGGAGTCTTCATGGTTACAAACTTATTCAAATGCTAATGGATATCGGCTTTTCTTCTGTTGACCAAGGTAATGTGTATAGAACACTACGCAAATTAGAAAAAGAAAACCTTATTTCTTCTACTTGGGATACAAGCGATGGAGGGCCAGCAAAAAGGATTTATTCTTTAACTGAATATGGAGAGCAATATTTAACAACATGTGCAACTTCTTTTGAGCATTACCAAAATATGCTGCGGACGTTTTTCACGTTATACACCAATGCATTCTTTCCATTTTCTACTTCTCCAGAAAAGGATGAAAAGGATTCTTCATCTTCACCTGGTGGTACAGCAGATTAATCTGCGTTCACAATATGCAAAAAAACATTTGGGGGTCAAACAATGGAAACTAAGCCATACGAATTAGTCGATGCATTTTGGAAAAACTGGTCTCAATCTCTTTCCCTTTTCTCTTCAGCTGGGAAACAATTAGAACAACTGACTTTAGAAACGTTAAAACAACAACAAGACGCTCTGCATAAATTAACATCAGGAGTAGATGAACTAGAAAAAGAACTACAACAATTCACTGCTCAGTTCAATAACCAATATACGGATTACGTAAAGCAATTAACTGGAAACTCCTTAAATGATCAAATTAACGAGTGGCAAGAAAAATGGAATGAGCTTTCTACTCAAATGCACCAACTTACTGTTTCTCCTACGAAAACATCTCTGTCTATTCTTACTCAAACTAGCGGTCAATTTGAAGAAACAACAAAACACTTTATCGAACAACAACAAACGCAACGTGAAGAGGTTCAAAAACAGTTAGAAGTTTTTTTGGGAGAGTTCAAAGCCAAACAACTAGAACTCGCAAAGCAATTCGAGGAAAACTCAAAAAATCTATTTACTTCCATCAAGTAAGAAAAATGTGGCAACTAACCGCAGCACAAACAAAACTCTTTCTTCCTCCTACTACATCAAGATGGCTGGCATTTTTCGATATGGAAAAGAAGGAGGACAAAATGAATCCATTTCAAGAAGCACAAACTGTTCCGGAGCTTCGTTATGATGAGATTCAAGTCGGTGATCAAGCATCTTTAACAAAACAAATTACGGATGAGGACGTTATCAATTTTGCAAAATTGACTGGAGATGTCAATCCCATTCATATTTTAGATTCGTTTGCAAAAACGACAATGTTTAAAGAGCGTATTGCCCATGGCATGCTCGTTTCCAGTTTTATTTCTACCATCCTTGGAACGAAACTCCCAGGCAAAAATACGATTTACTTATCTCAAAACGTTTCATTCCGTGCTCCTGTCAAAATCGGCGATACACTTCGTGTAGTGGCAGAAGTTATTAAAAAACGGGATGATAAAAAAATCATTACATTACAAACAAACATCTATAATCAATCAGGTGATATTGTCGTAGAAGGTACAGCGACAATACTGAAAAAAGAGTAGCAAATTTGCTACTCTTTTTTCTATCCAAGAACTTCTAATCACACCGATTACTTCCGGGTATGTACACATCGTTTTCACATAAAATAACGTTACCAGTTTAAATAGTTCTTTGCTAAACTGGACTACTCATAAGGATGTGTATCAACATGGTAAAAACAAACAAATTACTAGTTCCAGGTGCAGAACAAGCGCTTGAACAATTTAAATATGAAATTGCACAAGAATTCGGTGTTAGCTTAGGATCTAATACAGCATCTCGATCTAACGGTTCAGTTGGCGGTGAAGTAACAAAACGCCTTGTTGCTTTAGCTCAACAACAATTACGTGGATAATACTATAACATATGGCTTAGAGGCAGATATTCTCTGCCTCTTTCTATTTTTAACATACATAATAGCGCTTTTTCACATACTAGTAAAAGCAAACCAAAAGGAGCGATATGTGACATGAAACGGATTAATATTAGCATGAGTCCTCCCCGCGTTCTTACTTTATCTTTCATTGTGTTATCAATTGTGGGCACATGCTTATTAAAATTACCAATTGCTACAACAACGTCTATTTCATGGCTCGATGCCTTATTTACAACCGTTTCTGCTTGTACTGTTACTGGGCTTGGTGTTGTGGATACTGGAAAAGTGTTTACTTTGTTTGGACAGTGTGTCATTTTAACGCTTATACAAGTGGGTGGACTTGGCATTATGAGCTTTGCTGTTTTAATTGCCATTATGCTCGGCAGAAAAATCGGGCTTCAAAACCGAATTTTACTACAACAAGCGTTAAATCAGACGAATATTGGCGGTGTCATTCGTCTTGCCAAAGCATTATTTTTATTCTCTTTTACAGTCGAATGTATTGCTACTTTGTTTCTCTCTTTTGAATGGGTACCAAAATACGGGATTGCTAAAGGGCTATATTATAGCTTTTTTCATTCAATCTCAGCCTTTAACAATGCTGGTTTTTCTGTGTGGAGTGATAACTTAATGTCCCATTCCCATAGTATTCTTGTCAATCTTGTTATTTCCTCTCTCATCATTTTAGGCGGGATTGGGTTTACAGTAATCGTAGATATAAAAAGAAAGAAAAACTTTAAAAATCTTACTTTACATTCAAAACTCATGCTTTCTTCTACTCTAATCGTCAATATTATTGCTACCGTGTTTATTTTTATATTCGAGTTCCATAACTCCCTTTCTATGAGAGGGTTTACTCCCTTTGAAGAAGGAATGGCCGCTTATTTCCAAGCAATTTCAACGCGAACTGCAGGGTTTAATACGGTTGATATTTCTGCATTATCCAAACCTTCCCTACTATTAATGATGCTCCTTATGTTTATTGGTGCCGGTAGTGCTTCAACTGGTGGTGGAATTAAGTTAACGACATTTTTAATTATGTTTTTTGGCGTATTTAAATTTTTACAAGAACAAGATGATATTGTCGTGTTTAAAAAATCCATTAAAGATACTCTCATTGTCAAATCATTAACCATTACTATTATTTCCATTTCATTTATCTTTTTTGCTATTTTGATTTTGAGTATTACTGAGCGTGTTCCTCTATTGATGAGTGCTTTCGAAGTATTTTCAGCATTCGGTACTGTTGGTCTCAGTATGAATTTAACTCCCCATTTAACTATGATCGGAAAAGCTATTATTATCTTTATGATGTTTTTTGGGAAAATGGGACCTTTAACATTGGCTTTTTCCTTTGCACGTAAAAAGAACCGGAAAATAAAATATCCGAATGAAGATATTTTAACAGGTTGACAACCGTATAAATTATCCATATAATGAGAATACAATAGCATATCTCCAAAGGGGAGTAGCGTCCAAGAATGTTTCTTGGAAACAAAGTCGTCATTACGTAGAACTTGGTTCTTCCGGCTTTGTTGGCATTTTCATTACATATGTCTAGCAAGACCTTTGCCTATTAACGGCAGAGGTCTTTTTTGTATTAACTACCAAATTCTTCCAAAGTTAATAGGCAGGAGTATGGGGAAACTAAATAGTGGGGAAATTCTTCACTTATTTAGTACTTATAGAAATGAGAGGAGAATGTACATGGATGTATCATTATTATTGGAGTACGGTTGGGTATTACTCATCCTAATTGCACTTGAGGGGATTTTAGCTGCTGATAACGCGCTTGTTCTTGCAATTATGGTAAAACATTTACCAGAGGAAAAACGTAAAAAAGCACTATTTTATGGATTAGCGGGGGCATTTGTTTTCCGATTCGGATCGTTATTTATGATCTCGTTCTTAGTCGATGTATGGCAAGTCCAAGCAATCGGTGCCATTTACCTTATGTTTATCGCTGGTAATCACTTATTTAAAACGTATGTTAAAAAGAATACAGATGAAGAAACAGAAGAAAAAGAAGCAAAGAAAAAACAAGAGAACTTTTGGTGGACTGTATTTAAAGTTGAAGTTGCAGATATAGCCTTCGCAGTTGATTCTATTTTAGCTGCTGTTGCATTAGCAATGACTTTACCAAAAACAGGATTAGGTACAATTGGTAGTCTTGATACTGGGCAATTCGTTGTTATCTTTGTAGGTGGACTTATCGGATTAATCATTATGCGATTTGCAGCAACTGCTTTCGTACAAATCTTAAAACGTAAACCAGGACTTGAAACTGCAGCATTCTTAATTGTAGGTTGGGTCGGTGTAAAACTAGCAGTTTATACATTAGCACACCCTGCATTAAATGTAATTCCGCATTCATTCCCAGAATCTACACCATGGAAGCTTACATTCTGGATTGTATTAGTTGGAATCGCAGTTAGCGGTTGGTTCTTCTCTAAAGAAGTAGAAGTAAAAGTAGAAAAGAATTTAGACGAAAAAGCGCTGTAATTACAGCGCTTTTTCTTTTTCCCTTCCTCCCCTCAATGTCCAGAAAAAATTCCATTATACTATCTTTTGTAAACGTTTTCTCAATATATGTATGTCCTTTTTGTGAAACATTGCACAAACTTATTGAAACTGTGAACAATTCCATGTACTTTATTCATATAAGGAGTATTTATAGATGATGTACTAAAGGAGCGTATTACTCATGCTAGAACAAGGATTAGATTATGTTGTCAAACTGGCTAAAACCAAAAAACAAATACTAGATACAAACCCAATGCAATATTTCATTCGTGCAGCACTTGCGGGTATTTATATCGGTTTTATTATTGTTCTATGTTTTAAATTAGGTAACTTTTTTCACATTGCAGATTCACCAGCAACTTATTTAGCAGCTTCTATGTTTTTCGGAATTGCCCTCGTACTTATTATATATGGCGGTGCTGAATTGTTTACTGGAAACACAATGTACTTCACTGTAGCAACTTTAAGAAAAGAAACAACAATTTCTGATACACTTCGTAACTGGGTTGCTTGTTATGCAGGTAATTTAGCTGGCGCTTTATTCTTTGCCTTACTATTTTACGCGACTGGCATTTTCGAAGCAATTGATCACGGTCATTTCATGAATAAAGTCGTTGAAGGAAAAATGAATACACCTACAATGCAATTATTCTTTAAAGCCATTTTATGTAACTGGCTTGTATGTCTTGCTTGTTTCTTACCTTCTCAAGTTAAAGGTGATACAGCAAAAATTATGATGATGATGCTACTCGTTTTCACATTCTTCTTATCTGGTTACGAACATAGCATTGCAAACTTATCTCTGTTTGCTTTATCTTTAGTTTCACCACATCCTGAGTCAATTTCTTTTGCTGGTGCTATTCATAACTTAATTCCTGTTACAATCGGTAACATTATTGGCGGTTCCGTATTTGTCGGTATGGTTTATCATTACTTAACAAAGAAAGCACCTACTGTTAAAGAGGAAGAAACTGAATTAGCAGCAGTTCAAACAGAGGAAATCATTCCTTTACAAGCACATATGAAACACTAAAAACTCCAAAGTTTTACTTTGGAGTTTTTAGCTCCCCACATATTTCACAATAATGTGTGCTTCAATCTCTCCTTGTTCTTTCCCCCTTTCTATTCTTTGTCTCATCTTATGCATACCAATGACATCATTTGTATGAAAGTGAATTTCCTTAACATATAATTGCTCTTCACAAAAAGCAGCTACGAAATCAAGCCCATTACGTTGGCGCCATCCCATATTAAAATCAAGGGAAAGAATATTCACATCATAATCCCGAACCATTTGCAAGGCACAATCTACTGTCGTTGCGGGCACATATCCGAACGGGCAACTTCTTTGATCATCCATATATACATTCATTTTCTATTTCCTCTCTACTTTGAATAGGCGACCAATACATAACATATTACCCCAAGACTAATAAAAGGACCAAACGGAATTGGCTTTCGTGCTTCTATACGTTTTAATGCAATACCAATCCCGAAAAAACAAAGACTAAAACAAGATGCTAAAAATAAAATTATAAAAACCCCCTTCACTCCTACTATAAATCCAAGTAACGAAAGTAGTTTTATATCCCCTCCGCCAAGACCCTCTGGATAAATCCTTCGCACACAATATAACAAAATAAAAATAATTCCACTGCCAGCTATACTATCTACCCAAGTAACTAATGGTACAAAAATACATTCTAAAGTAAGCAAAAATGCAAACCAAATTAAAATACGATTAGGTATTAACATATATACTAAATCTGTAACGGAAATAATGAGAAGTAAAGAAAAGAGCGATAAAATAAGAATAAGCTCGCGTTCTATTCCAATTACATATGCCGTAAGAACAAATAAATTCCCTGTAATAAACTCAAATATTACGTACAAACTTGAGATTTTTCTTTTACAATTCGTACAACGGCCCTTCTGTATACAAAATGAAATGATTGGAATCAGTTCTTTCGGCTGTAACGTATACTTGCAGTAGTGACAATATGATCGCGGTGTAATAATAGATTCACCTACAGGAACCCTCATTGCGATTACCATAAAAAAAGAACCAAACACCATCCCTGTTAACAGTGCATATACATAAGTGAACATCCCTTCCTCTCCTTTCCAAAAGAACATAGCAAAAAAAGGAGAGAACTTCTACTTCATATTATCCTTTATTCTACTAAAAAAGCAGGCCATTTTCTGGCCTGCTTTCCCCTTTTTATACGATGAAATATACTGCTTTTAATGGTCCATGTACTCCGACAACAAGATTCATTTCAATATCAGCCGAGTTACTTGGCCCTGTAATAAAGTTAATACAAGATGCCACTGTCTCGCCCTTTTCTACACGTGAGTTCATATCCCGAACTGCTTGCGTAATACGAGGCACCAGTGTTTCACGTGGAATAATCGCAAAGTATACAGTCGGTAAAAAATGTAAAGAACGTCCTTGTCCTTTATGACTTTGTACAACAATTGTACCGGATTCAGCTAATGTATAATCACTAAATGCAATACTAATATTCGCTTTTTCAGCTAAACGCATATTTTCTTCTTTTTTCTCTGGATCCCATACGTTTACTTCAACATCTCGCTTTGGAAGTTCGTCTTTAAATAAAGATGTTAAACCATAGGCATCAAAACGTTCATCTGCTGATAATAAAATAGGTCCCCCGCCATTTTCCATGATTACTTTTTGAAGGTCTTCATACAAACGATCATTTGTCGTTTCTACTACAGTTGTATGAATGTTTGTACATTGCCTTTTAAATACTTCTAGTAATTCGTCTTGTGAATAATCTTTTAACGTCTCTACATTCACATTATTCTTCCATACTGGGCGCTCTACACCTTCTGTTTTACGCGCGCGCCCAAGCTCTTTTGCAATGTTATCTAGAAAGGCATCACGGTTTTGAATTAATCCTGTCATTATTGATCGCCGCCTTTCTTATGATCTTTATACCAATCACGGAATCGTTCTTTACTTGGCGCTGGGAATTCACGAATGTCCGTCCAGTTTTTAAGTGGCCCCACACCTTTTGATACACGATTACCCGATGTAAATGGACTCATTGCTGCCGGTGCCATTTTTGACCCCATTTTATATAAAGCAGCTGAAGAAGCACCCATACTAAACATTTTCATCGCTAGTTTTTCTGCAAGTGGTGCACGTCCTTCTTGTTCAACAATTACTTGACGATGTTTTAATAATAAATCATGTAAAGGAATCTTTACTGGACAAGCTTCCGTACATGCTCCGCATAAACTAGATGCATAAGGAAGCTCTTTGTAATCGTCATATCCACCTAGAAGTGGTGTTAATACCGCACCGATCGGTCCTGAATAAATAGATCCATATGAATGTCCACCGACATGACGATATACAGGACATACGTTAACACAAGCTGCACAACGAATACATTGCAATACTGAACGGAATTCCGATCCAAGAATTTGAGAACGTCCATTATCAACAATAACTAAATGGAACTCTTCTGGTCCATCAACTTCCTCTTCTTGAATTGGTCCTGCTACTGTTACATAACTAGTTAACTTTTGACCTACCGCACTACGGCATAGTAAACCAACTAAAACATCTAATTCTTCCATTGTTGGAACCATACGTTCCATACCCATTACCGCAATTTGTGTTTTCGGAATCGACATAACAAGATCCGCATTCCCTTCATTCGTTACTAAACAAAGAGAACCCGTATTTGCAACAGCGAAGTTACAACCGGTTACACCAATTTCTGCATCCATAAATTTTTCACGAAGTTGTTTACGAACAAACTTTGTCATTTCATATGGATCATCCGAATTTTCATAGCCAAGCTTTTCTTTAAATACATCACGAATTTGCGTTCTATTTTTATGAAGCGCAGGCGCGATAATATGTGAAGGTGGATCGTTATCTACTTGCAAGATATACTCTCCTAAGTCACTCTCTAACACTTCACAACCAACTTCTTCAAGCGCATGGTTCATACTAATTTCTTCTGTCACCATCGATTTTGATTTCACTACTTTTTTCGCTTGCTTCTTTTTCGCAACGTCTTGAATATACTTTGCTGCTTCCTCTTTCGTTTTTGCAAAGTATACGTGTCCGCCTCTTTTTGCTACATTATCACTTAACTGCGTTAAGTAATAATCAAGATTTTCTAACGTATGTTGACGAATTTGTTCACCTAGTTCACGCCACTCTTCCCAGTTCCCTAATTCGTCCGCTGCTTTTAATCGATTCGTGTATAAACGTGTTTGTGCAGACGATACCGCACCGCGCATAAACGAATCTTGAATTCCATCGCCTACGCGATCATTAAATTTTTTCTCACTGATTTTCATAGACATAGCTTATGTTCCCCCTTCATGAGCGACTATTCAGTACCTCAGCAATATGCATTACTTTTACTTCTTTTCCTAAACGTTCAATACGTCCGCCAATGTTTAACAAACACCCACAATCTGCACCGATTAAATAATCAGCACCTGTTTCCATTACGCTATCTACTTTTTCATCTACCATTTGCTCAGAAATTGGAGTCATTTTAACTGAAAACGTTCCCCCAAACCCACAACAATTTTGCACGTTTGGCAACTCTCTCACAGTTAACCCTTTTACGTTTGATAATAAAATTCCTGGTGCTTCTTTTACTCCAAGCATACGTGTCATATGACACGATTTATGAATAGTAGCTATCCCTGGTAAGCTTGCACCAACATCTGTAACTTTTAAAACATCTACAATAAATTGTGTAAATTCATATGTTTTATCAGCAACTTTTTGTGCACGCTTAGCCCACTTCGGATCATCTTTAAAAACATGCGGATACTCATGAAACATTGTCGCACAAGAACCGGATGGCGTAACGATATATTCTGCATTTTCGAAAGTTTCAATCATATGCTTCATTGCTTCTTTTGCTGCTTCTACATGGCCGCTATTATAAGCAGGCTGACCACAACAAACTTGTGCTTCTGGAAATTCAATTTCACAACCTAAACGCTCCAACACTTCAACTGTTGCTTTGCCGACGTTCGTTTCAAACATATCGACTAAACAAGTAACAAATAAAGTAACTTTCATAATTATTACTCCCCCTTTTTACAACTCCACCAACAAACGTATGGTCATCAGATGACTTAGAAAAGAAGAAGTAGGCTCAACCATGGCCTATCCTCTCCCTCTTCTAAAGAAAACGCTTACTTAATCTCTCTCTATTTTATCAGAAAATTAGATTTTTAAAAGATTAAATTACGAATTTATATCTGTTTTACCTGTGACAATATGTTCTACATTTGTTAAATGGTCTAGCATTGCTTGCTGCGCTAATTCTACATCTTGCTTTAACACCGCATCATATATAACTTGATGCTCTTCTATAAGTCGTTCTGATGTTGTTTGTTCACCATATAAAATAATGCGTCTTGATTCACCAATCGTTTCAGCAATCATCTCTGAAACATGATTCATGAGTTCAAGCAAAATGTTATTATGCGAAGACTCCGCAATTCCCATATGGAACTGAAAATCTGCTTTTTCACCAGCCTTTTCATCTCCAATGCTCTTTGCCATTTCATCTAACCAATGCTTCATATTTTGTAAATTATCTTCCGTACGTTTTGCCGCAGCTGCTCGAACTGCCCCCACTTCAAGCACCTTTCGTACTTCTAATAAATTCAAAATATCTTCTTTCTTCATTAATAATCTATTGTTTAATGATTTCGTTAATGAAGAAGAATCGAAATTCTTCACATATGTACCTTCTCCTTGTTTCATTTCAATTAAGCCCATCGCTCTTAGCGCACTTAGTGCTTCACGAACAGCAGATCTGCCAACTTGAAACTGCTCAGCTAATTGATGCACAGGAAGTAGTTTGTCACCAGGTTTTAATGTACCATTTTTAATCATTGTTAAAATAGCTTCAGATACTTCTTCGTAAATTTTTTTCGGTTTAATAGATTTGTACTCCAGTTAAATCACCTCAGTATCTTCCAAACAACAATTGAAACGATTTATAAGAACTTTGCATCATAACTATTTTAGAACGAATTGGTAAGAAGTACAAATGTTTTGTTCATAAAATCGTCAAAATTTTAATATTTATTTATATTTAATAAAAAGCATGTCCTTTTACATTAGAACATGCTTTCCTCATCTTGTGTCTTTAATTTTATACTAACTGTCGTTCCATTTCCTTTTTCACTTTCAATGCTCCACTGTCCATCATGTATATGAACAATTTGCCTTACAATAGCAAGTCCTAAACCTGTTCCGCCATGTTGACGACTTCTCGCTTTATCAACTCGGTAAAAACGCTCACCAAGATTGTCTAAATGCTCTATATCAATTCCTATTCCTGTATCTTTTATTTTCAATTCACAATAATCGTCTATTTTCTCTAGAGTTATTATGATATCCCCGTCTTGATTCGTATATCGTATCGCATTATCTAACACGTTATGAAGCACTTGTTGCATACGATCCTCATCAATCATTATAATAATCTCTGGATCTAAATTTGTTGCAATACGAATTTTCTTTTCTATAAACTTAATTTCATACGTGTCTAATACATCTTCAATAAGTTGTGAAAATACGATAGGTTGCTTCTTAAGAGGAAAATGTTCCCCTTCTAATTGCGCTAAATCTAATAAATCATGTACAAGACGCTGCATACGATCTGCTTCTTTATGGATGAGATGCGTTACCTTTTCCTGCTGCGGCCCCTTCGCTACGCCATCTAAAATAGCTTCACTATACCCTTTTATATAACTAAGGGGGGTTCTAAGTTCATGCGAAACATTGGCTAAAAACTCCTTACGTTTCACATCTTCTGTTTCTAAAGAATTCGCCATTTTATTAAACGCTTTTCCTAATCGTCCAATTTCATCTTCTGAAGAAACCGTAATCCGCTCCGAGAAATCCCCAGTAGCCAGATGGTTCGCAACCCGTTCCATTTGCGAAAGCGGCTTCGTAATGGCAATAATAATTTTTCTACCAATCCATATTGTGAGTAGAATCATGGCAATTGCTAATGGTGCTAAAATAAGACCCATATCATATATTAAGTCTTTTATACTTTTTAAAGAAATATAAGAATATACAATTCCAACTAATTTTTTATTTTCTAAAACAGGGATGACAACACCCATAATATTACGATCAAAATGTTCTTCATACCCTATCTTTGTGACTGTTTTTCCATCTAACAACGTCTGCCGATCGTCTTCACTTATAAGAGAATGATGATGCACATCAAAAGGCAAGCATGCGCTTAAGTCACGTGGATTTGAAACGAAAAGAACGTCTGAACTAGATATTTGATCAAATGCTCTTACTTTCTCTTCAAAAGTTGATATTCCTTCTCGCTTATCATATTGCATTGCAAGATTTTTCCCTTCCATTACTAACGAGTCTTTTACATTATCAACGTATAGTTTTTCATACGAATATAATGACACAAAATAAAGAAAGGAAACTGTTACACATACTGCACATACTACTGTAAGCCAAAGCTTTTGTACCATTGTAAACATATGTTACACCTCAAATTTATAACCTACACCCCAAACCGTTTGAATGTAGTTTCCACTTTCTCCAAGCTTCAAACGCATCGTTTTCACGTGCGTATCTACTGTTCTTGTACTTCCGGCATAATCATATCCCCATACCTTTTCAAGTAATTGCTCCCGGCTGAATACTTGCCCTGTATGTTGGCAAAGAAAATATAGTAAATCAAACTCTTTTACTGTAAGAGAAATCTGTTCACCATTCGCCTCAATTCGCCTACTTTTTTCATTAATAAGAATCGGTCCAAATTGAACTTCCTCTTGCTGCTCTTGCTTTGTATATCTTCTTAACACAGCTTCCATACGAGCAATTAATTCACCAGGACTAAACGGCTTTACAATATAATCATCTGCTCCCATACGTAAGCCGTTCACCCGATTCCACTCTTCACCTTTTGCTGTTAAAAATATAATTGGTACATCTGACGTTTTTCTAATTTCTTTACAAACTGACAGTCCATCCATTTCAGGCATCATAATATCTAGCACAACGAAATCATAATGATCCGATTCTAATTTTGTAAGAGCCTCTTTTCCATTTTCGGCTTCTCCCCATTCGTATCCGAAATTATCTAAGTACATTCCTACAAGTTGTCTCATATCACTTTCATCATCTACAACTAGCACTCTATATTTACTCATTACCCTTCCCCTCCCTCTCTATTAATTGAAACGGTCCTTTTCCGACTTTAATTGTTTGTTTTATTTTCATATCCTTCATATCCATAACACACACTTCATCACTGTCATAACTCGCTACGTACCCTTCTGTTCCACTCTTCAAAAATGCAAATGGGTTTGATCCTACTTCAGCAGAAGCTACCTCTATATATGTGCTACTATCAAACTTCCTCAGTGTATTCGAACCGTGGCTTAATGCATATATGTACTTTTTATCCTTCGTTATATTTACAGGCATAAAAGGAGCATGTAAAGAACGCACCATTTCGCCACTCTGTAAAGAATACACTAATACTTTCTCATTCACTTGATTTCCATCACCATGTCCGCCAATCCATATTTCTTTCCCATCAGGACTAACCGTCGCTCCAGTTGATGCTGGCGGAATCATAAAGGACTGTATAATTTCTTTTGTCTTTGTATCAATTGTCGTTAATTTCGTATCATAAAAGTTTAATACAGACAGTTGGTTATGATGCTCTACCATCGTTATTGGCCCTTTTCCTGTTGATACACTCCCTGTCTCTTTCCCTTTTATCGTAAAGAACCTTACCCTTTGGGCAGTTTGATCGGCAGCGAATAATTGCTTTTTATCTTCTGATACGACTACATTCACAATGCCTTTTCCAGTTTTATATTTTTCCACTTGCCTTCCTTCTGTTAGTGAATATACATACATGTACTCTAATTGCTTGCCGTATATAAGTATTTCCTCGCGGTTTGGAAGAAGTGCAATTCCTGCCATCGGCTCATTTAGTTCCCATGTCGTAATTAACTTTTTAGTTTGTTTATCAATAAAACTAATACTACCTTCTTTTATATTCGTTGTTATAATAACATTTTTATCTTTAGCAATTGGTGTATAGGAACTTCCTTGACACCCTACTAATAGAAATAAAAAACAGAGAAGAAAAACATACTTTCTCAAAAGATTCCCTCCATCTTCGGATGATTTCGCTATAATTGTAAAATAACAAATAAATGTGTGGAAAGTGTGAAATTTTCCTTTCTTGCTTCATTTACATATATAATGTACAACAAATAGAATTTGAGGTGTGTCAATTATGCTTTTTCCTGATTTAGCGAATAAAATTGTACGGGAAGTACGCAGACTAATTACTGAAAATATTATTATCATTAATATACAAGGTCTTATTATCGCTAGTACAGATGCAGAAAGAATCGGTCAATTTCATGAAGGTGCACTCCGCTGCGCGATACAAAAGAAAACCGTCATCATTACACAAGAAGATGAACAGCGGCTACAAGGCGTAAAAGCTGGGATGAATCTTCCTTTACTATTTCATGATGAAGTAATCGGTGTCATTGGAATCACTGGAGAACCTGAAAACATTTCACAGTACGGCGAAATATTACGTAAGATGACCGAACTATTAATTCACGAAAACTACTTTTTAGAACAACTAGAACTTGAGCATCGTTCGTATGAAGCATTTGTCTTTGATTGGCTTCAAAATACAGACTGGTCTCCTAGTTTTCTCGATCGTGCAAAAACACTTGGTATTGATTTATATAAGAAGAAACAACTTATTTTGTTCTCTATCGGCCAAAATGACACGATGCTCCAGCGTAAAATTTGGCAGCATATACGCAATACATTAACAAAGGAACATCTATTTGTTCGCTGGGGAAATGATCGCTTTATTTTATTTACAGCAATTAACTCCAAAGAGCATACTTACCAATTTTTAAAACGGTTAAAACAAGATTGTGAAACTTTGTTTTCTATTTCTTTATATATTGGAATTGGACAAACAGTTAAGCCAAGCAATATGAACATCTCATATGAACAAGCATTACGAGCTCTTTCTGTATCAATTGAAACAAAAAAAATTGTATTTAATGAAGATTTACGTTTAGAAATGTGCTTACAAGATATTTCTGTTGAAACGCGGGAGCAGTTTCTAGAGCGTACTATCGAAAACTTATTATCATCTCCTGAGCTTATGCACACTTTACGCTTATTTATCGATTATAACCAATCTTATAAACAGACAGCTAAGCAATTGCATATACACATTAACACATTGCACTACAGGCTTAAAAAAATTGAGGAGTATACAGAACTTGACCCGAAACAATTCAAAGATTTAAATGTTTTATACTTCGCACTCCTTTTGTTAGATAATCATACAAAAAAGATCGATAAAAAAGAGTAATCTTTAGTTGATTATACATAGAAAGAATCCCTCAACTTTTTTATCATTATAATGAAAACACTGTTACAACGTTTTTTATTATGACTAACTACGTTAACAGTTTGAGGGGGATTTCCAATGTTAGAAAAGCAAATTATTGATTCATTCGTATCCATTGTTGGCGAAGATAATGTAGATACATCGAATATGGGGCGTTTAACTTATAGTTATGATGCCACTCCAAACTTCCAAGCAATGCCTGATGCAGTCATTGCTCCTCGTAATACAAATGAAGTAGCTGAAGTGTTAAAAGTATGTAACACTCAGAAAATACCTGTGTATGTTCGCGGATCTGGAACAAATCTTTGCGCAGGAACATGTCCACTTGAAGGCGGTATCGTCCTTCTTTTCCGCCATATGAACAACATTTTAGAAATTGATGAAGAAAACTTAACAATTACTGTTCAAGCGGGTGTTATTACACTTGATATTATTAAAGCGGTTGAAGAAAAAGGATTATTTTATCCGCCAGATCCAAGTTCGATGAAGATTTCTACAATCGGTGGAAATATTAATGAAAACTCAGGTGGGTTGCGCGGATTAAAATATGGCGTGACACGTGATTATGTAATGGGACTTGAGCTTGTTTTACCGAATGGCGATATTATTCGTACTGGTGGTAAATTAGCAAAAGATGTAGCAGGTTACGATTTAACACGTCTATTTATCGGTTCTGAAGGAACACTTGGTGTGGTGACGGAAGCGATATTAAAACTTGTTCCTATGCCTGAAACGAAGAAAACGATGCTCGCGCTCTATGAAGATATTAATGAGGCTGCTCGTGCTGTTTCTTCTATTATTGCAAATAAAATCATTCCAGCGACACTTGAGTTTTTAGATCAACCAACAATTGAAGTAGTAGAAGAGTTTGCACAAATCGGTTTACCAACTGATGTAAAAGCAATTTTACTAATTGAACAAGACGGTCCACCTGAAGTTGTGAATCGAGATATTGAAAAGATGGCTAACGTTTGTCGTTCTATGAATGCAGTTGATGTTCGCGTTGCAAAAGATGAAGCAGAAGCAGACGCCCTTCGTACAGCACGCCGTAGTGCTTTATCAGCACTTGCAAGATTAAAACCTACTACCATATTAGAAGATGCAACGGTACCACGTTCACAAATCGCTCCGATGGTTGAAGCTATTAATGCGATTGCAAAAAAATATAATATTCCTATTTGTACATTTGGACATGCTGGTGATGGTAATTTACATCCAACTTGTATGACAGATGCTCGCAATGAAGAAGAAATGCACCGTGCTGAACAAGCCTTTGCTGAAATATTTGCGAAAGCAATTGAACTTGGTGGCACGATTACTGGTGAACATGGTGTCGGTGCGATGAAAGCTCCATATTTAGAAATGAAATTAGGTAAAGAAGGTATTGCAGCTATGCAAGGTATAAAGCAAGCCTTCGATCCAAATAACATTATGAATCCAGGAAAAATGTTCGCGAAAGACTCTCGTAAAAGAGTGGTGGTTGAGCGATGACCACATTAAATAAAGAAAACATTCAAAAGGAATTTAAAGAACGATTAAGCGAAGATGAACTACTAAATTGTATGCGATGCGGTTTCTGTTTACCAACTTGCCCTACTTACATTCAATCAGGTTATAAAGAATCACATTCACCGCGCGGACGTATCGCATTAATGAAAGCAGTCGTTGATGGTTTAATTGAACCAGATGAAGATGTTGAAAATACATTAAACGTCTGCCTTGGCTGTCGTGCTTGCGAACCTGTTTGTCCATCTGGTGTGAACTATGGACATTTATTAGAAGAAGCTCGTGATATTATTAATCAAAATAAAAAGTTCTCAATGCCAGTGAGAGCTGTTCGTAAAGTCGTGTTTGAAGGACTATTCCCGCATCAAAATCGAATGAGAACATTAACAGGCCTAATTGGATTTTATCAACGTTCTGGTTTACAAACGCTAACACATAAAACAGGGATTATGAAGTTATTCCCTGAAACACTTGCAACGATGGATCTTGTTTTACCAAAAGTCCCTAAAATGAAAGCAATGAAAGATCGTCCTGCATTTTTACCTGCTGAAAGTACAAAGAAGAAACAAGTAGCATTCTTCACAGGCTGTTTAATGGATACGATGTTTTTAGAAACAAATAACGCAACGATGAAACTTCTTCAGTTAGCTGGTTGTGATGTCGTTATTCCGAAAACACAAAACTGCTGCGGGGCATTACATGGGCATGCTGGTGAAAAAAGTGGAGCAAAAGAATTAGCGAAACGAAATATAAAAGCCTTCGAAGATTTAAACATCGACTATATTATTACGAATGCAGGTGGTTGCGGAGCTTACCTCGTAGATTATGATTATCTTTTAAAAGATGAT
The DNA here is from genome assembly GCF_008368905.1 of Bacillus sp. SH5-2. NCBI lineage: Bacteria > Bacillati > Bacillota > Bacilli > Caryophanales > Bacillaceae > Bacillus > Bacillus sp. SH5-2. The sequence goes on from NZ_QOSD01000007.1 coordinate 31,762, forward strand.
CCAAAATGGGCTGAACGTGCAAAGCAATTTGTTTCTAGAATTAAAGATATTACTGCTATACTAGTAGAATTAGATTTCCATAAACGAAACGACTTACGACTCACGCCACAAATCATTACGTATCAAGACTCTTGTCACTTACGCAATGTTATGCGAACATCTTCTGAACCTCGTATGTTATTAGAAGCAATCCAAGGCGCAACATACCGTGAAATGAAAGATGCGGACCGCTGCTGTGGTTCTGCTGGTATTTACAATATTGTTCATTCAGAGTTATCAATGGAATTTCTAGATTACAAAATGGACCGTGTACATGAAACAGACGCAGCAACCATCGTTACTGCAAATCCAGGTTGTCTATTACAAATGAAATTAGGTATTGAGCGTGAAGGCATTTCTCATAAAATGAGAGGAATTCACATTGTAGGTTTATTATTAGAAGCAATTGAAACCAACTCGTAATAAATCGTAACATACGTAATAATAGGAAAACGGCTATCTCCTTCGTCTATGTAAAGAGATAGCCGCTTTTTTGTCCGCTACAACATTAAAAATATGTTACTTTATTATAAAAAAGAACAACAGAAACATTACAGTTTTGTAAAGATCAATCCATTATATTCCTCAAAAAAACGCTCAAACCATTGATACAATGGGATTCCTCATTTTTAACATAGGTAGATTTATCCAAAAAAACACTCTTAAAACCAAGTATAAAAATGCTGAAAATTCCTTTTATACTCTATGTTTCTCTTATTTCTCCCCTTTCCTCTCCTTAGGATAAATTAGGTAATTTTAAAGTCTATGAATTTTTTTCCATCTTTTTTCTCGTAAATTGTGTGCTACGATGAATTTGTCAGTTAGACAGGCTGTCAAAAACAAATCGTGTGAAAACAAATTAAAACTTTATATAGGGGGACACACATCATGAAAAAGCGTGTTTTATTATCTGTAGCTGCTGCAACAGCTCTTACTCTAGGAGTATCATCTTTAGATGCACAAGCTGCAACAGTACAACCATCTAACATAAAGGTTCAAAATATTCAGCATTCAAAAGTGATGATGAAACAAATGAGCCAACAAGAATTACAAGCATTCTTACAATCTATGGGAGTTGAATCATTAGCACAATGGCAACAAGCTAACTTCCAACCAAACTGCTTCGTTCCTGGTCAACAACCTACTGAAAATGTTGTAACTGAGCAACCAACAGCTAAACCAGAAACTCAAAAGCCAGTTGAGCAAAAACCTGCTGAACAAAAGCCTGCTGAAGAAGTTCAAAAACCAGAAGCTTCAAAACCAGCTGAAAATAATAACACTCAAAACGAAACACAAAAACCTGCTGAAAAGCCTGCTGAAGAAGCAAAATCTTTAAGCGAGTTCGAACAACGTGTTGTTGAATTAACAAATGCTGAGCGTGCAAAACAAGGTTTATCAGCTTTAAAAATCGACACTGAATTAAGCAAAGTAGCACGTATTAAATCTGAAGATATGCAAAAAAATAACTACTTTGATCATAACAGCCCTACATACGGGTCTCCGTTTGACATGATGAAGAAATTTGGTATTTCTTATACATCTGCAGGTGAAAACATCGCTCAAGGCCAACGTACACCTGAAGAAGTAGTACAAGCTTGGATGAACAGTGCTGGACACCGTGCAAACATCTTAAATAATGGCTTCACTCACATCGGTGTTGGCTATGTAGAAAACGGTAACTACTGGACACAACAATTTATTACGAAGTAAATAGATTAAAAGAGTCTTCTCATGATGAGAAGACTCTTTTTTAAGTTTCATAACTTTCTATTATATATGAGTATAAAATGTAGAACATAAACAAAATAGAACCACAGCTTATTACACTAAGTAACACATAAAATCCCCATCTCAAGTTCAAAAACAATGAAATTAATATACCACATGCCATACCTTGAAAAATCCGCCTGCTCACTAGACGAATCTTTTGTAATTTAATTGGATCTTTCTCCGTACTCTTAACCTTTTTAAACTCTTTACTAAGCATAAAAAGAAACATACTAATTCCAATCGTTAGTCCTGTCTGAAAAGATATAATGCTTCCAAAATTAATAAAGAGAATGAGCATATGGATAAACAACATAAATAAAGTAATCGTTTTTATAAATCCACTTATAATGAAATGCTCTCTTTCATTAAACTTATATATATTATGTGAAATAATATACACGAATCCATGTAAGAAAATAATAAGACAAGGAATAAATAATACTACAACTTGTTTACTCATAAACTCGTTCGACCCGCCATTTTCATTCCAATGCACTGCCATACGGTTTGGTAAATATGGATAGAGGCATAGAGTAACTAAGAGACAAGCGCAACATATTCCTAGTATATATTTATATTTGACCAAGTGATTCTCACCTCTCTTTTCTCTTAACGGCTTCGCTTCTTTTAGAGAAATTCCTGCAAAAATCTACTTTTCTCAAATTAATATTTACATTTTACGCATTCACTCTTTGAAATTCTTTCATCATATTGTTTAATTTTGTAGGAAACGGTACATCAACTTCTATCTCTTCTTTCGTAATTGGGTGTAGGAAATTAATTTTCATTGCATGTAACGCTTGCGCTGACATATATTTTGTTTGTCCACCATATAATACATCCCCAACTAACGGATTACCATTATAGCTCATATGAACACGAATTTGATGTGTTCTACCAGTTTCTAATTGTAACGTGACGAATGTTATATCTTGCTTCTTAAAGTATTTTTCTACTTTATAGTAAGTGATAGCTCCATCCCCCTTTGGAGAAACACGGCGCCTCGTAGCATGATGTCGATCCCTTCCAATGGATGCATCAATTGTTCCCTGCTTCTTTTTTACTTTCCCTTCAACAAGCGCCGCATACGTTCTCTTAATTTTCCGTTCCATTAATAAACGATCCATAATTGCACCCGCAATTCTATGTTTTGCGAATACAACACCACCTGTTGTATCTTTATCTAAGCGATGAATATGACGAACCTTCGTCTCTAAACCTTGCATTTGAAAATAAAACGCAACAAGGTTTGCAAGTGTTCCTGTTCCACCTTTTTCAGCAGGATGCGTATCCATTTGCTCTGGTTTATTTACGATGAGTACGTGATCATCTTCAAATATTACATGTAACTCACCATATTCGGGTTCTACACCGTACTCCTCCTCCATAAACATATGAACTTGCAATTTATCGCCCTCTTTTAAAGGTTCATTCCATCTTCTCTGTTCCCCATTAACAGTAACACCTTTTTCCATACGAAGCTGATGTAATAATTTTTTCGGTATTTCCCATTCTACTTTTAATAACGATTCGATACTTATACCATTCCATGTAGCTGGAACAGTCATTTCGCACCATTCGCCCTTTTTCTTTGTTTCCATATTGTATCACCTTATTTCTATTGATTCTCTCATTGTAACGGAAAACACACTTTGATGCACCGCCAAAAATAGAGGACAGTCTTATAGTAGACTGTCCCTCACGCTCTAAGCCTTTTCATTTCCTGCAACAATTCTTCAGCTTTCTGTTCATACGATAAATCTTTAAAGAAATCCGCCAATCGTTTATAGTCGTTATACGTATCTAATAAATCATCCATCTTTTCCACTTTCATCACTTGGTGTTTTTGCTTCATTTTTACTGGATAACGATAGCCTGATACCTCTTGAATTTTATAATACTCATCCTCTACTTGAATGACCTTTACAAGTTCCTCTTCTTCGGCATCCATCGTGTACCCGTCAAATTCTCTAAGCAGTTCATAAATGATATGAGTCCATTCATCCTTTGGATAAAATCCTTTTTCTAACCGATAACCGACAATGCGATACATATGCCCATCATTCTCAGCAAACTGTACTGTATCATTTAACTTAAACTTAAAATAACGAAACATTGCCTTCACCTACTTGTATGTATTGTTCTTATCACATACTATTTGCAAAATGTAGGTCTTGCTATTCATAAAAAAATACTCATCTTATAGATGAGTATTTTTTACGATGATTTTTCTCTTTTCTTTCGAAATGGTAACCACCAGTTCCAGTCTCCAAACAATTTCATTAAACTTGGTACGAGCATAAGGCGAATAATTGTTGCGTCAAGAAATATCGCTAATGCAACACCCAGCCCCATTTGCCTTACTGGTAAAATATCAGTAAATGCGAACGCACCAGTTACAACAATCATAATTAAAGCAGCTGACGTTATAATTCTACTCGTTGAAACAAGCCCTTCTAACGTTGCTTGATCATTATCTCCTGTTTCTTCATAGAGCTCATGAATACGTGAAATAAGAAATACTTCATAATCCATGCTAAGCCCAAATACGAGGCCAAAAATGAAGATCGGTAATACAAAGAGAACAGGACTTGCTTCTAAACCAAAATGACCACCTTCAAATAACCAAACAACAATTCCAATTGTTGCGCTTAAACTAAGTATATTCATAATAATAGCCTTAATTGGAATGAGTATAGAGCGAAATGCAAATAATAATATAACAAAGGTCGATCCAAATATAACAGACATACCAATTACCACATTATCTTTAATTTCATCTTCCAACTCTTGTTGGAACGTCGTCATTCCGCCTAGATAGTACGTAACATCTGTTTCTTTATAATTCTTTTTAAAATCACGAACCCACTGTTTAGCAGTTTCAGTACGTGGTTTTGTTTTCAAAAAGATTTCTATCGTTGTCTTATTTCCTTTCGTGTACGCTTCAAATACAGGAGCTAGTTTCGCTGCTTCTGGCGACTGCAATATTCCAGCTACTTGATCTGCTTTCATTCCAGTTAATCCGTCATATAAACTTCTTACTTCATGTACTTTTTTATCATCTTTTAACTTTTGAACGACTTCTTCTATCTGTTCTAAACTTTCTTTTTCTTTCATATCTTTTTTCGTTTCTACCACTAACGTAACATCAGCGTGTGTTTTAACAGTTTTATTGAATGCTTCTTCATACTTTTCATATGCAATCCTTGTATCACTCTGTTTAGGTAAAGCTTCCACGTCAGGGAACTGCAAATTCGCAGTACGTAACGGCAATAAGCAAATAACAATAAATGTTGTAACAACAATAATCATTGCGATTGGATGTTTCATTACAAATTGCGCAAATGTACGCCACGCCTTTGCCGGCGTATGTGCTACTTGATTCTTTTTTAATATTCTTTTACCGATTAACGATAATAGCGCTGGAAGAAGTGTGAGTGAGAATACAATACTCATAATCACAACGATCATTCCGCTAATAGCAACAGACTGAATATAATCTATTTTAAAGAAAAACAAACCAGACAGTCCGACAAATACACATAATCCCGAAAATACGATAGCGCGACCTGCTGTCTGATATGTAATTGCTATCGCTTCTTTTACCGTTCGTTTTGCAACTTCCTCTCGATAGCGATTTACAAATAATAGAGCAAAATCAATGGATAGTGCCAGTCCAATCATCGGTGCAACATTTAATACGAAAATAGATAGTTCTTTATCGCTACCTATGAAATATAAAATGCCCATTGTACTAATAACACTAAGCGCTCCATTTAAAATTGGTAAAATAGATGCTAAAAGACTACCAAATGAAAATAGTAATACGAGGAATGCAATGGGTAAGCCAATCATCTCTGCTACCTTTAAATCATTTTGCGTTCTTTCATTAATCTCTTGATTAATTTTAGGGAACCCTGTAGGTGTGACCTTTAGCGTCTTATTACTTTCTTTCTCAATTTTATCAGCAAATTGTAACGTCTGTTCCATTCGTTCTTTATTTGTTTTCCCGGAAAATAAAATCGTCGCATAACCGATATCTTTTTGTAACATTTCTTTATTTTGTATTGGGTGATGGAAAGATTCATACGTCTCTTTCTCTTGAATGCTCTTTACTATTTTCTCTATTTGCTTTTGGAATTCCTCATGTGAAGCATTCTTATTTTTTTCAAAAACGAGTAGGAGTGTATCTTGAGACCTTTTAAAATCTTTATCTAAAATTTCTTTCGTTTTTTGATAGTCCCCTTCTGTTTGAAAACCATCACCGCCTAATACTCCTGGAAGCTTTGGAGCGAAAATACCGAGTGCTATTGCGAGTAATAGTAACGCCACAATTACCGTATAACGAAACTGATATAAAAAAGAGCCTAACTTCCCCCATCTATCAACTTTATGTACATTTGTCTTCACACATTTTCACCTACTTTAAAGAATTCAACCGTCATTTATACTGTATCACATCTTCCTACAAACAAAAAACGTCTAGAAAAACTAATAATAGTTTTTCTAGACGTTTTTCTATCTCTCGTTATTAAGCCCAAACCTCTCGGTAAGCAAACGATGAAAATAAATTGCTATGACTAGCAAAATACCACCGAAACAGTAACCCGCTAAAATATCAGTTGGATAATGTACATTTAAAATGATTCGACTTAATCCAATCCATACGATTAATATACCTAGCAAAATCGTAATAACATATTTCCCCGTTACACCCTTCAAATTTGCAGCAATGATATAAGCAAGAAAACCAAATGTCATAATAGATAGCATTGCATGTCCACTAGGAAAACTATATCCAAGTGCGTCCAGCGCTTCATTTAATGACGGACGATCTCTTTTCACAATTTCTTTAATCCCTTTATTAACAAGATGTGTTACTAAAATACCTAATGGATACACAATCATCGCAGCATAATAACGCTTCTTCCAAAAAACAAGCAAACTTATAACAAGCGTAGTTATTATCCCAATCTCAGACCCCATCTTTGTAAAATATGAGAAAAATGTAAGTGAGCCTTCTGTCTGTAACCCTTTTACCAATCCACGGACATATGTATCCATCACTGTAACGCCACCTGCATGTACTCGCCAAGCAATAAGGCTAAATACAACAAGTAATAAACCGATACACATTACCTCATATTGATGTAACTTCTTCTTCAAACGATTTCCTCCTACTATGAAAAAATGCGATTTCTACGTTAGAAACCGCATTCCCTTACTTATTTACCTTTTGTTTTTAACTCTGTCCAATAACGATCGTAGTCTTTTAACTTATCGTCTACATCAACAAGCCATTCTGTACGATCTAATTCTTCTTTCGTTAAGAAGATCATATGATTATCACGATATTCTTTACTGTGAAGAGGATGAGCTTTTTCATTCGGATTACTGTAACCAATTGACTCGTAGTTTTTCACACTTACTTTTTCATCTAATAAGTAGTTCATAAACTTCTCTGCAAGCTCTTTATGTTTCGCACCTTTTGGAATCGCTAACGTGTCAGCCCAAATTGTGCCACCTTCTTTTGGTACAACGTATCCTACATCTTTATTGTCTTTCGCAATAAATGCTGCGTCTCCAGACCATACAGTCCCAATCCAAGCATCTTCTGTAATAAATTTCTGTTTAATATTATCTGTATCGAATGCTAATAAGTTTGGAAGTAGCTTCTGTAAATCAGTTGAAGCTGTCTTTAACTCCGCATCAACTTTCGTGCTATTTGAGAATCCATTCTTTTTAAGTCCCATTCCTAGCACTTCACGAGAATCGTTTAATAAAGTAACATGCCCTTTATATTTCTCGTTCCATAAATCTGCCCAGCTTGTAGGTACTTCTTTCACATACTTTTTATTGTATGCAATGCCTGTTACACCCCAAGTATATACTAGAGAATACTTATTCTCTGGATCAAATGCAGGTGTTTTAAAGTTAGAAACAAGGTTCTCAATGTTCGGGATGTTCTTCTTGTCTAAAGGCTCTAGTAAGTCCATCTTCGCCATTGTTTTCACCATGTAATCAGATGGCTGAATTAAATCATACGTTGCGCCGCCAGCTTGTAATTTTGCAAGCATTTCTTCATTACTTGCATATTTGTCATAATTGACTTTCACGTTATATTTCTTTTCAAAATCTTTTAAAACTTGCTCATCAAAGTTATCAGCCCAACTATAAATATTTAATTCTTCTTTCTTCTCACCACAGCCCGCAAGTACACCTGCAACAAGGCCGAAGCTAATAGCTGCGCCAGCTAATGTCTTCACTAATTTCATCAGTTTATTACCTCCTCGTACTTTCTATATCATTCGTATTATAAAGGAAGGTGTCCTCCAGAGTTTTCTTCACCATCTGCACCTTTGTTACGGAAGATTTCAGATAGAACCATTAATCCTACGATAACAACAATTAAAATTGTAGAAAGAGCATTAATTTCAGGTGATACTCCGCGCTTAACCATACTGTAAATGTATAATGGCAATGTTGTTGATCCTGGTCCTGATACGAAGAAACTAATTACAAAATCATCAATTGATAATGTGAATGTTAATAATGCCGCCGAAACAACTCCCGGTGCAATTGCTGGAAATGTTACATAGCGAAACGTTTGCCACGGTGTTGCTCCTAAATCATTTGCGGCCTCTTCTAAATCACGTCCCATACTAGACAGACGCGCTGCTAAAATAACAACAACAAATGAAATACTAAATGTAATATGCGCAATAATAATCGTTACTTGTCCAAGTTCCATACCTAATTGACTAAATAAGATTAGTAAAGATAATCCCATTAAAATATCAGGAATTAAAATTGGTAAGTATACAAGACCATTAATTGCCCCTTCAAAACGATATTTATAACGGTGTAAGGCAAGTGCAAAAAACACACCAAGAATTGTCGTTACAACCGTCGTTATAACTGCAATCGTCATACTATTTATAAACGCATCAATAACATCTTGTTTTTGAAATAAATCTGTATACCAATGGAATGTAAAACCTTCCCATTCCGCATTAATGCGCGAATCGTTGAAGGAATATACCATTAAAACCATCATTGGAAAATACAAAAATAATAAAATTAACCAAGAATAAGAAACTAAAAACTTCTTCATCTTTGCCTATTCCCCTCCGTTTCCATCATATTTATATACTTTCGTTGCACGATAATATAAGTAAATTAACAGAACAGAGAATAGAACAACAATCATAGATAACGCGGAACCAAACGGCCAATCACGCGAGCCTAAGAATTGATTTTGAATTACGTTTCCGATTAACGCTACTTTCGATCCACCCATAACGTCTGATACAACAAACATTCCGATAGAAGAGACGAATACTAAAATAGAACCAGTAACAATCCCTGACATCGTCATTGGTACTGTTACATTCCAAAACGCCTTTACTGGTGTTGCTCCTAAATCATAAGCTGCCTCTAGCTTACGCTTATCCAGCTGCTCAATAGCCGCATACACTGGTAAAATCATAAATGGTAATAAAGAATATACCATTCCCAGTATTACAGACGGTGTATTATATAATAAATTTAAAGGTTCACTAATAATACCTAATTTCAATAACAATGTGTTTACAAGACCTTGTGAACGTAAAATAACAATCCATGCGTATGAACGAACAAGGAAGTTAATCCAGAACGGGATCGTTGCCAATAATAAAAGGATAGAACGATATTTGCGATCAACAATTGTAATTGTATAGGCAAATGGATAACCAATTACTAAACAGAGTACCGTCGTAATAACCGCGATTTTTACCGTTTCCCATAACGTCCCCATATATAATGGATCAAACACGCGCACTATGTTATCTAATGTAAACTTCATTTCCACTGTCCCGTATGCTCCGCGCTGCATGAATGCAAATGCGAGTACGAACAGAAGTGGAATTAGGAAGAAGAGTAACAGCCATACGACTGTAGGTAATGCGAGTAATTTCCCTTTTTTCAATTTAAGGTCACCTCGTCCTCTTGCTCCCAGCCTACATATACATTATCTCCAATGCTCCACTGTGCTGCTTCTTCAGCAGTTTGATATGCCATTAGTAATTCTGATGTTTTCTCATCACGTACATAAAGCTTTTCCATATTTCCAACAAACTCAATATCTTCAATATGTCCAAGATGGTATTCTTTTAAAATTGGCTCTTCAACCGAACGAACCTTTACGTTTTCAGGGCGAATTGCTACGTAGCTTTCCCCATTTTTCACAATATTATTTTCACCGATGAACGTCGCAACGAACAATGTTTTCGGTTGATTATAAATCTCTTTCGGCGTACCGACTTGTTCGATATGCCCTTTATTCATAACGACAATACGATCACTCATACTCATCGCTTCTTCTTGATCGTGCGTTACGTATATGAACGTAATTCCTAAATTACGCTGTAAGTTCTTCAATTCACGTTGCAAATCTTTTCGTAACTTAAAGTCAAGCGCTCCAAGTGGCTCATCTAATAATAATACGCGTGGGTTATTAACAATCGCTCTCGCAATTGCTACACGCTGCTGCTGTCCACCCGAAAGCTTCGAAGGTTTACGATTACGAAACTCAAGTAACTGCGTTAAACGCATTGCCTCTTCAGCACGTTCTTTCTGCTCTGCTGCTGGTACTTTTTGCATTTTCATACCGAAACAAATATTTTTCTCCACACTCATATGCGGGAATAATGCATAATGTTGAAACACTAAGTTCATATGACGCTTATATGGTGGCAAATCGTTAATTCTTTCATCATCTAATAAAAGATTCCCTTTAGTTGGCGTTTCAAAACCCGCGATCATACGAAGTAACGTCGTTTTCCCGCAACCACTCGGTCCTAAAATTGTTAAAAATTCTCCTTCTTTAATATCTAAAGAAAGAGGTGGGATAATCACTTGATTTCCAAAATGTTTTTCTACTGCTTCAACTTTAATGATCTTTTTCATTTTCCCGTCCTATCTACCTTAAATTTTAATTTTTATATTCATGAATAAATATTTATGTTCTATAGACTATTTTTTGTTTCGATCCAAACAAAAATGATTATTTAACAAGCGTTCGCTTCTATTCTTTATGTAGTATGTTTGATTCATTTTCGCACGATACATAACGTCGAACAGAAAAACCCCTTCCATTGCGAAGGGGCTATTATCATACGGCTACGCCTACTGATAAACACCATCATCATTTTAACAACTTTCGTATGAATTTTAAAGCACTTTTTGTAGAAGAGTAACGAATTTTCATGTCGAATGCTGTAGATTGGGCTAAAATGCTTTTATAATGTGAAAAAGTCCGAAAACTTTCTTCCCCATGATAACTACCTAATCCACTACTTCCGACGCCTCCAAAAGGTAAATATGGCGTTGCAAGATGATAGACCACATCATTAATACAACCTCCGCCATATGAAATATTACTCGTCACTTTCTTTTGTACTTCTTTATCTTCAGAAAATACATATAAAGCTAACGGCTTCGGATGTTGCTGAATTGTGTCAATGACATCTTCTATTTTGTCATATTCTATAATTGGTAAGATTGGCCCAAAAATTTCATCTTCCATAACAGTACTTTGCCATGTAACATTTGTTAACACTGTCGGTTCAATATGTAACGTTTCTTTTTTATAATTTCCACCGATTTCAGTTTTACCATCTTTCAAAAATGTACATAATCGTTCAAAATGCCGCTCACTCACAATTCGTACGTAGTTGTCATTATTGAGCGGCTCTTTTCCATACTGCTCCGTAATTTCATGTCGCAGTGCCTCAATTAACTGTTCTTTCACAGAAGAATGCACGTACATATAATCAGGAGCTACACACGTCTGCCCAGCATTTAAAAACTTGCCCCAAACAATTCGTCTTGCGGTTACATCTATTTTTGCATCTTTATGTACAATACAGGGGCTCTTTCCGCCAAGTTCTAACGTAAGTGGCGTTAACTGTTTCGCTGCCGCTTCCATTACAACTTTCCCAACGCCAACACTACCTGTAAAGAAAATATAATCAAAAGGTTCCCCTAGCAAAGCTGTACTCTCTTTTACGCCACCTTCTACTACCGCTACAAACTCTTCTGGGAATAATTCCTCTACTATTCTCACAATCACTTTTGAAACGTTTGGCGTTAACTCTGATGGCTTTAAAACGACTGTATTGCCAGTTGCCAGTGCTCCTACAAGTGGTGCAATTGCTAATTGAAACGGATAGTTCCACGGTGCAATAATAAGTGTCACACCATACGGTTCTGGTACTATTTTCCCCTTTGATCCGAAATGAGTAAGTGCTGTTCGAACACGCTTCGGTTTACTCCACGATGAAATATGTTTTAATTGAAAAGAAATTTCTTTTAATACGTATCCTATTTCTGTTGTAAATGATTCGTGAACTGACTTATTTAAATCTACTTTCAATGCTTGAAATATCTCATCTTCATAACGCTGAATTCCGTCATAAAGCTTCTTCAAATTTATTTTTCTTGTTTCTATACTTCTTGTATGTCCATTATAAAAATATTCCTTTTGTTTCTTTACAATAGAAGAAATGCTCATCCATTCACCTTCTCCCGCTAGTTTTATCTCGCTATTAACGAGCAGTAAGACTCTCACCTCAAAATCCAGCGAATGCAAGGATGTTAGATGCGAGCCGAACTAATAATCAGCCGGGATGCCCCCTGATTAAAAATTCACTTTATCCAATTCTTTCATTATTTATATAGAACTTTTTTATTCGTAAAGTTACATTATATATAATTTTTTCTTTTTTATAAAATTCATTGCTCATAAAAAACTACCGAAAGAAAATCTCCCGGTAGTTTTACAGTATTAACGATACAAACGAACAGCACCTGCAGAATTATCATCAGCTTGTCCTACTACTTCAAACTTTAGACCAAGCTTCGGTAAAATACGTCCTGCATCTGGAATTTGTTCATTGATATACTTTTTAGAATCATCAAACTTCGGCACACCTGCTAAGCCATTATACGTAAACGTTCCACGCGTTGGAGATACAACTTTCCAAGCTGGCGTTTTATCGAATGAGAACGCCGCATCAGCGATTTGGAATCGTGTACTACTCTTAACTGTCGGTTTACCATTTAAAGTTCCTACAATTGCTTCTGGGTGAGAATCAACTACACCAAGGAAACCGTGTCCTGGATGTACGCCAACCCAGTTATCTGTGTACTCTGAATCCGCATACCATACAACCATACCTGTGTTATATTCTGGACCGCGAGCAAATTTCAATGCGTTATCTGAACCAGCATAGTTTCTCCACTCTACATAGTAGTTATGTTTTTTCTTCTCTGTTCCGTTAGAAACAGCGAAACCATCTAATTTGAATTGTGGTGCACCTTCTGCATCATCAGAGAATGCAACTTTACCATCTACTGTTAATGACGCATTATCAAGAGCGAATCCGTTTAATGCTAAACCACCATCAGTAATGTAATCAAATGTTAATTTTACTTTCTTACCTTTGAATTGGCTTAAATCATATGACTTGTCAATCCATTTTCCGTTTGTCGAATCTGCGTTTCCGCTATTTGCTTTTTCGCCAAGTCTTTCAATTAACGTTTGTTTCCCGTCTTCTGTTACAGCGTGTACTTCAAGGAAATCGTACTCTGCTTCAATTTCATATAATGATTTGAAATCAAATTTTGCAGTCGTTGCATTTGTTAAATCAAACAGCGGTGTTTCCATCTTTGTATGTAGATCATCACCTTTTGTGCTGTAGTAATACTGTTTACCAAATGCTGGAGCAATCGTTTTTACATCTTTATCCGGTAAGTTAACACGAATCAAACCTGGTCGATCAGATTTCGTAACACTTTGGTCTAAATATGTTGCTAGACCGATACCTTTATTTAATTTCTCGTAATCTACTTCTAGGATATTTGCCCAGTTACCACCGATTGTCTTTTGGAAAAACTCTTTATTTTGTGGTGAGAAACTCGTTGGCGTTGTTCCTGCAATTTTACCAGCCCAGCTTCCGCCACTCATGATAGACCAAGCTTCAACCGGCTCACCTTGACCGCTATATTGTGTATCATACTCATCTGGCAGACCTAAATCATGTCCATATTCATGTGCGAATACACCAACAGCTCCATCTTCTGGTTCAATTGTGTAGTCAAATGCTGCCATCTTTCCGCCCCAATATGGAACTTTCGCTTGTGTACCTTCAATTTGGAATGGTTTTGGCCCAACTGTCCAGCGATGTGACCAAATTGCATCATCACCTAATTTACCGCCGCCAGCTTCTTGTCCAACACCCGCATGAATAATCATTAAGTGGTCGATTAAACCATCAGGTTGATTTTGATTTCCATCACCATTTACATCGTATTGATCGAACTGATCAAACTGTGATAAATCAAGACCGCTATCTACAGCTGCTTTTAATGCATCTTTTACTAGATCACGTGGTCCTTTTGGTCCTTTATTATCATGACCTGTAGCAGCATCAGCACCGTAATCAGCAGCTTTACCAGGAACTGTTAACCATTTTGTAACTGTTCCATCTACAGTATAACTACCACCAGATTGCTCTTCATAATATTGTTTAAACGTTTCGATTTTACTTCCGTCATCTAACGTAAACGGCTCGTTACCAAATAACATTTTTTCATAATGTTCTTGATTAAAATCGTTGGAATACATGTAACCAGGTTCTTTATCAATATTGTTATGTTTGAAATCAGCGTACTCTACAAGTAAAACGAGTACTTTATCTTTACGAACTTCACCGTTATATCCTTTTTGTTTTGCTGGTGAAGTTGGTACTTTACCATTTAAACCACCTTTCACTGGACCTGTCGCTGCAGGTGTCCCCGTTGCAGGTTGCTCTGATTTTTCTTTCGTATCTGCTTTCGCATCTTTCACTTTCTTTAAAAAGTCAGATGCTTCTTTCGTAAGTGGGTCCCCATTTGTTACTTCTTTCCCAGGATTTTCACCCTTTTTGTTCTCTACGTATTTTTCGACAGCTTTCTTTGTTTCTGTCTCTGAAGCTTTCGAATCAATTACCCCACGTTCTTTTAGCGCATTTGCTAAACGCTCCTCTGGAATTAAATGATCATCAACTGGGCTCGTAGCTGTCTTATTCACAGGTGTTTCAGCATAAGCAGATTGAGTGCCAGCGCTGAATGAAATACCTAGAACAGCTGTTAAAGCAATTGATGATAACACTTTAAATGGTTTCTTTTTCATCCCTTATTTCCTCCCCTAATAAATAATATGTATTACATATTGAATTTTATTAAAAATTCAATATTTTTTCAATATTTAGTTATATTATGTAATTTTTTTAATATATTTGTAAAAATTTCATAGTTAGCATACGAATATATCACGATTCAACAATGTTTTCTGAAAATATTGAAAATATTTATCGAACAATTTATAATTATTTCCATTGAGGGAGTTTAATGGGGATTTTATCTTTGTTTTATCTACACAATACTTGATAATTCGATACATAAAATACAAAATTCGATTCATTATCATTTATTCTGTAGCAGCAATTATGACCGATAATTAGGGAGGAATTACACTTGTACAAAGATAAGACAGACGCACTGGACCAAGAATGGATTGATTTAATACTTGAAGCTCTAGATGCCGGTATCGCCCTGCAAGATATTGAACACTTTTTCCAACGTATGAAGCCATCAAGTCAGGCTCAATAGCTTTGTTCTTTTTAACGAAGTTTATGCTATAATAATGTTATAATAATGACATCATAAGACGACTACATATTGATAGAAAGGTGCGCAAATATGATTGGAGAACGTATAAAACGCCTTCGTTTACAAAAAGGCATTTCATTAACTGAACTTGCCGAAAAAGCTGGTGTTGCTAAATCTTACATTAGTTCGATAGAACGAAATTTGCAAAAAAACCCTTCCATTCAGTTTCTTGAAAAAATCGCAGCAGTTCTACAAATTCCAGTTGATACTTTACTTCATGATGAAACAACAAAGGAAGCTAACCTAGACTCCGAATGGACACAGCTCGTTAAAGAGGCGATGAACTCCGGTGTCTCCAAAGAACAATTTCGTGAATTTCTTGAATTTACAAAATGGAAGCAAGATCACAAATAATACATAGAAAGAAGTGCTTACAACTGGCACTTCTTTTTCTTTATAAAAAAAGCGGGGGATACCCGCTTTTTTATTATTTTTCTTCGCCAGCTTCTTGGCTAGCATTGAATGTCCATTTTAAATTCAATGAATCACCTTGGAAAATATTTTGGTCTTTTCCATCGTCTACGAATTCAAACTGTACCCATAAGTAGTCTTCTGAATTTGGTGCTAAACCACCATTCTCAGCCCACTCAGGAGCAAAGACGTCTTTAGCTATTACATCCGGATCCAAATCTTTTAACTCTGCTAAAGTTTTTTCATATACAGGCTCGCTTTCTTTATCCCAGTTCCAAATGAATTTTACTTTAATATGCTTAGCTAAATCTTCACCAGCATTATCACCTTTTGCATCGTTCACAGTATAATCTGTTATTAATTTAACATCTTTAATTGTTAACGAACCACTGTTCTTTAATAAGAACTCTTTCTTAACAGAATCCCCTGGTTTTAAATCTTTAATATCTACAAGCGTTTTAGGGTTTAATGTAAGATCTAACGTCCCAGCTGCAAATGTATTGTTTGATACTTCTTTATCGCTAAAGAATGCAAATGTTCCTCCACCAATTAAAGATAACCCCAATGCCGCTGATGCAACTCCCATACCTAATTTCTTTTTCAGACTCACAATCAATTCCCCCTAGCTGTTTTTTGTATTTTTATATTGTTATCTCTTATTTCGAAATAAGAGGTGTAACTAAAAATAGATTGGTCTAAATAACGTTTGTTCTTTTTTAAAAACCTTAAGTTCATTATAACGAACAAAACTATATAAATACAATACATATTTATTAATATTTTCAGTTATTTTTATTTCTCAATATTATTCTGATTTTTCCGAAGTTTAATCTTTATATTAATACATAGGAGTGCAAGGGAATATACTCCCTCACACTCCTATGTATCGTTTTTTCATGACGAACGCCATATTGTTCTATTATATTCTCTGACTCAACACCAATTATTTCTCTTGATTAGTTGGTGGAAATCGTTTCATGAGTTCCTTGCTCAGGCTTTTTAGCTGTTTCTACTTGTTTCTGTTCGTCTGCTTGCTTCTGTTCTTTTACTTGTTTCTGCTCTTCTGCTGCTCTTCTACTTGTTTCTTCTCTTTGGTTTTCTTCTTCTTTCTGCTCTTCTGCTTTTTTCTGCTCTTCTACTTGTTTCTGCTCTTCTGCTTTTTTCTGCTCTTCTACTTGTTTCTGTTCGTCTGCTTGCTTCTCTGCTTCTATTGCATCATTTAATTGCTGATGAAGAGACTGAATTTGTTCATCAATAGCTTGCAAATTAATTTCTTTCTCAATATAATCGCGTTTATCTTTTATACTATGAAAACCTTCATTCACATATAAAGCTACTTGCTGAATCGACTCACCTTTATTCACTTTTAATTCTTCCTGTATTTGATTGTAAGGGGCTTCTATTTCAGTATATACATTTTGGAGTGCTTCCTTCTCAGAAACAATTTTCTCACGTCCTTGTTGCCATACAGTGATTGCCTGTTCTATTTCTTCAATAGATGTCACTGCTAATTTCTCCTTCATCGTCCCATACTCATGTTCAATAAACTGTTTATGTTGCTCAGCCTGCTCTTTAAACGTATTTACTGTTTTCGGAAATATAATTGCTGTAGAAAGGGTCGCTTCTACTTTCGTTTCATGAATGAATGCCGCTTCTGTATGCGTCATAATTTGAGATCCTAAATAAAACGTAATAGAGCACATACACGGCAATATAAGCATCTTTTTTAAATTACGCGGTCTTTTCAGCATCTTAATCTCTCCCATCGAACATTACGTTCTTTATACAGAACACTATCTTTATTATAATAAAGAACGATACAAAATGATAGCTATATACTAGAAAAATAGAAAAAGGGCTACCTATTTGATAGCCCTGTTTTATTATCTTTCTTCACCTGCTGTTTGCTGTGCCTCAAACGTCCAATTTAATTGTAACTTATCGCCTTGGAATTCATTTTGATCTTTTTTATTATCAACAAACTCAAATTTCACTTTGAATGTATCAGATTTACCTGCAGAAATACCTTTCTCATCCCAGAACCAAGCTGATAAATCGTTATCAACCGCTGTAAGTGTATCCTTCTTCAATTTATCTAATGTAGTTTTCTTCACAATAGTCTCATGCTTATCTACATTTTTTAAGAATGTTACTTCGATATGTTTACCGAAATCATCTTTATTATCATTCTTCGCATCTTCTACTTTATAGTCTGTTGACAGTAAAACCTTTTTAATATCTAAAGAGCCTTTATTTTCTAGTTTAAATTCCTTTTCAATTGTATCCCCAGGTTTTAAATTTGATACATTAACAACTGTTGATGGATTTAATGATAAATCAAGCGTACCAGCCGCAAATGTATTGTTTGACACTTCTTTATCGCTGAAAAATGCAAATGTTCCTCCACCAACTAACGCTGCTCCTAGTACTGCTGATGCGATACCCATTCCTAATTTTTTCTTTAAAGTCATGTCCATATCCCCTTAATCTATATATTTGTCAACTTCCTAAACGGAAAGTATAACCAAACACACTAGACGGATTGTTCTGCTTTTTTCTCTTTCTTTTCTCCGTCGATGCTACGAATTGCACTAAAAATAGAAATCGCAGAATAGCCTAGTAAAAAGACTCCTGGAATAATAAGAAGCAATGCAGCCCCAGCCTTTGAACTAGCATAATTTAATGCATATCCTACATAAGGAACTGTAATATCCGCATATTTCCCAATTACATTCTCCACAAGCACTGGCTCTAAATCTGGCCCGTTGTTGTTATCCCCTTTTGTTTCATACATTACTTTTCCATTTGTATCTTTCACACCGATAATACGGTGAGTGATAATTTTTCCATCTTTCTCTTTAAAGGTAATCACATCACCTTTTTGATATTTAGAACCATCTTTCGTTGGCTCTATCGCGATGATTGACCCTGTTAAAAATGTTGGTTCCATCGAGCCTGATAGCACGGATTTAAATTGATATCCCATCACTGTCGGATCCCCACCACTCGCCTTTGACGAAATAACTATAAAAGCTAAAAAAACCATCAATGCAAATAAAACAAATGAGATAACGTTGCTAATAATCTTCCAAACGAATTTCATCGTCTCTCTTCCTCTCCGTTGTTTTATATTATTTGAAATATGTAATACCCTTACGTTCTTTAACGAGAACACAAG
This sequence comes from Bacillus sp. SH5-2, assembly GCF_008368905.1. NCBI lineage: Bacteria > Bacillati > Bacillota > Bacilli > Caryophanales > Bacillaceae > Bacillus > Bacillus sp. SH5-2. The sequence continues at coordinate 50,915 of NZ_QOSD01000007.1, forward strand.
TAAATAATATAACGAACTTTATATAATTGCAATGAGAAAATTTACAATTATTAGTTAACTCTCTTTTTAATCATAGAAAAAGACTGTGACGAAATCTCTTCACAGTCCTCATGCGTTTTTACTTTTCCTCTGATTTTATCCCTTGTCTATTTCGGCGCAACACTACGTATACAATGGCTCCCAATAATACAATCGCGCCTATCCCAACACTTATCACTTTCACATTTGATTCCTTTACTTCCGGCGCAACTGTATCTTTTTTAGGCATCGCAAAAGTAACATCTTCTTTTGAAAGAACATTTATCGTCGCAATTGTTTGATTATTTTTCGTAATATCAACTGCACCAACTACCTCACCACGCTGGATTCCCTTATGATACAAAGAGTCTTTATCTAATGAAGCTGCTCGGAAAATAGTTCTCACATTCTTCCCTTCATCTTTCTTAAGCATAAGCTCTGCACTTTTTTCAAGTTCGCTATCAATATCTTTATTTAAATACGTTGTCTTTTGATGCCAACTCTGTTTATCTAGCACCGTTTGCTTCACAAATTGCCCAAAAGAATACTCCGCCATCTGCTTTAAATCTTCATAAATTTCAGGTCTTTGAGAAGCCATTACTACATTTATAATGCGATTTCCATCTTTCTCATTTAATAAAACAAGTGTATTACGCGCTTCATTCGTAAAGCCCGTCTTACCACCAATACTGTATGGATTTTCAAAATAAGTAGATTTATTAAAAATAGAAACCGTCTGCCTAGATGTCGTAACACTTATTCTTTTCGTATTCATCGCTTGCAAAATCTCAGGATACTTTTGCACACCTCTCGTAATCATAGCCATATCATACGGCGTCGTATAATGATTTGGATCATGCAATCCATTCGGTGTTACAAAATGACTATCTGTCGCCCCTAATTGCTTCGCCTTTTCATTCATCATATTAGCAAAGTTCTCAACGCTCCCGCCAATACGCTCCGCGATCGCAAACGACACATCATTCGCACTCAGCACCATTAAAATCATAAGTGCAGTATTGCGATCAATTGTCTCGCCAGGTTGAAACTCAATTTGATAATTACTCTTCTCCTGATCTAACGCTAATTGCGAAAACGTAAATTGATCCTCAGGCTTCGTATGCTCCATAAGTAAAATTGCTGTTAACACTTTCGTCATACTAGCAGGAAATGCACGATGACGTGCGTTTTTGTCATACAACATATCTCCCGTTTTCGCATCAACCGTAGCTGCAAACTGACTAAAAACATTTGGTCCTTCCGCAGGTGGTGGTGCCACTTGTTCTGGATTTACTCCGATATTTGTCTCAGCATGTAATGTCATAGGTGTCAAAAAAAATAAACAAATAACTGTAATAAAAGCCAAAATCTTCTTAAATTTTACCATATGACTCTCCCTTTTCAATTTACTCCCCTAACAAAAATATGAATCCACCAATCTTTATGTAATTTGTATTAAATTGGAAGAACATTCACTGTTTTTTACTATATCATACTTTTACGATAAGGAACATAAATATACAATAAAAATAAGAAGGAATTACTCTTTCTTATCCTTCTCATCAATCAACGAATCTATTAAATTTTGACTAGCTTCCTCGGGCGTAATCTCATCCGTCATCCCCATAAATGACCACCCTTTAGAATCGACCCACTCAACAAACTCTTGCAAAAACTCATCATGTGTAACATCCACATCAAGAATCGAACCATTAATCGAAATCGTTCTATTTCTAGACACACGCATCTTGAACGTTTTTCTCACCATTACAATTTTTCTCCCTCTACTCCTGAATATTTATAAAATAATCTTGTATCTCTGTTATACATGATTTTAAGTAAATTGTAAAAAGGATATATTGGCCAATTCGGATATTGAAAATGGCAATCTCTTATCCTACATAACCCTCGTACGATATACAAATGGTCATACATTACTAAATAGATCCTTAAAAATGTACAGTTTCAAACATAATAAAGTTGTTTAAAAAACGCTGGTCATGTTATTCAACAATTGGACCGTTTAGTTAAGTAAGGAATTATAGCCTTTTGGAAGATATCATGTAAAATAGTATAATTTGAATAAGGGAACTAAGGTAGCTCCATTTAACTGGGCTCTTACATTGTAGACTTAAAGACTGATGCGTAAATTACTATTTGGTTCCTATTTCTGTACATAATACAGCGGGAAAGAAGGTAGTACTGTGAAAACAACAGAAAATTTTACCGACAAGGCCGATATATATGCGAAATATCGCCCTAGTTATCCTAAAGAATATATTGATTATTTGCTCTCGGCTAACGAACTGAATGAGAATCAGATTGTGGCCGATATTGGTTCAGGTACGGGGATATTTAGCCGTCAGTTACTTGAAAGTGGTTTGCATGTTATTGGAGTTGAGCCAAATGATGACATGAGAAAAATGGCAGAGCAATCGTTAAAACGATATCCTCTTTTTCAATCCATAAAAGCAACTGCCGAAAATACCACTTTAAAAGAAAATAGTGTGGATTTAGTAACTGTTGCTCAAGCATTTCATTGGTTTGATAAAGAAGCTTTCAAAATCGAATGCCAACGAATTTTGAAACAAAAGGCAAATGTTGCTCTTGTTTGGAATAGTAGAGATGTAACTAGTCCGATTATTAAAGAGAATGCAGAAATTTGCCAGAAGACCTGCCCGAATTTCAAAGGATTTAGCGGTGGAATTGAGGAAACGTCAGAAATTTTTAACAGCTTTTTTAAAGATGGAAAGTATGAGTTTAAAGAATATCAAAATGATTTACTTTTTGATTATGAAAGTTTTTTGGGAAGGAATTTATCAGCGTCCTATGCTCCGAAAGAAAATGACGAAGAGTATAAAAATTTTGTTCTTCTCCTATCAGAGTTATTCGAAAAATACAGTAAGAACGGAAAAATTGTTCTCCCAAACTTAACACGGAGTTATATGGGCAATGTGTAAACAGCCTTCACCAATCGGGCACGATCATTGAATAAACCTTAGCTTTATTGATATATGTTGAGTACAATGAAATACACTATATCGAAAATTAAGCGAGCATACTCCCGTCCTAAATTCAGAACCGGGGTATGCTTGTTTCGTGTGATGAAATTTAATAGTTTTATTATCTTTTTACAAAAAACTCACATTTTATCACTTCAAATACACTTGACTGTCGTACAATAAAATGGAACATATTAGAAAACAACTTAAAATAAGGAGGAAATCCATGGCGTGTTGTACATATTGTAAAACAAAGTGGAAAGTAAAAGAGGTTTGGTCGATACTCACGACATTTGAAAAAGATTGTCCATATTGCTTCGGAAGGCAATATTTATCAAAGAAAACAGTGAATGCTATGCCAGAACTTATAAGCTTACCTTTACACTTCTTATTTCCTTTTCTAGTTGATTTGAGTGATGAAGGGCCTTTGGATTGGTATCGGAAATCATAACACCTCAGTATCTTCTATTTATTAAATATAAAAACATACATACTAATACAACTCTAAAATAAAGACTATTTTCTATTACACTACCTCTTTAAAAACTTACTACACGAAAAATATTGTAAATTTTCAGTTAATTATATATAATTGCTTTAACATAATGATTAAAAGTGCAAATACATAATCATTTTTGAAGATCCCGTAGCTCAGCAGGGAGAGCGCCACCTTGACAGGGTGGAGGTCGTGAGTTCGAGCCTCTCCGGGGTCATAAATCCTAATAGTACCAAGGCTTGAGAGAATATTCTCAAAAGCTAAAACTGTGGAGGCCTCCATCAGACACCACAAGTTAAAAGAGGACTACTTCTAGTCAGCTAATCAAGCTGGCTCAGAGGTAGTCCTCTTTTTTTGTTTCCATACAACTGAGAAAGGACTGAAAAGAAAATGCTACTTAAGTTTGCTATGAAGAATTTCAAGGAGAAAAAGGAGTTCGCTAATCTGTCCCCTCGTACAATTCAATCTTATATGGCTACCATGAATGAATATTATATTCTCATTCACAAATTATGTTAGAAAGAAATGGACAACCATACAAGAAAAAAGACTCATTTTGCATTTAATATATTAAATCTTACTAAAAAGGAGTTTGATTATTCTTGGATTTAAATAGTGCAAGAAATTTCATACCCTGTGCGTTTCCCGTTTCAGAACCCATATTTATACCTCAATCAGGCTTTCGAGCTATTAATAGAGCATTTGAACAAATTGTAGGTCCAGCTGATCTAACTTTAATTTCATATCCTAATGAGATATTTGATTTAAACAATGAATATAATCCCATTACTTCAACTTTTACTCCAAAACAAAATGGAGTATATCTAATTATAGCAAGTATTGGTTTTTTCCCTGATGTTCCTGCAAGTTATAGCGCAAGGATATTTATCACAATAAACGGAGAAGCTGTAGTTGCTGATAATGATTTTTTAAGCGAAGAATTAGAGATTGTTAATCTAGTGAGTGTTTCCACTATCTTAAAATTACCTGCAGGATCTAATGTACAAGTTATTGCCCAAGCTACCACAGATGGTAAGACTGTTCCTGAACCACTTTTAGGTACCGTAGATTTTATGCACTTTGAAGCGGCAAGATTCCCTTCTCCAACATAATAAAACAAGTTTATTCTCTTAACTTCCTATAACGAAAATTATGTAAATATATAATGTTATCAAACGAATAAACGAGGTACCGTTACATTATCATAAAGCTAAGGTTTCACACTATTCATTAAGCAAAAAAGACGTTATTCTTACTGTAGAATTATAGGAAGGGATGGCGTTTTTTGTATGTCTAATTCTATATCTGACGACTTACAATTATTTGCCCACTCAGCTAACAAACTTATTAACATCAAAAGTAACTCTAACGAATACACTGATTCATACAACATCCCTAGAGTCCAGTTCACAAGTTGATCAAGGAGGAAAACAACCCTTATGAATAAACAAGAGACACCATATCAACCTTTTACGTGATATAGTGTCTCTTGTTTATCTAAGTCAATTATTTCCCACCAAACATCTTCTCCAAAGATTTCGCATTAGCAAACAACACTTCTTGTAGGTTATCATCACCAACAATTTTGTAGTCGCCATCTTTGTCTTTCTTTAAGTTCAATGTAACTTCACGAGTTGCCATTATTGCATCTTTATCTGATAAATGTTTGATGATAGTTGATGTCATTGTTTTTTCGATTGCTTTTTCAGATTGCTCTTTATCTTCACTAAAGGCGCTAGCGAAGGCCATTGGCATAACTTCTCCTACTGCTTTTGTTACAGCAACGGATAGATCGGCAGACGTAACTTTTACTTTCACTTCTGCTTTGTCATCCTTTTTCGATACTTCTTCTAGCTTTTCAAATTTAAAGTTTTTCGTAATTGCGCTTAGCATTGCTTTCGCTTCAGCGTCGTCTGTTTTTTCATTTAGTTTACTGAACTCTTTTTCACTTATAACAAATGTACGAGCCTTGTCTATATCACCTTTTTGCACTGCTGTTAAAAATTCTTCAACAGTATCTTTCGGGTTTGCACATCCTGCTAAAACACCTACTGTTAATCCTACTACCATCATTAACAGTAATAATTTTTTTATCTTTTGCACGTTCATTCTCCTCTTATCTTTTCTAGTAATCAAGCACTATACAATAGTATAAAACTTACATTACAAACATTTTTTAGTATATCTTTTATATGATTTGTTTTCTATTTTTTCCAGACAAACAAAAAGCCTTGTAATATTTCTACAAGGCTTTACTTATATATTCTCCCATCAATCCGTATCCGTAGCACAAATCAACCACAATTTACGCTCCTTACTATCCAACACCATCCAAGTAATATCCCACGCAACATCGTAAAACCAATCTGTCCAAGGACGATAGCTTTCGAACACTTTAATATGTTCGTATCGATCTTGAAACATATATTGACATACATCGTTCGCTAATTGCTTTGCGATAACTGGTCGTTCCTTAAATCCTTCATATGCTCCGCCCCATAAAATTTGAGCGGCAATGCTACCATCAAGCATGACTGCCAGCTGCTCTTTAAAACGAAACTTATATTTGTCTGATGTATGTATTTGTAACTCTTCTAAGTTATGTATTATATCTAAAGAGTTGAAGATTCTTCTGAAAAAGTGCTCGTGTCCATCTTCTCCATGCGGTATTTCTTTGAAAAAATTTTCGTTATGTACTTTAAAACAGCTTATTACCGCTCCACCATTTAAGTTTTGTTTCTTAAATGTATCTGTAAGCTGCTCAATAGATGAGTCATTTGTTTCTATTTTTTCAAAGGTTCCCTCTTTCCATCTCATACCGTTCACTACTCTCTATTAAAATTTGTTTCTTCATTTTTATAGTACTTTCACCATCGGCCTTACTACCCTATATTCTTCACTATAAGGCTCTTTTATAATTAAAGCTGGGTGAGGATCCTTTTCTTCTACTCTCATTGTAAATACTTCTGTTTTTTCTTGTAATGTGTTAGATTCACTATTTTTAATAGGTCTTTTAATTAATTTAATTTTCTTTGTTACTTCTCCAAGTTTTTGCCCAACTTCTTCTGCTTCGGCAGGTTCATCCGTAACGTAGTATTCTTGTTCGTCCCATACTAACATAGGTGGCACTGGTTCTCGTTTATTGCATATCATATAAGTAATACTAGCTACAAGTAGTAGACAAGTTAATATAAAGAAGATAGTTTTTTTATTCATATACTATTCTCCTTATCTATCATTTTATTGGATTATATAATATAGGAAATAGATAGTAAATGGTTTTTATGGTAATTTTTGTTTTGTTATCAAAAAGAAAAACCTTACCGAAGTAAGGTTCCATTTTTCAATTTTACAGTGATTGCTTTATTAAAACGATCATGACGATAATTGCTATAAACATAACAACTAAACAGCCAATCATTTTATAAAATCCTCTTTTCGTTAACGTCCCGCCTTGAACGTCTTTACGAATAAATAAGAATACGGCTAAAAATAGTACAAGCCCCATGCCAAAAGCATACATCATTTGCATATGTTAATCTTCCTTTCTCTTTTCCATCTTAATATCTTTTTGCCAAAACAACAAATGAGATAAAGACGGTACTCATTGTGAGTGCCATAAGTATGTTTAATAGTTCAACCGCAGATAGTGTAATTACGTTTAAGTTTAAGCCAATAGAGAAAAGCAGATAATACGCTGTTAGTGCAAAAAAGGTCACGAACATTCCTTTATAACGAATAAGTTTCATTCGCTCATCTTTTTCTTTAAATTGTGGGTGCAAGTAACTTAGGCAGAAACTCATAATCATCAGCCCTAGCAATGGATAAGTGATAGCTGGCGGTGCAGAATGCGTCATTATACCTGTTAATATCATAAATCCACTCATAAATAGAAAAATGATTCCCATAATAACAAAGTACTTTTGTGAATAATTCATCCCTATTCCCCCTCTTCTTTCCCTTCATAAATAAATACATGTTCTATCGTTGTCTGAAATGTTTTCGCTATTTCAAATGCTAACGGAAGTGATGGATCGTATTTCCCTTTTTCAATTGAGATAATGGTTTGCCTGGAAACTCCAAGTTTCTCAGCCAATTTTTCTTGAGATAGTCCAAATTTTTTTCGGTATTCGACCATTTTATTTTCCAAGGAAATTTCTCCCTCCTTCCTTATATCGAGTATAAATGTAAAGGTAACTTTACATCAAGTTTCCTTTACATTTATTTCATTTGTTTTTCACACTATTTATATAGAAGAAACTTTTCAATTTCAGCACGTCTATTTTGAAACGAAACATGGAACAATGTATATATCTGTTACTATATCTCCTCCCCATTTTTAGGGAAATTTAATATCTCCATATTTGTTTTATCCTTTTAAAATATTTCATTCTCCTCTTTATTTCATGAAATGCATTATTGGTTTTACGGTGTTTTTCGGCATATTGATAGAAACTAACGGATTATGAAGCATTTTTTATGTTTAGCCACTTTTTTTGTAGAAATCCTTCATTTTCCTTTCGTTATTTAACACTATCGAAATAAAGTTTACGATAAATTCATAATTTTTTATTTTTTATACTATATTCCGTTATATTGTTGTATAATATCAATGAAAGCGCTTATTATTTCAATATACATAATTCGAATCACATTTTATCGAAACATTCTAACTATTATACCTATATTTAAATGCAACAATTATAGTTATTAGTATAGGTATACCAAATATATCCACCCCATTTTTCTGTAAAATTACTTTATAACATGAAAGATTAACTTGGGTGATAAGTTATTGTGAATGTTTTTTTACAAAACAGATAAGTAATAGTGTTTGGTATTATGTAAATTATTGTAATAACATAAGAGTAAAGAAAACATTTACACTGATTATTGATTCATGACTTATTGAAAAAGAGCAAAATGCACCTTTGTATGGAAAAGGATTATATGCATTGGGAGGTTTAAACAAATGACGAGGAAGAATACAACGACAAACCCTTGGGCCAAGTTCCACGGTCCGAACCTTGGTTATGTTATTGAGCAGTATGATCTTTACGTAACTGGAGCAGGTTCTGTTGATCCGGAATTACAAGAGCTTTTTGAAATTTTTGGAGCTCCTTCGTTTCAAGATGATGTCGTAACAGGGGACAACACAGCAACACATTTTTCTCCTCAAAACACAGGGAACATTGAAAAGATTCTTAAAGTCGTTCAACTTGTTGAACAGATTCGTTCTTTCGGGCATACGTTGGCTCACATCAATCCGATGGAAGATGCTGCAAATGGACAATCTCTTCTTGAGAAAGCAATGAACGAACTGAGCGATGCTGATTTGAAAGCGATTCCAGCAAAAACAGTATGGCAAGATGCACCAGAAGGTATTCACACTGCACTTGATGTAATTCATAGATTAAAAGACGTTTATACAAAATCTTTAGCTTATGAATTTTCTCATATACAAGATAGTGAAGAACGCGCGTGGTTGCATCAAATGGTGGAATCAAATTCATTGCGTCAACCACTATCAAATAAAAAACGAACTGCTCTTTTAAAACGTTTAACAGCTGTTGAAGGTTTCGAGCAATTCTTGCATAAAACATTCGTTGGGCAAAAGCGTTTCTCTATCGAGGGCGTTGATATGCTTGTACCTGTTCTAGATGAAATTGTTCTAGAAGGTGCTAAGAACGGCGTAGAAGATGTCATGATTGGTATGGCTCACCGTGGTCGTCTAAGCGTACTTGCACACGTACTAGAAAAACCGTATAGTCACATGTTTGCTGAGTTCAAACATGCAAAAATAGAAGGCGCAGTAGCAAATACTGGCTGGACTGGCGATGTAAAATACCATTTAGGTAGAGAACAAGTCGTTAGTAATGAAGAAGTTAGCACTCGCGTTACATTAGCAAATAACCCAAGTCATCTTGAGTTCGTTAATCCTGTAGTAGAAGGTTTCGCACGTGCGGCTCAAGAAAACCGTAAAAAATCAGGTCTTCCAGAACAAGATACTTCAAAATCATTCGTAATTTTAGTTCATGGTGATGCTGCATTCCCTGGTCAAGGTATTGTGTCTGAGACACTCAACTTAAGCAGATTGAACGCGTATCAAACGGGCGGAACAATTCATGTTATCGCAAACAATGCAGTTGGTTTTACGACTGATAGCTATGATTCTCGTTCTACGAAATATTCAAGTGACCTTGCAAAAGGTTTTGATATTCCAATCGTTCACGTGAACGCTGATGATCCGGAAGCTTGTCTTGCTGCAGCTAACCTTGCGATTCAATATCGCATGTTGTTCAAAAAAGACTTCTTGATCGATTTAATTGGTTACCGCCGCTACGGTCATAACGAAATGGATGACCCAGCAGTTACGCAACCACAAGTGTACAAAAAGATTAAAAACCACCCTACTGTACGAGCAATTTATGCAGATCAATTACAAGCTGCTGGTGTTCTAAATGCAGATGAGGTTGAAACTATTACACAGTTTATACAAGAGCAATTAAAGTCTGACTATGCACAAGTACCACCAGCTGATACGAGCGATGCAACGATTCACGTTAAAGTGCCAGATGTTGTCGCAAAAGGTATTCAGTCAATTGATACTGGTGTTGAGATTGACTCACTTCGTGCAATTAATGAAGGTCTACTCTCTTGGCCAGAAGGCTTTAACGTATATCCGAAAGTGAAGAAAATTCTTGAGCGCCGTAAAGATGCTCTTGAAGAGAACGGTAAAATTGAATGGGCACTTGCTGAGTCATTAGCATTCGCTTCTATTTTACAAGAAGGTACGCCAATTCGTTTAACTGGTCAAGATTCACAGCGTGGTACATTCGCGCATCGTCATATCGTATTACACGATACGGATACAAATGAAACATATTCACCATTACATCGTTTACCAAACATCAACGCTTCATTCTCTGTTCATAACAGTCCGTTATCAGAAGCTGCTGTTGTTGGTTACGAGTATGGTTATAACGTATTCGCTCCAGAAACCCTTGTTATGTGGGAAGCGCAATATGGTGACTTCTCAAATACTGCGCAAGCACTATTTGATCAATATGTTTCAGCAGGAAGAGCAAAATGGGGTCAAAAATCTGGTTTAGTTCTTCTATTACCACACGGTTATGAAGGTCAAGGACCAGAGCACTCTAGTGCACGCCCAGAGCGTTTCTTACAGTTAGCTGCTGAGAACAACTGGACAGTTGCAAACTTAACGAGCGCGGCACAATACTTCCATATTTTACGTCGTCAAGCATCTATCTTAGGAACAGAAGCTGTTCGACCATTAGTATTGATGACGCCAAAGAGTTTATTACGTCACCCACTTACGCTTTCAACTGCTAGTCAGTTAAGCGAAGGACGTTTCCAACCTGCTTTAGAACAAGAAAACCTTGGCACAAAACCAAACAAAGTAAAACGTCTTGTTTTAAGCACAGGTAAAATGGCGATTGACTTAGCTGCAGAAATTGAGTCTGGTAAACATGAGTACAACTTAGACGAAGTTCATGTTGTTCGTATTGAACAGCTGTACCCATTCCCAGCTGAGAAAGTTCAATCTATTATTAAACGCTTTAAAAACTTAGAAGAAATTATTTGGGTTCAAGAAGAACCTCGTAATATGGGCGCATGGCATTACATGGCTCCAATTCTGTTCGAACTAGCTGGAGATAAAGTGAAAACAGGTTACATTGGACGCCCAGATCGTTCTAGCCCATCTGGTGGCGATCCATTCGCTCACAAAGCTGAGCAAGAACTAATTGTTGCACACGCTTTAGATGTGAAGTATAACTTCCGTCAAGATAAACAAGAAATCGAAGTTTACAGCAACTAAAAGTAAGAATGAAGGTTTCTAGCTTGCCTTGGGCAGGATATCTGCCCAAGGTCAGGCTAACAAATGGAGATTACCGAAGTTAAAAGAAGAAAAAACACACCGTTAGGCAAATAAGGGGAGGACATTTAAAATGATCGAAATTAAAGTACCTGAGCTTGCAGAATCTATTACTGAAGGAACTATCTCACAATGGCTTATCAACGTGGGCGACAAAGTTGAGAAAGGTGGCAGCGTTGTTGAGCTTGAAACTGATAAAGTCAATGTAGAAATCATTGCAGAAGATTCAGGTATTGTATCGAAGTTACTAGGCGAACCTGGGGATACAGTTGAAGTTGGCGCAACTATCGCAATTTTAGATGCAAACGGCGCACCAGTTGCAGTAAGTACACCTGCACCGGCTGCTGAGCAACCAAAACAAGAAACAGCTGAAGCACCGAAAGCAGCAGCTCCAAGTGCTGAACAAACTACGACTCTACAAGGTTTACCAAATACAAACCGCCCTATCGCATCACCAGCTGCTAGAAAAATGGCTCGTGAATTAGGAATTGACTTAAACGACGTACGTAGCACAGATCCACTTGGACGTGTGAGACCACACGATGTACAAGCTCATGCTGCAGCACCAAAAGAAGCACCAGCTGCTCCAAAGAGTCCAGCTCCTGCTCCAGCTGTAAAAACTGAATTCGAAAAACCAGTTGAGCGCGTGAAAATGTCCCGCCGCCGTCAAACAATTGCAAAACGTCTTGTAGAAGTTCAACAAACATCTGCAATGTTAACAACATTTAACGAAGTTGATATGAGTGCAATCATGGAATTACGTAAAGAACGCAAAGATGCTTTCGAGAAAAAACATGATGTACGTCTTGGTTTCATGTCATTCTTCACAAAAGCAGTTGTTGCAGCATTAAAACAATTCCCATTATTAAATGCTGAAATTCAAGGTGACGAGCTTATCATTAAAAAATTCTATGATATCGGTATTGCAGTAGCAGCTCCAGATGGATTAGTTGTTCCAGTTGTACGCGATGCTAACCAATTAAACTTCGCTGAAATCGAAAGCGAAATTCGTAATTTAGGTATGAAAGCACGCGATAACAAACTTTCATTAAAAGAACTACAAGGTGGTACATTTACAATTACAAACGGTGGTGTATTCGGTTCTCTAATGTCAACACCAATCCTAAACAGCCCACAAGTAGGTATTTTAGGAATGCATAAAATTCAAGTACGTCCAGTTGCAATCGATAACGAGCGTATGGAAAACCGTCCAATGATGTACATCGCTTTATCTTACGATCACCGTATTGTTGATGGTAAAGAAGCCGTTAGCTTCCTTGTTGCTGTTAAAGATATGCTTGAAGATCCAAAATCATTATTATTAGAAGGTTGATAGACTAATAGTCTATTCAAGGCTGTAGAATGAATCATTCTACAGCCTTTTTTTATTGCGTTCATACGGGACAAATCACATGACATACGTTAATAATGTATGCCTAAAACGTAAGGAGGATTAAAATGAATAACCTTCCAGCTCATGCAAAACTTAAAGCAAATAAGGATACTTTCTTTCTTCCCGACTCAAACGGGGGTGTCTATTTTCGAAATAATGCCAGTTCATTCCGCATGGACGGTGATGGGATTTATAACTGGATTGAAAAATTAATGCCTATGTTTAATGGTACTTATTCTTTAGCAGAAATAACAGACGGACTCCCTCTCCCTTATCAAAATCGTGTATTTGAAATCGGAGAAATTTTATATGAAAATGGTTTCGTTCGTGATGTAAGTCAAGATGCGCCTCATAAATTAAACAGCTCATTACTCGATAGATACGCTTCGCAAATTGAATTTCTAGAAGCTGATTCTCATTCAGGTGCTTTAAAATTCGAAACGTACCGCGCTGCGAATGTCCTTATAGTTGGTTCAGGATATATGCTTACTTCCTTAGTTTCTTCTTTACTTGAATCTGGTTTACCTACATTTCATTACCTCGTTACAGATCGTGCTGAAACAAATTATGCCCGAATTCAGGAGCTAATAGAACGTGCACATGAAGTTGATGACAATGTACTTATTCAAGAAATAGATACGACGATTGATCGTCCCCTGCATGAAGTATTCGAACCTTTCGACTGGATTTTGTACGTTTCTCAAGATGGAGATATTGAAGGCTTAAGAGCAGTTCACACTATTTGTAGAGAACTAGGAAAAAGCTTCATACCAGCTATTTGTTTAGCAAATTTCGGTTTAGCCGGCCCTGTCGTAACGGCAAATCATGAAGAATGCTGGGAATCCGCATGGCATCGGCTACATGAAACGACTTTGCAAAATGAAAATTCACCAGATTCCTTCTCTTCTATTACATCTGCAATGTTAGCAAATATAATTGTTTTTGAATTATTTAAACATGTCGCTAATGATTCTTACCGAGAAAAGGAACCACAATTCTTTTTATTAAACTATGAAACACTCGAAGGAACATGGCATCCTTTTATAAAACACCCTCTTGCTACTGATGAAAGCTTTACAATCGATACGATAGAAAATCTTTCCGAAAAACTTGAGCATCGGTCCAACCAACATACTTCAACTGAATTGTTCCGTTTTTTCGATTCATTAACTTCTAAAGAAGCTGGTATATTCCACGTTTGGGATGAACAAGATTTATATCAATTACCGTTATCACAATGCAATATTCAAGTAGCTACTCCACTATCAGATGGCCCGACTTCCCTCCTGCCCCTTATGACTTGCGGCGGATTGACCCATAATGAAGCACGCCGTGAAGCTGGTTTAACAGGAATTGAAACATATGTAGCAGAAATTATTCATCGCCTTATTCCTGAACATAACTATATCGGTATCGGCGCTGGGGAAACGATGACAGAAGGTGTATACCGGGCACTACAACAACATGTAAACAATAAACTGTATGAACGACAGTCACATATGCTAGAAGAAGTTACAACGATCGACGTAACAGAAATTCATGATAAACATTGTAGGTTTTATTACGATTCCCTTTCTACAACCCACGAAACACCTATAATAGCAATGGGTGAAGAGATTCTAAGTTTTCCAGTCGTTTGGGTCGGTATAAATGATAGATGGTATGGCGCATCGAATATTAATATGACGTTAGCGTTACGAAGCGCACTACAACTATCGCTTCTTCATATTCAAAATGAAGAAACTCCTTCCCGAGCTAATATTTTGCCGGACTCATCTATTGTTTTATATGACACCGATTCTTTTAGAGTGGAAATACAAGCGGAAGAAGAACTTCCAGGCGTACAATCTTTACAGCTCGCCTTACAACATTTAGAAAAACATAATTTTTATCCATTCGTATTTGATTTAGCGATTGAATCATTTTTGAAAGAAAACCTAGACGGTGTGTACGGGGTATTAATTGCAAAGGAGGACGGTCTATGACTCAAAATATATTACTTATAGGAGATGGCCTTCTTGCAGACTATGTACATGATCAATTGTGCGAACAATACTCCATCATTCGCCAACATACTATTACAGAAGAACTCCCTGAAAATGTCCAACTCGCTCTCGTATTACACGACGGCTCTCCTTCTACTATTCATCATGATGCTGAGCCAATTTTTCGGTCAAATCATATTCCATGGCTACGTGGGTTTACTTCATTTGGTGAAGGTATTATCGGTCCTTACATTCATCCTCTTGCAGCTGGATGTACCAATTGTGCTGATGGAAGACGCTTTATTGCTGGATTTGACCAGAAAGAAATGTGGGAATTACAGCGGAAATATGCGCTAAAAGCGGATAATGTGACGAGACGTGATGTACGTGCTACCCAAAATGGAATTCTGCAAATGTGCCAACTCATTCATGCTGAAGCGGAAAAAATATTAGCTAACGGACATTCTTCTTTAGAAAATGAACTCATTTTACTAAACTTACAAACATTGCAATGTACACGACATTCTTTTCTTCCTGATCCTCTCTGCCCCATGTGTAGTAATTTACCTGATGATACGGCGGATGCGGCAGAGATTTCTTTACAACCGAGCTTAAAAACAAGTAATGAAACATATCGATGCCGTTCCATACATGAGCTAAACACATTTTTAACGAGAGATTATTTAGATTACCGAGTTGGTATGTTGAACGGAAAAATGCAGCATTCTTTATTACCATTTGCTGACGTTATTATAAACATGCCTTTAATGTTTGGAAATGAAGGTGTTGCAGGTCGAACTCATTCATTTGCAATGAGTGAAGCAACTGCTATTTTAGAAGGTTTAGAAAGATATTGTGGTATGTCACCTCGAGGGAAAAAGACAAATGTACACGGTAGTTTTCATGATGTAGAGGATCACGCACTGAATCCCCTCTCACTCGGTGTACACACAAATGAACATTATAATCGTGATGGTTTTCCATTTAAACCATTTGATCCTGACTATGAACAAAACTGGGTATGGGGATATTCATTGTCACAAAACCGGTCAATTTTAATTCCAGAATCAATCGCTTATTATAGCCTTGGTCATCGAGACGCCTTCGTGTATGAAACATCAAATGGATGTGCAATTGGTGGTAGTTTAGAAGAAGCAATTTTTCACGGCATTTTAGAAATTGTAGAGCGTGACGCCTTCCTGCTCACTTGGTATGCTGAATTACCTCTTCCCCGCCTTGATCTTAGTTCAGCAAATGATACAGAATTACAATTAATGATCCAGCGGTTACACACGATTACTGGATATGAACTACATGCTTTTAATGCGACGATGGAACACGGCATCCCGAGCTTATGGGTAATTGCGAAAAATACGCGTGCAAATGGGATGAATGTTGTCTGTGCGGGAGGCTCTCATTTAGACCCAGTCCGCGCTCTAAAAAGTGCCATTCACGAAATAGCAGGTATGTTACTTATAACAGATGATGAACTTGAGCAGAAAAGAGAGTACTACGAGAACTGCTTACAAGATCCTTATCTCGTTAATAAAATGGAAGACCATAGTATGCTGTACGGATTGAAAGAAGCGGAAGAACGTCTTCACTTTCTTTTACGTGAAGATGCTCCCGTCCAAACGTTCCAAGAAATGAATACATTGCAATCATTTCACATGGATTTAACGTCCGATCTTCATCAACTTTTAAATCGTTTACATCAATCTGAGCTCGAAGTAATCGTTGTAGATCAGACCGTTCCCCTTATAGAAAAGAACGGATTACACTGTGTAAAAGTCATTATTCCAGGCATGCTACCAATGACATTCGGTCACCATCTCACCCGGGTTACAGGACTGGATCGAGTGTATACTGTACCGATGACACTTGGATATACAGATGAACCTTTAACGAATGAAAAATTAAATCCACATCCACATCCGTTTCCATAGTAAAGGAGGGATTTCATGCAGCTAAATACTTTTTTGCATCATCTCCATTTCTCTATTGATGAAATTATGCCGAATCATGAGGTGGACTGGAAAGACGCACCACTTCCGTATAAATTGTACCGAAATTTACCTGTTATCCCTCTCTCCTTAGAAATCCCGTTATCTTTGCCGAATTCTTCTACTACACCTACTTTAGATGAGATTGGTCACTACCTTTTGTATTCATTTGGTTTAACCGAATTATGTCAGCTAAATAGCGGAAGAAATTTATTACGAAGATCTATTCCTTCAGGCGGCGCTTTATATCCGAATGAATTGTATATATATTTAAAGATTGACGATTATCCAGACGGTATTTACCATTATGACGCCGCACATCACCGACTTATCTTACTTCGTGAAGGAAATTTCGATTCTTATCTTACAGACGCACTCGGCAATCGCTGTAACTTACACTCTTGTTTTGGTGCTGCATTTGTATCTACTATGTTTTGGAAAAACTTCTTTAAATACAATAATTTTTCCTATCGTCTTCAAGGATTAGATAGTGGTGTTCTCATTGGACAATTACTCGAATGTGCCAAACCGTTCGGTTATGCAAATGGAGTATACTTCCAATTTTTAGACCGTGCAATGAATCATTTACTTGGATTATCTGAAGGTGAAGAAAGTGTGTATGCAGTTATTCCTTTAAGTACAAAGCAAAATACAGCTTGGTTTTACAATGATCCTCGTGAACATAAAACCGTTACTTCCCATGACCTATTGCAGCAAATTCCGCCGCTAACACATGAACATTTCATTCGCTCAAAGCATGTTGATGAATATCCGATGATAACAAAATTAAATGAAGTCTCTATGATCGAATCGACAGAACACTTCCAAACATTCGCTCATGAAGAATACTATCAACATAGCGCTCACGCCATACAACTACCAAAAGTAGAACGGTTATCGTATGATTTCTTACACCTTTGCAAAAAACGATATTCCCCTGATGCTGACTTTACTTTAACAAAATGGGATGCAGCCGGGCTCGCTACTTTACTACAAGAAGCGAGCCTCTCCTTCCCTTATTACAACGACCTTGATGGTAAGTATGTAAATGAAAATGCACGCGTCTCATTATATGGATGTTTGTATAACGTAAAAGATATAGAAAACGGGGCTTACGCTTATAACAGTAAAACGCATTCCATACAACCTATTCGATATGGAGACCTTCGTTATCCCCTTCAATCTAGTATGACGATGGATAATGTAAACCTTTTTCAAGTACCACTTTGCTTACATGTAGTCGGAAAGAAAGATTACTATACAAATGCATTAGGATATAGAGGATACCGTATTCACCAAATGGAAGCTGGTATCCTCGTTCATAAACTCGTTTTTGCTGCGACCGCTATGGGAATGGGCGGGCATCCGTTGCTTAGCTTTGATACAAATTCATGCGATCAATTGTACGGGATAGATGCTGGAAATGAAACGTCTCTCATTCAAATTCCTGTTGGGGCGTATCGGGCGCGGGATTGGTTAAAAGGGGCTTTGCATAATTAGAAGCACGCCGGTAGACGGCGTGCTTTTTTTAAAGGACTTAATTTATAAAAAGCGAAATGAGTATATATTCTTACATAAAAGGAGAGTTTAACTTGAGCATTTTACAACGATTAATTCAGCAAGCAAAAAAACCTCGCGGGACAATTGGTTCTTCCATGCTTTGTATTATGAACGCTGCACATACGAGACTAACAAATTGTGGATTACAAAAAATACATATACGTAAAGATGCAATTACTTTAGATATTGGTTGTGGCGGCGGCAAAACAATACATACTCTTTCAAAACGAATTCCATTTGGAAAAATATATGGAATTGATTATTCAGATCAAGCTGTTGAAAACTCAAAGAAAGCCAATATACAGGACGTAAAAAAAGGAAAAGTAATCATTCATCAGGCAAGTGTCTCCTCTATTCCTTACAATACAAACTTCTTCGATCTCATAACCGCTTTTCAAACACACTACTTTTGGCCCGATGTGGAACAAGATATAAAAGAAGTATTTCGCGTCTTACAACCGAATGGATCTTTTTTATTAGTAGCTGAAACTTTCAAAATTCAATATCATATGGAGAAATGTAAAACGAATGAAGAATTAATAAACCTATTTTATAAAACAGGATTTACAAGTGTGAAATGCTATGAAGAAAGAGGTTGTCTTTGTGTAATAGGAATTAAGTAAAAAGCAGACCCTTTGAGGTCTGCTTTTTACTAGATTAATTTAAAGATACTCTTAATTTGTCTTGCAAATAGCCAGTTTTTCGTACCGTAGTTATCATTTAAGCTATCTAAATTAATAGATTGTCCGTTAGCAAACTTTAATTCTAACGTTGTATTTTTATCGTTTGTTTTTAAATTGCTATGTGTAATGGCATCATACTTTAATTTTTCAATTTCAATATATTCTTCTTTCTCTTGTCCGATCACGACATGGTCTTGGAAGAAGAACAATACTTCTACTTTCTTACCGAAACAAAATACATTTTTCGCATAGATTAACGTCGCGTTATCAAGTCCGACACATACTTCTTTCATCTCTTCCACAACGTGTCCAAAGTCTTCTTCTTGTCTTGCGTTTGATTCCGCAATCCATTCTTCGATTGTTTTCATGTTAATTGCCATACTGCGCCCCCTGGTTCGTTCATTGCTTTGTTTTAAAATAAATACTATATGAAAATATAAGCGATACGTACTATGTTTTCAAGGGTGAACGGTATATTCAAAATAAAGTGAAACTTCAATTACTCCCCCTTCACAAAAAAATAGCACTTTAAAAAGTGCTATTCTGCTCTCCTTGCCGCTTGTTGAATCGGATCCCAAACGCTGTTATATGGTGGTGCGTAACTTAAGTCGACATCTTCTAAATCGTGAATACTCATTTTATTGAAAAGTGCCATTGCAATCACATCAATCCGTTTATCTACGCCTTCTTCTCCAATTACTTGCCCACCTAATAATTGTTTCGTATCAGAGCGATATAGTAATTTCAAGTGAAGTGATTTGGCACTTGGATAATAGCCTGCCATATTTGTGGAATCTACTTTGACCGTCTTATATGGGATGTTTAGCCCTTTCGCTTCTTTTTCATTTAATCCCGTTCTCGCGAGCGTCAAATCCATAAATTTAATAATGCCTGTACCTAACGTACCTTTAAATGCTCTTCGCTTATCAACCATATTGAGTCCAGCAAGTCGCCCTTGTTTATTCGCAGTTGTTCCGAGCGGGATATGATCATGAATTTCCTTTATAACGTGGTAATGTGTTGCACAATCACCAGCTGCATATACGTCTTTTACATTCGTTTGCATATATGCATTTACCTCGATTGCCCCTTTATAATTTGTACGTATATTCGTTCCTTCAAGAAAATCACTATTCGGTTTCACTCCGACAGATACTAAAACAAGATCCGCTTTATACGTACCTTTATCCGTTTCAATTTGTTCTACTCGCTCTTTTCCGATAAACGATTTTACATTTTCATTCGTTAAAATTTCAATATGATGTTTATCCGCTTCTTTATGTATATATTCCGCCATATCTGCATCATAAATCGTACCGATATGATCATTTCTCTCAATCATTCTTACTTTCTTACCAAGTTCTACAAATGTTTCTGCCATCTCAAGTCCAATGGCACCGCCGCCAATAATCGTTACATCCTCAATTTTATTCGTTTCTAGCGTTTTTAATATACGCTCAGCATCCGGAATTGTTTTTAAAAGATGGACGCCTTGTAACTCTCGTCCTTCCCACTCTGGCATAACAGGGCGCACGCCAGTTGCAATTAATAAGCGATCGTACGGAAATTCAAACATATCTTTCGTTTTCGTATGCTCTGCGTACACAATTTTCTTTTCTGTATCTACTTTTGTAACTTCATGACGCACTTTCGCATCAATTCCATATTTATCACGAAATGTCTTCACATTGCGCGCGATTAATTTTTCAGTTGAAGCGATAGCACCGCTAATTACATAAGGTAAACCGCACTGAGCATATGAATAGATTTCACCTTTTTCTAACGTCACAACATTTGCAGTTTCATCGTTTCTAACAATTTGCATTGCTGCGCTCATACCAGCTGCATCTCCGCCAATAATGACATAGTTCACTTTACCACTCCTTCTATTTTCCATATTCTTTACGATTTCCATATTTTATAGAAATACACCTATCCCCATTGTAAAGAAAGATTATTTCATCTACAAATTTGGTGCACAAACCTATACGTGAATAGGTAACCGTCGTGTCTTATAAACAACATGTTTAATATGCTATAACAGTTACTATTGAAAGTAGGTGAAACATACATGTGCGCCGGCCTTCTCGCCCAGCTTCCAGAGGAACCGAAAGAACCGAAAGCCGCCTTGCCACTTGACCAAGAATTTTCCATTAACGCGACCCTTTATAGTGCTCGTGCTTGGTTATCTAATGATGAGACTTTCGCACAAACGATTTGGAAAGGCTCTCACTTCGCTTCAGCCTCACACGCTGGCAAGTCCATCTTACCAATTGGAACTGTTAAAATTTTGAACTTATCTGATGATACAATAACAGTTACTGCATCATCAGAATCAGACGATACACTCAAAATAGTCGTCCCACCTCATTCTGAAGGTGTTTTAACATCTAGTGCTTTATCTGATGTGCAAGCCAGTACATCAGGAGGAGCAAGTAAAGTCACATTCCTCTTTCACATCTTCTTCTCTAGGGATCCTGGTCCAGATAAAAAACCATAAAAAAGGTACAGTTATATACACTGTACCTTTTTCACGTACTCTATTCTCTTAATTTAATTCGTTCAACAACCTTTTCCTTAGAATTCCGTAAATCCTCCAGTAATCGTTTGGATTATCGTACTAATGTAAGACCAAAGTACAATACATGTTACGATTCCGATTAAAATATTTGCGATAAGAAGAGTGTAAACAAGATCTAATCCACCGCTATCTAGTTTTAATATAGCTACGATGATACTAATTAACATATACGTTATAGCCAGCACTAATAATATTGGCAAGAAAAAGATTAGTAGGAAACTAAACAGAAAAGAAAGAACTAATATAGCAATAGCTGGAGTCGCTATCGTTCCCCATATACCAAATGCTTCAAGAAAAGAAAAAGAAGATTTCATCATCTTACCACTTACAAAAATAATAAATCCGACAAATAAAGTTAAAATTAATAAAAATAAAAAGACCGTTACAGAGTCCCAAAAGAAATTAGGAGTCGTTATATCTGGTGCAAATGTCCTCGTAACAGCAGCTGCTGTGCTCATCACTCTATAAAAAATACATGCTCCTAAAAAACAAATAAGAACAAGACTTACAATTCCATTTCCTACTTCAATCTTGCCGCTTTTCATAATCGCTGTCGGTGCTTTTAAAGCATGTTTAAAAAACTGAAAATAGCCGCTCGCAAATCGTTTCGTTTGCTTTACCGTTTCATTTGGCCGAGTTTCCTTTACTTGTGCTATGCGTGCTTGTTGCTCTCCTTCTTCCCGTACACCACTTACTACTAATTCTTCCGTTAACGAATGTCCACAATTCCCGCAAAACTTTGCCTCTGCTGTATTTTCCGTATGACATGCCGGACATTTCATTCTCTTATCCCTCCTTAAGCATATAGCTGATAGGGTGTTACAAATTCAATATATGAATTTGCACATAAAACATGACTACAAGAAAAGGATTATGAAATCCTCTTTTAAAAGAAAATATATGTGCTAGCAATCTAGAAAAATAATGCTATTATGAAACAGAGCAATTAAAGTGAACCTTTAAACAGATTGGATGAAAGACAATGGAATTTGTAAACTCTATTTTTCAAATACTCCTTACAAGTGTGATCCAACTATTTTCTTTAATTGGAGTCATCATTGTAATCGGATTTCTATTAGGTTATTTAGAATCACTAACAAGAATGTATTGGGCGAGAGCTTTCGGAAGAAAAGGATTCCTTTTAACAGCGTGGATTGGTGTTCCCATTCATGAACTTGGACATGCCATTATGTGCGTACTATTCCGTCATAAAATTGTAGCAACGCAGTTCTTCCCAACAGATACAAGCCAAGGTGCTTTAGGCTATGTACAACATCAATACAATCAAAAAAGTGTATATCAACGAATCGGGAATTTCTTTATCGGCATCGGGCCTATTATTTCAGGTATTACTGCATTAATCCTTTTAATGCGCTATTTCGTACCCGAATCTTATTCTTTATTTAATACGACTCTCGAAACAACTGTTGCCTCTACTTCTATTAATTTAGAAATGGTTCAGAACATGCTCTTGTCAACGTTCGTATTATTGAAAAGCTTATTTACAATAAGTAATTTATTGAATCCTTCCTTTTGGTTATTTTTATTTATCGCCATTTGCATTTCTGCTCATATCGCTTTAAGTAAACCAGACATTAAAGGATCAATAGACGGTGTTATCGTCATGTTTATCGTATTATTTTTATTCAATATAATAGCCGGACTTTTTCAGTACGACAGTAATCAGCTAATTGGACAGGTTATGAAATATAATATGTATCTCATTGCATTTTCTAGTGTGGCACTGCTATTCTCTTGTATTTCTACACTTGTTAGTTTTGGATTTTATAAAATAAGAGGAGGGCGTTCGTTTTGAACACCCTCTTCTTATTAATTACTTCTCTTATAATCACAATACTCAACCGGAACACGAGCATGTCCCTCTTCATCGGTACACCATGACTGTGACTGGAATGCAAGGAAGATACCAATCCATTCTTCTTCTTTTTCAAAGTGAATGAGTATTCCTCCGTCTTGCCATATACCATTATCACCTTTCCATTTCTCTACATTCCCTTGGTTCATATGAATATCGTGTATCCCGTTCCCTGGTTCGAAATGAAAGTAAGAATCGGGTGTATTTTCTTCTGGTCCCCATCTTTCGCCAAACGCGTAAATAATTGCTTTTTCTTCTATCGCTCGTTTTATATAACGCTCTATTTTTTCATTTAAATCATTATCAACTCCTGCTTTTTCAGCAGGTAAAGGGATCATTTGCTTCGAATCAAATACATTACCTCTTACGTAGTCTAAAGCTACTTTCGGTTCATTGTTTTTTATTTCTGTAAAACCAAATGGTAATGTCGGTAAAATATGAATCGCCTCTGACCGAATATTGTCGCTCGCAAAATATAAAACTTCTGACGGATAACTTTGCGACTTTACGTTAATTGCAATACGATAATCTACTTCTGCTTCGCCTTGTAAATGAACTTGATAATGAGGAGTTTTCCCTTTTCCAATCTTAGATTGTATAACGGTACCTTTTAACACGCCGTAGTTTTTTAGGGGCATACATTTCATCTCCTATTCATTTAGTAGAAGCTTTTCATACTTTAGGCATTATCCATATAAAAAGAAAATCCTCCTTTCTCAGGAGGATTTCTTATTTTCTCAACATATACCACATAACAACCTCTACCACTACAAGCAACACCGCACCAGAAATCATTAACGTCGTCTTCTTTAATAGTTCATTTTCACGATATGGTATGTTACATAAATACGCACCTAGTGTAATCCGTGACGGACAAGCGATTGTCGCTACTGATGATGCGGTGTTTTGCAATGTTGTGACGTATTGCCACGGGAGTGCTACGTTTTGCGCCGTTTGCATTTGTAGTTTTATGAACATCGCATTTGATCCTGCATTACTACCTGTTAAAAAGCCACCGATTCCACCGATGAACGGAGCAACGAAAACGAAAAATGTTCCAAATGTTTCACCAGCTGTTTTTGCAAGTAATGAATGCATGCCAGATGCACCCATTAGTTCTGAAATGGCGATAAACATTGTCGTCGTAATCGCAAATGGAATCCATTGTTTTATCGTTTGCGAGAGTGATTGTTTAATAATGTTTGATGGAATACGAAAGAAAATAATTGTAAATAAACAAGTCATACCGAGCCAAAATCCTGGTGAATATAATAACTCTAGTTTGTAAGAGTATGATTTTAAATCAAGGATTGCATATGACCTGAATACATCATGCAATGCTGGTACGAGGCGAGAAAGTAAAATACAAACGGTTAAGAATATATAAGGGCTAATAATTTTTATAATAGATACTTCTCTTTCCGTTGCCGCAGCATGTTCTGTCATTAATTTTTGCCCACTTTTTCCTTTTAATTTAATGATAAGAAAGCCAAATGTAATGGTAACGATAGAACTTAATATACCCGCTAGTTCAACACTTACGTATGCATTAGACAGATAGATTCCGAGAGAAAATAATAGAAAAAAACCAAGTCCTTCCTTCCACTTTTCAATAACGGCCTGCCAGCCACCAACCACATGTAAAGAAAGAATGATAAAATAAGCAAACATCGGGATACTTAGTAGTGCCGTATTTGTGCCAAGTGTTGTAAGCGGCATATTGATAAGTTGCGATCCTATAATCGTACCAGTTGCCATTGCCCCCCATGAACTAGCTAGTAAACCAATAAATGAAAGTAGTACAGCTTGAAACGGCTTATAGCCTAATGAAAGAAAGATAGGTGCTGCAACCATAAAGCCGATTCCGAATCCACTTACTGATTCAATTAGTGGACAAATACCAAAACACATAAGAAGCATTTGTAATAAACGATCATGCGTAACTTCTTCTAGAAAACGTGCTACTTGGTCGAAGTACCCCATTTTGTTCATGAGGTGAAATAAAAAAATACCGAAAAATAAAACGTACCCGACAATAAAACAAATTAACCACCCTTTAATCGTCGCGTGCACAGTTTCACTTATTCCTAACCGAAATGTTGGCGAGAGTAAAACGATTCCAACAGACACAACGTAAGCAATTAAAGAAGACCTTAATGACGTTTGTTTAAATAAAAATAAACAAATGAAAATCATCATAATTGGGATAAGTGCCAACAATATGGCCATGTTATCATCTCATTTCGTTTAAAATACAATTTTTAACTATTATATAACAGATGTGATTTTTTTCAATTGTTTTTAAAACAGATATAAAAAAGGAGCCAAACGGCACCTTTTTCATTCACTCCCATTTTCTTTTATCCTGAAAAACCGTCTGCTGCCTAATTATTTTGTCTAGCACAACAAACACAATATAAGCACATATTACTTGCAATACAATATTCCCAAGTTTTATTAATTCAAATGAATAGATCCACCGGAATAATTCATTTAATAATACAATCGAAACGATACTAAATAGTTCTATACTAATCGAAAATATACATACTTCTAAAATAGATTGCTCTTGAATTCTGTTTAAATTGGAAAAGATGAATACATATCCTAAAAATAGAGCCATCAACTCTATTTTTGTCATGCTAATGAGCCAAGCGTATAGTGGTACAGTTAGAAGTAGATATAATAGTTTCCGTCTTAGCATGCTTTCTCACCCTCTAAATTATATGTATTTTCTGTATATTTTAACATTTATTACGTAAAACAAAAAGAAGAGACTTACGCCTCTTCTTTTTGTTTTGTTGCCTGTATTAATTCACATATTTCTTCTCGTTTTTCATTTTCTAACAGCTCAATAACTTTACTTCCAACGACAACTCCGTCACATATTGTAATCATTTCTTCTACATGTTCCTTTGTTGAAATACCGAACCCTGCCACTACCGGTAAATGCGTATGTGATTTTACTTTTTCTAAGTAACTATGAATCTCGTCTTTAAAATTTTGACGTGCTCCTGTTACGCCCGCTACTGTAACGGCGTAGACAAATCCTTCTGATTCACTCGTGATTTTTTCAATTCGCTCAATTGGGCTCGTAACGGTAACGAGTGGGATTAAAGCGATATTTTTCGTGCGGAGAAGCGGTGCAATAATGTCTTGTTCTTCATACGGTAAATCGGGAACGATAATACCGTCTACACCTGCTTCTATACAGTTCTCAATAAATTTTTCTTTTCCGAATGCAAGTACTGGATTTAAATATGTCATAAGCACAAACGGAATTTGCACTTCTTTCCTTACCTCTATTAATGCTTGAAAAATACCTTTTAATGTTATACCGCTATCTAATGCTCTTTTTCCTGCTCTTTGAATCGTTGGGCCATCTGCGACTGGATCTGAAAACGGGATGCCAATTTCAACGATACTTGCCCCTGCTTCATCTAGAAAACGAATTCTTTCTTTTAATTTTTCAAGGCCACCATCTCCGCCCATTACGTACGGAATAAATGCTTTCTTACCATTTTCAAATGCTGCTTTAATTTTTTCTACTCCCATCTTTTACACCTCTTCCATATAACGTTTTATACTCTCTACATCTTTATCACCACGGCCAGATAAACAAATGACAAGCCCTTCGTCTTTCTTCATTTGCGGCGCTAATTTTAATGCGTATGCGACAGCATGTGAGCTTTCTAATGCCGGGATAATCCCTTCTTTTTTCGTTAATAATTGAAATGCTTCTAACGCTTCATCATCAGTAATTGAATGATAAGAAACGCGGCCAATATCTTTTAGCAAGCTATGTTCTGGCCCAACGCCAGGATAATCAAGTCCTGCTGAAATAGAGTGTGCTTCTTGAATTTGGCCTTCTTCATTTTGCAGAAGGTACATCATCGATCCGTGTAAAACACCGACGCTTCCTTTCGTTAATGTCGCTGCATGTTTCTCTGTATGAACGCCTTTTCCAGCTGCTTCTACGCCGTAAAGAGCAACATCTTCATCGTGTACGAACGGATAAAACATGCCCATCGCATTACTACCACCGCCAATGCAAGCAACTACTGCTTCTGGTAACTTCCCTTCTAACGCTTCATATTGTTTTTTCGTTTCTTTCCCAATTACACTTTGGAAATCACGAACAATTTGAGGGAATGGATGCGGTCCAAGAACGGATCCCATAATGTAGTGCGTATCATGCACATGTGAAACCCAGTAGCGAAGCGCCTCATTCACCGCATCTTTTAAAGTGCCGCTACCTGCCGCTACGCTTTCTACTTTCGCTCCGAGTAATTCCATTCGGAACACGTTTAATTTTTGACGTCTCACATCTTCTTCTCCCATAAAGATGACGCATTCTAATCCGAGAAGGGCACATACAGTAGCTGTTGCAACACCGTGTTGTCCAGCCCCTGTTTCAGCGACAACTTTCTTCTTGCCCATTCGTACTGCAAGAAGCGCCTGACCGATTGTATTGTTAATTTTATGGGCTCCTGTATGGTTCAAATCTTCACGTTTTAAATAAATCTTTGCCCCGTCGCAATACTTCGTCATATTTTCAGCGAAATAAAGCGGTGTTTCTCTTCCGACATACGTTTTTAAATAATGGTTTAATTCCTTTTGAAACTCTTCATCTTCCATTGCCTCTTTATACGCTTCTTCTAGTTCTAATACAGATTGCATTAACGTTTCTGGAACGTATCGTCCTCCGTATATACCGTAGTGACCTTTTTCATCTGGATATGCGTAGTTCATTTGGAACACTCCTTCGCTTTTTTAATAAATTGTTTTATTTTCTCTACATCTTTCTTTCCTTCTGTCTCTACTCCGCTACTTACATCAACCATGTACGGCTGAATAGTTCGAATCGCTTCTTCTATATTAAGAGCGTTTAATCCACCAGCTAATATCATTTTCTCTCGCAACTCTTTTGGCATATGAGTAAGTATTTCCCATGCAAATGTCTTTCCATTTCCTCCGTGAAACTTTTCTTTTGGACTATCAAACAATATATACTCCGCTTCATATGTTTGAGCGTTTTTCATATCACTCTCTGAAGTTACTCCTAGCGCTTTTATAGACGGAATATTCAATCTTTCGATTTGATACTTATCTTCATCTCCATGTAATTGCACATGCGTTAACCCGCACTCATCTGCAACTTTATGAATTACTTCTACTGATTCATTTACGAAAACACCGACCTTTAAAATATGTTCCGGAATTGCATCAATAATTTCTTTCGCTCTCTCTGGAGTAATTTTCCGTTTACTTTCTGCAAAAACAAATCCAAGCGCATCTGCTCCGTATTCGCAAGCTATTTGGGCTGTTTCAACTTCAGTAATACCACAAATTTTCACTTTCATATGTTCACCTTACAATCTTCAAAAAAGGTACGAATAGAAGATGATGTCATAAGCGCTTCTCCAACTAATACACCTTTTGCACCAGCTCGTTTGACCCTGATGATATCCTCTTTTGAATGAATACCACTTTCACTAATCCAAAATAGTTTTTCTTCATTCAGTCGTTTTCCAAGCTTTTCTGTTTGGCTTAAATCGACTTCGAATGTTTTTAAATTACGGTTGTTAATACCGATAACGTGCGGATTTAATTGGATTGCAATTTCTAATTCCTGTTCATCATGAACTTCAACGATCGCTTCTAATCCTTTTTCTAGTACGTAGCTATACAGCTCTTTTAATTTCTCTTTCGTTAAAGCTGCTACGATTAGTAAAATAATATCTGCTCCCGCTTCATACGCCCTATCAATTTGAATCTTATCAATTATGAAATCTTTGCATAAAAGCGGAATGTTACTTTCTTCTCTTGCCGTTTGTAAATCATGAAAAGATCCTTTAAAAAATTGACCGTCTGTTAAAATAGAAACTGCTCCTGCGCCGCATTCTTCGTATGTTTTCACTTGTTTTCGTACATCAACGTGTAAATTGATATCTCCTTTTGATGGTGATGCTCGCTTTACTTCGGCAATGACAGTAAACTGCTGTAGCGCTTCTACAAGTGAATGTGTCTTTCTACCTTCTTTTATTGGTGTATATGTTTCATATAATGCCGCAACTTCCTTTTTCTTTTGGTCTACAATTTTGTCTAAAATCGTCCCCATTTTAATTCACCCTTTCTAATTTTTCGTTGCTTGCTACAATTAATACGTTTAGTTTGGCTAATGCTTTTCCAGAGTCAATGCTATGCGTTGCTAGTTTAATTCCTTCTTCAATCGTTTCTACTTTCCCATTTGCGAAAAGAGCAAGACCTGCATTTAATAAAACGGTATCGCGATAAACACTATTTTCCCCGCTCAATACTCCAAGCGTAATCTTTGCATTTTCTTTTGAATTCCCGCCCCTAATTTCTTCATTTTTCACTTTTGAGAAACCGTATTTCTCAGGCACAATACTCATTTCTACTATCTCATTATTTTTTAAAACGACGACATGATTTTCTCCCTGTAATGACGCTTCATCTAAAAAGCCACTTCCATTTACAACAAGCGCTTGTTTCCGTCCTAGTTTTTGTAACACTTGCGCAACTGGTAATAACATATCTCGTTTATAAATGCCGACAAATTGCGTTTCTAAATTCACCGGATTTGTTAAAGGACCAATTAAGTTAAAGATCGTCGGTACATTTAATTCTTTTCTTATCTTCATAATGCGCCTTAGTGCTGGATGCATCGCCGGTGCAAATAAGAAGGCAATTCCTACATTCTCTAATAAGTAATCAATCTCACCCGGCGTACAACTAATATTTACACCAAGTTCTTCTAATAAATCAGCACTGCCTGTTTTACTAGAAACAGCACGATTACCATGTTTTGCAACCTTTACGCCAGCTCCTGCCAGTACGAATGCCGATGTTGTACTTATATTAAACGTTTGAGCACCGTCACCACCCGTCCCGCAATTGTCCATCGCGCCTTGTATATGATTTGAAAACGGTAATGCCTTTTCACGAAGAGCACGAACGAGACCGTATATTTCATCTGCAGTTTCACCTTTTGCTTTCAGTAATACTAGGAAAGCTGCAATTTCACTTTCTAATAGGTTTTCACTTAATAAAAGAAGTCCCGCCTTATACATTTCCTCTTCTGTTAAATGTTGTCCCTCCATTAATTTGCGAAGATAGTTATTCATACTCTTTCCTCCTCTTTCACTTCGCCTAAAAAGGCACGTATTAACTTTCCGCCTTCTTCTGTCGCGATTGATTCCGGATGAAACTGTAATCCGAAGAGCGGATAATAATTGTGACGAACTGCCATAATTTCTTCATCGTCCATCGCTGTCGCTAGTATGTCAAAACACTCTGGCAAGCTCGTTTGTGCTGCAACAAGAGAATGGTAGCGCATCGCTGTTAGCGGCTGTGTCACATACGAAAAAATTGACGTTCCGTTATGTTTCACACGTGATGTTTTTCCGTGTTTAATGCGCTCTGCTCTTACAATATCTCCTCCAAATGCGGATATGATTGCTTGATGCCCAAGGCAAATGCCTAATATGGGAACGTTCTTATAAAAATGACGAATCACTTCGATACAAATGCCAGCATCTTCTGGTTTTCCAGGTCCTGGTGAAAGTACAATTCCTTTTGGATTCATCGCTTCTAATTGGTCTATCGTTATTTGATCATTTCTTACGACGACAATATCTTCTTCGTATTCACCTAGCAGTTGATACAAGTTGTATGTGAATGAATCGTAATTATCAATCAGTACAATCATTTCATTACCTCCAAAAGTGCTCTCGCTTTATTTAATGTTTCTTCATATTCAGCTACTGGATCTGAATCGTACACAATGCCTGCTCCTGCCTGAACGTACGCTTTTTCATCTTTTACAACCATCGTTCGAATTGCAAGTGCCATATCAAGGCTTCCTGAGAATGAAATATATCCAACTGCTCCGGCATATACATTTCTTTTTTCATGCTCTAATGTATTGATAATTTCCATCGCTCTAATTTTCGGAGCGCCTGAAACTGTCCCCGCTGGTAAGCAATACGCTAATGCATCAAATCCACTCATTTGTTTTCGCAATGTTCCGTAAACTTCAGATACAATGTGCATAACATGAGAGTATTTTTCTACTTTCATATATTTATCTATCGTAACTGAGCCGATTTCACTTACTCTGCCAATATCATTTCGCCCAAGATCCACGAGCATCATATGCTCTGCTCGCTCTTTCTCATTTCCTAACAGTTCTTTTTCGATTTCCTCATCTTCCTTCTTCGTTTTCCCCCTCGGTCTCGTACCCGCAATCGGGTTCGTCATCACTTTATCGTCTCTTACTGATAGCAAACTTTCTGGCGAAGAACCGAGTACAACATAATCTTGAAAATCGATATAAAACATATATGGTGATGGATTGGCAATTCGAAGTTTTCGATATAACGCAAATGGATCACCAATACATTCACTTTGCAAGCGCTGAGATAATACGACTTGGAATATGTCCCCGGCTCGAATGTATTCTTTCGCCGTTTCTACCATCTCACAAAATTCTTTTTCCGTTATAGAAGATGTGAATGATAACGTTGATCGTATTTCGTTTCCTTCCGCTTCTTCTCCCTTAAGCACTTCCTCTTTATACACTTGCAATCTTTCATATACTTCTTCATAATCTGCTGAATCATCTTCCCTGCATACGTATACAAACGACAACTTTTGGCGTAAGTGATCGTAAACGATAAACTCACGATATAATAAAAGATGTAATTCTGGAATATTCAATGGATCTTGTAAATCTGCTCCAATGTTTTCATACTGCCGAATAACATCATAGCCAATATAACCAACTGCTCCTCCGCAAAACGGGAATGGACTGCCTACTTGCGTTGGTGCAATTACTTCTTCTAACACTTGCAACACGTTACCTTGCAGCTTTTCTACCCGGCCGTAAATCGTTCGTTCCACTTCTGTACCCACGCTTTTCACTTCACCATACGGATTACAACCTAAGTAAGAATAGCGTCCTTTATCTTGATGAAGTTGTGAGCTTTCTAATAAAAATTTCTTCTTACCTTTCATACGTCTATATAAAGAAATTGGCGTAATGCTATCTCCTTCTTCTTCAACAATTACTAAAAATGGTTTTCTTTGTTCTTTTTGCTTCATAAATTCTTCTTTCGTCATCATGTCCTTCACCTCGCCCCGAAAAATAAAAAAGTCCTCTACATATCGAAAATATGTAGAGGACGATAAATATACCGCGGTACCACCTCATGTTGGATGCAAAAGCATCCCGCTTTATTCAGGTACAAAATTTATACCTTATCCTTGTAACGGCGGAACCCGGGTTGCCTACTGAAAATAATTGTTCAGCATACCTCTCGTAAGCCCATTCCGTATATGGCATCGCACCGGGCTCCCACCTATCCCCAGCTCTCTGAAACGTCTCCAATATACGTACTCTTCTTACTTAAACGATTTCATTTATTTAATTTTTTGTATACAAAAAGGGAGTACTCATCCTATAAAAAGGACGGGTACTCCCGTGGTGCCACCTTAATTCGTTACGAATGTAACGCACTTTACCGTATCAAAAACAATACGTGTCTCTTGTATCGATGAGATCATGTCGCCAAAGCCTACTTCTTTCGTTTCGGTTTGGAAGCTCCGAAGCCCATTCCACATCAATTCCATACTGATTCGCACCAACCATCAGCTCTCTGACATGTTCATCATGTGTACTCTTCTTCATCAACGCTTGCATTTTTTTAAGTTGCACTCATTATAGACCTGACTTTTTTCACAAGTCAATACTTTTTTAAAAAATTTATTTTTCTTTCCTTTCAATATTATATTGACAAAACAAGCTCTTTTTATGTAAATATAATAAATACTCTATTAAAAATAAGGTTTTTTGTATGAATATTATATATTAAAAAAGTAAAATGACTTCAAAAAACGCTTACATTTCTGAAAATTCATATTTCTGTATGGATTTTTCAGAATAATCATGATAGATTATAAATATGCATAACGCATCAAAAGACATGACAAAAGGAAGGGGAACTACATGAGTACGCAGATGTTAACTTTAACTTCTATCTCTATTTACATGCTCGGGATGTTAGTAATCGGCTATTTCGCCTACAAACGAACATCCAACTTAACAGATTATATGCTTGGCGGGCGTACACTAGGCCCCGCAGTAACAGCATTAAGTGCTGGAGCATCAGATATGAGTGGCTGGCTTTTAATGGGATTACCCGGTGCAATGTTTAGCGTTGGATTAAGTAGCAGTTGGATTGCAATCGGCCTAACACTAGGCGCATACGCAAACTGGCTTTATGTTGCTCCTCGCTTACGTACCTACTCTGAAATTGCTAATAACTCTATTACTATCCCAGAATTTTTGGAACACCGTTTCCACGACAAATCTCACATGCTACGCTTAGTATCTGGACTTGTTATTATGATTTTCTTTACTTTCTATGTAGCTTCAGGACTAGTTTCAGGCGCTGTATTATTTGAAAATTCATTTGGTATGAACTATCATGTTGGATTATTCATTGTTGCAGGCGTTGTTGTCGCTTACACATTATTTGGTGGTTTCTTAGCAGTAAGTTGGACAGACTTCGTGCAAGGAATCATTATGGTTGTTGCTCTTATTCTTGTTCCTATCGTAACAATTATGAATTCGAACGGACTTGGACCTGCATTTGATACAATTCGTTCTGTAGATCCAACACGTTTAGATATTTTTAAAGGTGCCTCTACTTTAGGAATGATTTCCTTATTCGCATGGGGCCTTGGTTATGTTGGACAACCTCATATTATCGTACGCTTTATGGCAATTTCATCTGTAAAAGAACTGAAAAGCGCACGAAGAATTGGTATGAGCTGGATGATTTTCTCTGTTGTCGGAGCTATGTTTACTGGTCTTATCGGTATTGCTTACTATTCACAACAAGAGTTAACTTTATCTAATCCAGAGACTATTTTCCTTGAACTTGGAAAAATTTTATTCCACCCACTTATTACTGGATTTTTATTAGCAGCTATTTTAGCAGCGATTATGAGTACAATCTCATCTCAGTTACTCGTTACTTCTAGTGCCGTAACTGAAGACTTATATCGTACTTTCTTTAAACGTTCTGCTTCTGATAAAGAGCTTGTATTTGTCGGTCGTATGGCTGTACTTGTTATTGCATTAGTTGGGTGCGCATTAGCGTTTAAACAAAATGATACGATTTTAGCTCTTGTTGGATACGCTTGGGCTGGATTTGGTTCTTCATTCGGGCCTGCTATTTTATTAAGCTTATATTGGAAACGTATGACGAAGTGGGGCGCACTTGCTGGTATGATTTCTGGTGCCGCTACTGTTATTGTATGGACCCAGTTTAAATTCTTAACAAACTTCTTATATGAAATGATTCCTGGTTTTTCTATTAGTTTAATAGCAATCATAATTGTTAGTTTACTAACACAGCCTTCAAAAGAAGTTGAAGAGCAATTTGAGAATTTCGAAAAACAACATAGTCATAATCTATAAAGGAAAAACTCTGCTGTTATCGTATCAGCAGAGTTTTCTTTTTATCCCGCATTAACGTGCAGTAAGACCCCCCACCTCAAAATTCAGGGAAAGCAAAGAAGTTAGGTGGGGGATGAACTGCACGTAAAAGCCCGATTGGTGAGGGCTAATAATCAGTGGGGGATGAACAAAACCCCCACTGATTAAAGTTTCACTTTATCAAAGTTCGACAATCTTCTGCTCGAATTTAACAATTTCTTTATGTTTCGTTAAATTAAACGTAACACTACTCCTTTATAGTAGTACTATCAGCACTTATACAGAAAGGGGACTCCAACATGTTAGCAGCTTTCCAGCAACAACAAACACGAAAATTTTCACCTATCACCAATACTTCTGCGTCTTGTTTGAACATACAACCTAATCCACCTAAAATTTCAATTGCTCCTTCTGTTATTTCAGTCATCGGTGTTCATATGGAAAAAAATAAATTAAAAGTACGAACGGGACAAAGCACTGAGTTATCCGCTTCTGTTTTGCCAGTACAAGCAACCAATAACGAACTTATTTGGACAAATATGAATGCTGATGTTATCACACTGTATCCAAAAGGTGATACGGTAACGATTACTGGAAAAAGTGCAGGAAGAGCAGTCGTAATTGTTACAACTGCTGAAGGAAAATTTCGCGACCTATGTGTCATTCATGTACAACCTTATATGACAAATCCAAAATAAAAGAGTGGCTTCGTAGCCACTCTTTTACTTGATTTCAATGTGTGGATTTTTACTTTTAACGAGATTGATGAATTGCTCTTTACCTTTAGGAGAAATAATCTCTGTTTGATGTGCGCCGTAAACAATTTCAAGTCGATCAAATGATAGAGCATAAGCTGCTATTGGATTTTTCGTATTTGAAATTTGTTTTATATCTCGTATAAATATGCTCTTTTTAACGAAACCCGATCTAATAGTAATTGTTTCTTCCCCGACAATATATTTTGTCGAGAACCAACTCCAACTAAACAGGATAGCTAATGGAATTGTAAAAAATAAAAGGAAATATTCTCTCCCTGCAAATATAGGAGCAAAACAAGCACCAATGACAACGAAAAAAATTGGATATAGCCATACATCTTTTTTAGATGAAAATTCCATTCCTCTCCCCCTCTCCCTTCTTCACCTACATTCCTATAAAACAAAAAGAGAAGCATCACAACTTCTCTTTTCTCCCCTAACTTTATAATTCCTGTGTATACACAGGTTCGTTCACCACATCTTTTGCTGTTCGTTTTTGTTGCTGTAGTAAGAAAACAGATACACCAAACAATACGAGCATGCTACCGATAATTTGCATTGCATTTAATTTCTCTCCAAGCAAGAAGAACGCTAATATAGATGCCCCAACTGGTTCTCCTAAAATACTCATTGAAATCGTTGTTGCATTCACATAATTCAACAACCAGTTATTAATTACATGTGACACTGTCGGTACGACCGCTAGTAAAAGAAAAACAGTCCAGTCCCACTTCGTATAACCTGTAAAAGGCACTTGCAGCACGATATTATAAATTCCCATGAAAATACCTGCGAATGCAAAGACTGTAAAGCTATAAATCCAATGTGATACTTTTTTTACTGTCGTTTGACCAATAAATAAATAACCAACCACCGCTATTACACTTAAAAAGGATAATATATCCCCATAAATCGCTTGTTCACTTAGCCCTAAATCTCCCCACCCAATACACATTACGCCTAGTATCGCAATTCCCATTGTCGCAATGGCTGAGTATGTCGTTCTTTCTTTAAATAAGAAAAAACCTCCAACTAAAGATACGATCGGTTGAAGTGCTAAGATAATCGTCGAACTAGCAACTGTTGTATGCTTTAAAGATTCAAACCATAAAAGAAAATGAAGCGCTAAAAAGAATCCAGATCCAATTAAAAATCCCCAATCTTTTATTTGAATCTTATGAAACTCTTCCCGTTTTTTCCAAACGATTGGCAGCATAATAAGTACGATAATCCATAAACGATACATACTTAAAATAGACGATGGTGCTGAGGACATCTTTACAAAAACTGCTGCGAATGAAATGGCTATAATGGAAATTGCCAATGGTAGTGCGATCGATCTTTCTTGTTTCAAATCCTGTCTCCCCTCTCACCTGTAAAAATCCCACTTCATTATATCCGTTTTCTTTCCTAACTTAAATACTAATTTTTTAGATTCTTCGTACCATTATGGTAAAATAGAAACGAAAGCACCTATTAGTGAATTTATCTTTCTTTTTCACTACAAGCGTCGCTCTTACAATCGTTACAGCAAATTTTTATTTAGGGGGATCTACATGAATCAAACAATAGGGAGAATCGAAGAAATTTCATTTTATAGCACATCACTTCAAGAAGATGTGACGCTTCTCGTTTACTTACCAGTAAATTACACACCACTGCACAAACATACAGTTGTAATTGCACAAGATGGCAGAGATTATTTTCAGCTTGGTAAAGCACACCGTGTAATTGAAAGTCTTCGTGAAACTGAAGACATTGACCGTACAATTATTGTCGGTATTCCATATAAAAATGTACACGATCGTAAAGAAAAATATTTCCCAAATGAAGTGAAAAATGCTGCGTATATTCGCTTCCTTGCTCATGAACTTGCACCATATATTGATGAAAATTATCCAACATATCAAATGGGAAAAGGGCGTGTTTTAATCGGGGATTCTCTTGGCGGAACAGTTTCCTTTATGACCGCACTTATGTATCCGCATACATTTGGTAAAGTCGTTATGCAATCACCATTTGTTGATGAAACAGTGATGAACTTAGCAAAAGAATTCAAAGATCCACAGGCGTTAGAACTTTATCACGTCATTGGGACAGAAGAAACAGCTGTAAAGCGCACGGATGGACAAGTATCTGATTTCGTAGAACCGAACCGTAATTTAAATGCTCTTCTTACAGATAGAAATTTCATCACGCATTACGAAGAATTTGAAGGTAATCATACTTGGAAGTATTGGCAAGCTGATTTACCGAAAGCCTTCTCTCATATTCTATCAATGAAATAATAGAGAGCAGTATTCAGAATAATTTGATATAATAGATAAAGAGATTTATTTTCTCAAAATCTAACTAGACTTACAAAGGGAGGAATTGGAACATGAAATTAGGCATTGTAATTTTTCCATCTAAAATGATTCAAGATAAAGCGAACGGATTGCGTAAGCGTTATGATCCGCACTACGCATTAGTTCCGCCACATATTACATTGAAAACACCCTTTGAAACGCAAGAGGATCAACTAGAATCGATTGTAAGCGAGTTACATACAATCGCAAGTAAAACGAACCCTTTCACCCTTCATGTTGGAAAAGTCGGTTCATTCGCACCTGTTAATAATGTGCTTTATTTTAAAGTAGAAAAAACACCTGAACTTACTTTCTTAAATGAAGAAATGCATAATGGTTTCTTTACACAAGAACGCGAATACGCTTTCGTACCACATTTAACAATTGGACAAGGCTTATCAGATGCAGAGCATGCTGATGTATTAGGTCGATTACGTATGAAAGATTTCTATTATGAGCAACCTATCGACCGTTTCCATCTTCTATATCAATTAGAAAATGGAACGTGGACTGTACATGAAACATTCCACCTTGGAAAGGGGAACAACTAATTTGCACGCACAAATCGTACAAACAGATGAACAACTAAGAGATGCATTCTCTGTACGTAAGCAAGTATTTGTGAACGAACAACGTGTTTCTGCTGAAGAGGAGTACGATGAGTTTGAAGAAACTTCCACACACGTTGTTATATATGATAATGATGTTCCAGTTGGCGCTGGCCGCTTTCGCACCGTTGATGGAATAGGAAAGATGGAGCGCATTTGCGTACTAAGTTCTCATCGCAAAAAAGGCATTGGAAAAATTGTTATGGATGCACTTGAAATACATGCGAAGGAAAACTCGCTACCAAAATTGAAACTTCATGCCCAAACACATGCGGAAGATTTCTATACAAAGCTTGGATACGTAACGACTTCTGATGTATTTTTGGAAGCAAATATACCGCACGTCGTAATGATAAAAGAATTGTAATTTGAAAACAGGAGGTATCCCCTCCTGTTTTTTACATTGCTATTTTCTTTTTCTTCCGCTAAAGTTAAATGTTGATGCTATAGTTTTGAAGGTGAATATATGACACAAGAAAAATTTTCACAAAAATCGTTAACACACGCTGACATTCCGCGAGCAACGTATCATATTCCGAAAACATCTACTCATTTAATTATGGAAGAAGATGCAGATGCGGCTTATTTCCGTGCTCTCGAACAGCAAAACGTTTATTTAAACGAAAAACAATTAGAAGCAGTACGAACAACAGAAGGTCCTGTCCTTACATTAGCTGGTGCTGGAAGCGGGAAAACATCCGTTTTAACAACTCGCGTAGGTTATTTAGTGAATGTAAAACAAGTTCATCCGCGAAATATTTTACTACTAACGTTTACACAAAAAGCAGCTGAAGAAATTCGAACTCGCGTAGCGAACTTACCTGGTATGAACCATGCTGCAAGTAGCTATGTTGTCGCTGGTACGTTCCACTCTGTCTTTTTAAAATTGCTTCGTAGCCAAGGATATAATCAGCAAATTTTAGCAAATGAAAAACATAAACAAATTATGATAAAGAAAATTTTAAAAGAACTACGCTTGAAAGACGATTACGATGCGGAAACGATGCTCGCTATGATTTCACTTGAGAAAAACAAATTGAATCGTCCGAAAGATGTAAAAGCGAAGACACCAGTCGAGCAAGAATTTAAAGAAGTATATGAACGTTTTGAAGAAGTAAAACAGCGATACAATTATATCGATTTCGATGATATCTTATTAGAAACATATTATATGCTAGAAAATAACGCTCCTTTGCTTACTCAATTACAACAACGATTCCACTATATTGAAGTAGATGAGTTCCAAGATACATCGTATGCACAATATGAAATTGTAAAATTGTTAGCCACGCCTAGAAATAATTTATTTATCGCTGGTGATGATGATCAAGCTATATATGGCTGGCGAGGAGCAAGTCACCAAATCATCTTATCTTTTCCTAAAGAATTCGATAATACAACAATCATCGCACTTAATACGAATTATCGATCCAATCCATTTATCGTCGGACTTGGAAATGAGGTTATCAAACTCAATCAAGAACGTTTTGATAAAGAGCTATACTCTGTCCGTGAAGAAGGTGTACAACCATTTTACGCACGACCTGCTACGACTCTTGATGAAGCAAATCAAATTTTGCAGCTCATTCAAGAAAAAGTGGATAGCGGCGAACGTAACTTCAAAGATTTTTGTTTACTATATCGCACACACTCTGTAAGCCGTTCATTACTAGACCAGCTTACAATTCATAAAATCCCGTTTATTAAACACGGGGCGAGTCAATCATTTTACGAACATTCTTTAATTAAGCCTGTATTAGATCATTTAAGGCTGGTGGTTGAACCGTTTCGATTAGAATCACTTTCAAATATATTACCAACGATGTATATCGGACGTGATGATTGCGTTTCATTTATTGAACGTGAACAATGGAAATATGGTGAGGGTCGTTTTCCTTCTCTTCTTCATTTCTTATTATTAAATCCGAGCTTAAAACCTTTTCAAGTGAAAAAGGTAAATGAGCGTATCGATTTTATTAAATTTATAAAAGAATTAGAACCGAAAAAAGCATTAAAAGAAATTATTCATGGTAAAGGAAAGTACTTAGAGTACTTACAAAGTAACGATCGTTCTTCCTTTACGATGCATAAAGATATACAAGAAGAAATGTTAGAAGAATTAATGGAGTCTGCAACTCGTTTCACCGATATTACATCTTACTTACAATTTATTGATGAGGCGATTCAAGGTCAAAAAGAAATGGAAGCATTAAAAACAATGCCACAAAAAGATGCCGTTTCGCTTATGTCAATTCATAACGCAAAAGGTCTTGAATTTCCATGCGTCTTTTTACTTGGAGCGAGCGACGGGATTCTGCCCCATACTTCTTCTTTAAAAGATGCAAATGATCGCGTTACGGATACTTCTGAAGCTTTAGAAGAAGAACGCCGACTGCTTTATGTTGCAATTACGCGTGCAAAAGAAGAACTTTACATTTCCTCTCCGCAATTTTTCAGAGGAAAGAAATTAGATATATCTCGTTTTTTATATACAGTGCGAAAAGATTTACCTGAAAAGACATCCACTACATAAGGATGTCTTTTTTATATCGAGTTATGTACATCCCCACTACATAAATTCCCTGTTTTTATCATACGAATTAACGTAATATCAATCATATCCCATTCATATTGTAATAGTGTATGTCAGAACTCACGATAAGGAGTGAACATAATGAGCTGCAATTGTAATGAAGATCATCATCACCATGATTGTGATTTCAACTGTGTATCTAATGTCGTTCGTTTTATACATGAACTACAAGAATGTGCAACTACAACATGCGGATCTGGTTGCGAAGTTCCATTTTTAGGAGCACATAATAGCGCATCGGTAGCGAATACACGTCCTTTTATTTTATACACAAAAGCTGGAACACTTTTTGAAGCATTTGCGCCTTCAGGAAGCCTTACTAATTGTACCTCTCCTATTTTCCGCGTTGAAAGCATAGATGATGATGACTGTGCTGTATTACGTGTACTAACCGTAACTATCGGCGGAGATCCTGTACCACCTGGCGATGATCCAATTTGCACATTTTTAAATTTGCCAAATGCGACTTTACGAACAACAACGACTTGCCTTACTGTTGATTTAAGCTGCTTCTGCGCTATTCAATGCTTACGTGATGTTTCTATTTAAAAGTAAATAATGATTTAAGCATGGACTGGGTAGCAGAAATTCTGTCACCCAATCCATACTTAAAAGGCACCAACGTATTTTTTCATAAATTTAGGAACTTTTAACTTGTCCCTTACATTAACTGATAGTAGGAGCAATAAAGGAGTGAAAAACATGTACTCTTCTGATGATTGTAAATTTAAAAAGATCGATTGCAATGCAAAAGCCGCTATTACATTACCAGCTTTCGGCTTTGCATTCAACGCTACTGCCCCTCAATTCGCATCCTTATTCACCCCACTACTATTACCTAGTACAAGCCCAAACCCAGATCTCACTGTTCCAGTAATAAATGATACAGTCAGCACCGGATATGGAATTAAAATCCAAAGAACTGGCATTTATCAAATCAGCTATACTTTATCAATATCTTTAAATGATCCTAATGTTACACCCGAAGCGGCTCGTTTCTTCTTATCATTAAATACACCCCAGAATATTATCCCTGGATCTGGTA
Source organism: Bacillus sp. SH5-2 (assembly GCF_008368905.1). NCBI lineage: Bacteria > Bacillati > Bacillota > Bacilli > Caryophanales > Bacillaceae > Bacillus > Bacillus sp. SH5-2. Next base: position 93,288 of record NZ_QOSD01000007.1, read on the forward strand.
CAGCAGTACGCTCTAACGTTATTGGGGCCGGTGGAGTAGAAGTTTCTAGCGGGATTATTCTTATTAACTTAACCTCTGGTAATTTCATTCAAATCGTACCCGTTGAATTACAAGGTAGTATCGATATTCGTGCTGCGGCATTAACAGTCGTACAAATTGGTTAACTAAAAGTGGTATTTCTTATTTAAGATACCACTTTTAGCTATTAAATGAAAAACACTCACAGTAACATGAGTGTTTCATTCTTCATAGTGTTTTATTACATTTTTCTTCTTTCCGCAATTACATCCCTTTTTCTTCACAAAGCCTTGTTGCTGTAATTGTTCTTGATGTGTCTGTTGCTGTTGCTGTAGGTAGTACCACTGCTGAAGATCATATGAATTTGGCCTTGGATTATTGCTCACAGCAAACATCTCCTCTACTGTCAATTCTGTCTATTTACTATATGAACAACTACTTATTTCCGTTCCCTCATTCTTTTAAACTCCGCTTTTTTTAACATAAAAATTTATTATTCTTCCATAAAGTGGCCTGTAATTGTTTCAATAATCGCCGCTGCTCCTGCAATAGCTAATAATGCAAGTAGCGGCTCCGCGACGATAGGTATCCAATTATATAAGACTAATAAAAAAGCACTAACCCATACACCTGTACACCAATAACAACTTAATAATTCTCCAATCCACTTCCTGATTCCTTCTCCTTTCACCTTCGTATAAGTTGATACACTTCCGTCAGATTCCGTAATTTCTAATTCTTCAATAAACGGCCTTCGCAAAAAGCCTGTAATTTTGTCATAAACGATAAGGCGTGTTAATCGAAAAGCAGCTAGCGCAAAAATAAAAAATAAAAGCCAGCTCGTAAATAACATAATTCCACCTTCCTCTAGCCTATTTAAAAAAAAAGGTCTTGAGACTGTGACCAAATCTCCTCTACTTCAATATCTTATTAATGTAAATACAAACAAGAAGATAAGGAGTGACATTAATGAGTTGTAACGAAAATAAACATCACGGCTCTTCTCACTGCGTAGCTGACGTTGTAAAATTCATCAATGAATTACAAGATTGTTCTACCACAACATGTGGATCTGGTTGCGAAATTCCATTTTTAGGAGCACACAGCAGTTCATCAGTAGCAAATACACGTCCTTTTATTTTATACAAAAAAAATGGAGATGTTTTTGAAGCCTTTGCACCATCAGGAAGTCTTACTAGCTGTAGATCTCCGATTTTCCGTGTCGAGAGCGTAGATGATGATAGCTGTGCTGTATTACGTGTATTAACTGTAACTATCGGCGGAGATCCTGTTCCACCTGGTGACGATCCAATTTGTACGTTTTTAAATTTACCAAATGCAACTTTACGCGGTACAAATACTTGCATTACTGTTGATTTAAGCTGTTTCTGTGCTATTCAGTGCTTACGAGACGTTACTATCTAATAAGTAAACTAAAAAACTATTGGGGTGGTAGAATCTATCTACCACCTTTACATAATTTAAAAAACAGCCATATCAATTGATTTTATCTCTTCTATAGATACTCGAATATCTCTCATACTATTTGGTGGCATAATTGATACAACACCATTTCGATATGAAATAATAGATCCAACATATGAGACTGTCGCTGTTTTTATTCTACATCTTACTTTCGGAATGTAATGAGGGCGGTTTAATAAGAAATGAATTTTCTCTTCATTGTTCATATCTTTAAATGATTTATTATGTGGTACTGTCGTCACTTGCTTTCGTTGTTCCTCAACTTCTATTTGTTCCACTTCCTCTTGTTTCTCTGTGTTCTCAATTTCTTTTTGTTCTATCTTTTCTTCCACCGCACTACTTACACTTGCTTGCGCTCTATCCCCTCTCACCTGCCTATTATCATTTTCAAAGTTTGTAAGGAGAATTCTTTTTATTTTTGGTGTATCAAGTTCTAAATTTACTTGCGTTATATATAGCAACGGTTTTCCAACTGTTGAGCTTTTATTTCTATTCTCCACACTCGTCCCTCCCACTTCCATAAAGTGAATCTTTCATCAACGAGGAATTTTCCCTTATTTAATTATTAATTGAACAAATTTGGCTAACGTCCACCAAAATTCTTTACACTTACTAAATCTAAAGGGAAAAACCTGATTATCCTCTACTGTTGAATAAATCGTGTACTATTATAGTTATATTCATCCTAACGCAATAACTTTCGTTAAAATTCTTTCTTTCTCTAAAACATCAAAAGGGCAGTCTCACTATATAGAGACTGCCCTTAAAAATTTATAATCGATATCATATTTATCCTAAAATATGATATCCTGAATCAACATGAATATTCTCACCTGTTACTCCGCGTGCTAAATCACTGAATAAGAATACTGCTGTATCCCCAACTTCTTCTGGAGTTGTTGTGCGACGAAGTGGTGCGCGCTCCTCGATTTCTCTTAAAATTGAGTTAAAGTCGCCTACACCTTTTGCAGATAATGTACGAATTGGTCCTGCAGAAATAGCGTTAACGCGAATGCCATGTTGGCCTAAATCGTTCGCTAAATATTTCACGCTCGCTTCTAATGAAGCCTTCGCAACACCCATAACGTTATAGTTTTTCACAACGCGCTCGCCGCCAAGGTATGTTAAAGTTAAAATATTTCCGCCCTCTGTCATTACTTTCTTCGCTTCTCTTGCTACAGCTGTTAAAGAGAATGCACTAATATTTTGTGCAAGTAAAAATCCATCGCGAGAAGTATCTACAAATTCACCTTTTAAGTCGTCACGATTTGCAAAAGCAATACAATGTGCTACACCGTGAATAGTACCTACTTCTTGCTTAATCGTTTCAAAGCAAGCTGTAAGTTCTTCATCATTCGTTACATCACAAGGTAATACAAGTGATTCTTGTCCTTCTAATGTGTCTGCTAATTCACGAACATTTCTTTCTAAACGTTCTCCAGCATATGTGAATATTAATTTTGCGCCTGCATTATGCAAAGAGCGAGCAATTCCCCATGCAATACTTCTTTGGTTCGCAACGCCCATAACAACAAATGTTTTCCCTTGTAATAGTTCCATGATATATCCTCCCAGAAATACTTATACTTGTTATTAGTACCTGATACTATAATTATAGTACCATAAAACCTCTTAAAGGCAAACAAAAAAGTCATTAACATAAATTTGCTAATGACTTTTTGTTTCTATAAAAAACCGTTCTAATCCTTCTTCCCAGGAAGGCATTTGTAAAAAACCATTTAATCGTAGCATGTTATGTTGAAAAACGGAATATTTCGGTCTTGCAGCTGCCGATCCAAATTCTTCGGTTGAAACAGGTAATACTTTCACCTTACTGTTTGTATGTGAAAATATTTTTTGAGCAAATTCAAACCAAGAACACGAACCTCTATTTGATACATGATACGTACCGTATAAAGAAGTATGAATAAGTTTATTAATAATAACATTTAAATCCGCCACATACGTGGGAGAGCCAATTTGATCCGATACAACTGTTATTTCTTCTCTTTCTTTTCCTAATCGTATCATCGTTTTCACAAAATTATTACCATATTTACCATACAACCAAGATGTACGGATGATAAAATATTTATTATGTAGCTCTTTGACGAACTGCTCCCCCGCATACTTAGAAGCTCCGTATATATTTATTGGCGCTGGATTATGAAATTCATGATAGCCATCTGGTCTGTCGCCTTGAAATACATAATCGGTACTAATATACACTAACTTAGCCCCTACTAGTTGCGAGGCAATTGCTACATTTCGAGCTCCTATTGCATTTATTCTATACGCAAGATCCTGTTCTTTCTCAGCATGATCTACTTTCGTGTATGCTGCACAATGAATAATTATATGTGGATGTATTTCTTGTACCACTTGCTGAATTCGGGATATATTTGTTATATCTAGTAGCCTTTTATCAAATGGATATATGTCATATACTTCAGGATTTAACTCTTCTTGTAGTTGCTTTCCTAATTGACCATTTGCTCCTGTTATGATAACCCGCTCTTTCATTTACATGCCCCTTACTGATCTTTTAGTGGTTTCCACCATTCCTTATTCTTTTCATACCATTGCACCGTTTCTTGTAATCCTTGTTCGAACGTATACTTCGGTTCCCAATCAAATTCATTCTTCATTTTCTCTGCATCAATCGCATAACGGCGGTCGTGCCCTAAACGGTCTTTCACATATTCAATATCTTTTTTCGTTTTTCCTAAGAGAATAATAATTTGTTCCACAACTTCTACATTTGTTTTTTCATTATTTCCACCTACATTATATACTTCTCCTACACGTCCCTTATGCAAAACAATATCAATTGCACTACAATGATCTGTTACATGTAACCAATCTCTTATATTTAACCCATCACCATATAACGGTAGTTTCTTTCCTTCCAGCGCATTTGTAACCATTAATGGAATTAACTTTTCAGGATATTGATATGGTCCATAGTTGTTAGAACAGCGTGTCACTATGACTGGTACTTGATATGTTTTATAGTAAGATAAAGCTATCATGTCAGCGCTCGCTTTACTTGAAGAATATGGACTATTTGGAGCTAACGGGGTTTCCTCAGTAAACTTTCCTGTTTTCCCTAAAGAACCGTATACTTCATCCGTTGATACTTGCACCAGCTTAATATGCGGATATTTTTTCACTAATTCTAATAAAGTGACTGTCCCGATTACATTCGTATCATAAAATGGGATCGGGTTTTCAATGCTACGGTCCACATGTGATTCGGCTGCGAAATTTACAATCACTTGAACATCTCGCTCTTTTATAACATGCTCTAACAGCTCTCCATTTTGAATTTCCCCTTTTACAAAAGAGTAATTAGGGTGACCTTGAAGAGACTTCACGTTATTTAAATTCCCGCTATATGTTAATGCATCGTAATTAATGATTTTATATGTTTCATAGCTTTGTAACATGTAATGAACAAAGTTACTTCCAATAAATCCAGCCCCACCTGTTACTAATATATTCATAAACAACGCTCCTACTTAAAAACTATCTTCATATTCCTGAAGTGATGGTAATACTTGATCCTTATCAGACAAAATAGGATTTGTCACCGGCCATGGAATTGCTAATTCTTTATCTTCCCAAAGCAATCCCGAATCATGCTCTGCGCTATAATACTCATCTACTTTATACATAACGATAGTATGCGGAACAAGCGTACAAAACCCATGAGCAAATCCTTTTGGCACTAACAATTGCCTATGATTATCCGCACTTAAAATGTATCCTTTCCACTGTTTAAACGTAGGTGAATCTTTTCGTAAATCTACGATAACGTCATAAATTGCTCCTTGCATAACTTGAATAAGTTTCGTTTGTGCTTTCGGATTTTTTTGAAAGTGTAATCCCCGAATCGTTCCCGCCCTAGTGGAATACGATACATTATCCTGTACAAATGAATACGCAATACCTAATGTTTCTAGCACCTTCTTATTATAACTTTCTGTAAAAAAGCCACGCTCATCCTCAAATAATCTCGGTTCTAACAATTTCACATCGGTAAAGTTCGTTTCTACAACTCTCATATTCTCACCTATTCTCCGTTAAACTGTTTCCCAAAGTTTATATCCCGCGCTAACATATTCGCCTTTTGAAGAGAAGCATGAGTTCCTGCATCCGTCCACCAGCCGCTCATTTCATTATAAGTAAGTACTCCTCGTTTTAAATACCAATTATTTATATCTGTAATTTCAAGTTCTCCCCGTGCAGAAGGTTTTAATTCTTTTATATAAGAAAAGACTTTCGAATCATACAAATAAATCCCTGTGACTGCATAGGAACTTTTCGGCTCTTTCGGCTTTTCTTCAATTTCAACTATTTTGCGGTTTTGAATATGTGCTACGCCAAACCTTTCTGGATCGTCTACAGATTGTAATAGTACTTTCGCACCTTCTTTTTGATTTGTAAACTCTTCAACATACGGACGAATATCATCTGAGAAAATATTATCTCCTAATATAACTACCATACGGTCATCCCCTACGAAATCTTCACAAAGTCCTAAAGCTTGTGCGATTCCACCAGCTTTATCTTGCACACGATACGTAAAGGATACGCCAAATTCATGGCCACTTCCCAAAAAGCTAACAACATCCCCCATATGCTCTTTACCCGTAATAATCATAACATCTGTAATCTCGCATTGTTTCAGCTTATATACCGCATGATAAATCATCGGATACCGTCCAACAGGAAGCAAATGTTTATTCGTCACTTTCGTTATTGGATATAGTCTCGATCCAGTACCACCTGCTAAAATAATCCCTTTCACCCTACATCTCCCCCTTATGATGGAGATAATATATCTTTGTAATGTTCTACAAATACTTTTCGATACTTCTCATATGTATCCGCATCAAACTCATCTCCGTTGTAATGAATACACCATAAATTCGCTTGATTTGGTATACCGATTAAATAACCAGCCTTTTGAAACTCTAAAGACTGCGACACATCATAAAAATCGAACCCTTGAAACTGTTTTTCATGCTTTACAAGTCGATATCTTTTTGTACAATATAAAGGTTTCCCATTAGAATCTATTACAAGATAATAAGGCATCGAAACAGCATCCACATTAGAATCTAATTCTTCTTTTAACTGTTTCAGTGCTTCTTGAGCACCCTCTAATAGCACATCATCAGCATCTAACCATAATATCTATTCTTGCGTTGCTTTTGAAAAAGAAAAATTTCTAGTTGCCGCAAAATCATCAATCCATGGAAAATTGTGTATGTTTGAAGTATATCGAGCTACAATTTCTTTCGTTCGATCAATGGAACCTGTATCGACTACAATAATTTCATCAACAATTTTTTCTACAGCATCCAAACATCGACCTATTGTATTTTGTTCATCGCGAACAATCATACACAAACTAATTGTAGTCCCTTGCTTGTTCAACATAATCACCCTCTTCCAAATTAATCATATGTTATACATACAATAAACTTTCCATTTTTTAACTTGTTCAAGTAGTTTAAGATTTCTTTTCAATAATTCAAAGGTTCGTGTCATTTTCTTCTAGTTTTGCGTCTACTATATAATGAATGCTTTATGGAGGTGCATTTATGCAAAATAATAATTATTCAGATGGATTACATCCCGATGAATCTTTATCAGCTAGTGCATTTGAACCTAACCTTGTAGGACAAACATCACCACCAATACCACCGTTTCCGCTTCCGACTGGACCGACTGATGACACTGGCGACACTGGAGCTACCGGGACAACTGGACCGACTGGCGACACTGGCGCTACCGGGACAACTGGACCGACTGGCGACACTGGCGCTACTGGGACGACTGGACCGACTGGGGCGCTACTGGGCCGACTGGAGACACTGGCGCTACCGGGACGACTGGACCGACTGGCGACACTGGCGCTACCGGGACGACTGGACCGACTGGCGACACTGGCGCTACTGGGACGACTGGACCAACTGGACCGACTGGGACAACTGGACCTTCTGGATTAGGTTTACCAGCAGGATTGCATGCATTTAATTCTGCTACAGTTTCTTTAGCTATTGAAATTAATCAGCCCGTACCGTTTAACACAGTTGGATCACAGTTTGGTACAGCAATTTCTCAAATGAATCCCGATACTTTCGTAATTAGTGAAACGGGATTCTATAAACTTACTGTTATTGCATATACTGCAGCAGTAAGTTTATTAGGTAGCCTTGCAATTCAAGTGAACGGCTCTAATGTACCAGGTGCAAGCACAAGCTTAATTTCACTTGGAGCGCCTATCGTTATCCAAGCCATCACACAAATTACTACAACGCCATCACTAGTTGAAGCGGTTGTGACGGAAATTGGGTTATCATTAGCTCTTGGTACAAGTGCATCAATTATTATTGAAAAAATCGCTTGATTTTTTACTTAGCAGTAAAATTGATATCAGTTTTACTGCTTTTTCAATTATGAAACTTTCACTACCTACATAATCATATTGTTGTATGACATTTCACGGGAGGCACAAATGTAGAAAATAAATCTGCTGTTCAGCTTTATCACGAATTGCTAAAGAAGACAATTTTATTTGAAGTGTGGTTATAGTATGAGCCATATTTACCTGCCTTGTTACACATTGCTAAAGAACTTCCATATAAACCAGTTACAGTCCCCCCTTTATTTATTAAGTAATTTGCTGAATACCCTAACTTAAAAATTACAAACCAAATATTCTAAAAAGGAAGCGTCAAGATGACCTGGATTGACCACGAACTGCACATAGTATGATTGGTCGAGAACGTATGAATCAATTACACGAGGCAATCGAAACCGTTATTCGTGATATCATTGATGATTATGGCCTACCACCTTGCGCAGAGACCGTGACGGACTTTAGAAATCAACGAAACTTAACAGCTCCTATTAAAAAAAGCGCTGTATTTGATGTGGATTGGAGAAAAAAATAAGAGAAATTTTAAACTGCAGGAGATTCTATTCCTACCCATTATTCACTCTCACTCATAACAGCAGGCATTTTAGGAATCCCCTTACATACAATCGAAAAAATGATGTTTTATTTCCACCAAGACTTAGATCAAAATCTCGTACTTATCACATCATACTTGGATTAATGATAATGGGGAGATAATAGAACAACATCCCTCCATGAAAAGATCACATGATGAAGATACTCTACTAAATGGTAAAGATTTTGGAAACCATATGCTTATACTGGGACACAACACTATCGGTGAACCTACGACTGTACTCTTTCGAAAGCGCCTATTAACAAAATCCTTTGGTATTTTAAATGGTAGAAATTATAGTTGTAGCGTTGATATGGCCTCTTGGATAAGTTTACTTTCACAAGGCCACACGATAACCTTTAAGTTCATTCCGCCTTCATGCTGGACAGCAAGTACATCACAAATTCCTTGAAGGCTGTAAAGATTTTTCACATCTCGTTTTAACTTCCAAAAAAATATGGTTTCTTACAAGATAGCATTCATTATAGAACGAGTCTGTTAAAAGCTTACAAATGGTATGAAAATGCGGTCAAATTTTATACACCCTATTCAAACCTCATTCCAACTGCCGATACAAATGTACGCCTTTCCCATTGTTTAAATATAATTACAAAAGAACTGCATACAAAATAGCGCATCATGAAGGAGGATGTATTCCTTCCTCGTGATGTATGACTTCCCACAAATAGTGGAATAAATGTATGAACAGTCTGCTTGCATATTATTTTTATGATGACTTCATCCATATACTTACTAGGCCATAGAAAGGAATACATACATTGAAAGATTCAAATTCTCAATATCAAATAGACTACGTATTACTACTCATTTTATTTGCCATTGGGACTGTTAGTTGTTTTGCTATTGCAAGTGCGCAGATCTCTTTACCACCATTTTTACAAAACGTAAATTTTGTACTAAAGCAAATCCAATGGTACTTCATTGGATTTATAGCCATTGGTGTTATTATGATTATCGATTTCGATCGTTATCAAAAAATTGCTTGGTATTTGTATAGCTTTGCAATGGTACTGCTAATCGGGCTAGAACTTCAAGTCCCAGGTGCCGTTACAATTAAAGGTGCTACCGCTTGGTACAGGCTTCCAGGCATCGGAAATTTACAGCCGTCTGAGATTATGAAATTGTTTTTAATTATCGTCATTGGACGAATTATAGCGGATCATAATGAAAAATATTTTTTCCGAACAACACGCGAAGATTTTATATTGCTTGGAAAAATATTTGCAACGAGTTTGCCACCACTACTCCTTATCGCAAAGGAACCTGATTTAGGAAATACGATGGTCATTTCAGCGATGCTCGCAGCAATGATATTAGTATCTGGTATACGATGGCGTTTCATTTTCGGATTAACCTCTGTCAGTTGTGCTGCAGGTTCTGCCCTAACATATATTTATTTTGCTCATACGGAATTCTTCAAAGAACATATCCTAAAAGAATATCAATTAAACCGATTCTACGGCTGGTTAGCACCTTACAAATATGATGCGCAAGGCTATCAATTAAGACAAGCATTTTTAGCTGCTGGATCAGGAGAAATGCAAGGAAAAGGTTGGGAAAATGGACAAGTATATTTTCCAGAACCACACACAGATTTTATTTTCACGAATGTCGCTGAACAATTTGGCTTTTTAGGCGCAAGTGTCATTATTTCACTTTTTTTCTTACTCATTTTCCGAATGATTCATATCGCTATAGAAAGCAATGACCCTTTCGGTAGTTACATTTGCGCTGGTACAATCGGTATGTTTACTTTCCAAGTCTTCCAAAACATCGGAATGACAATTGGGTTACTCCCTATTACAGGGATCACATTACCTCTTATGAGCTACGGAGGAAGTTCGCTACTTACATACATGATTGCGATTGGATTTATTTTAAATGTTCGCTCAAGAACGAAAATCTTTATGTTTAAATGAAGCACACAAAAACGATATATTTTTATCTCTATCCCTTTTTAGTTATACTAATGAAAAATAGGCTGGAGGTTTAAATATGAAATATGACATTATAGGTGATATTCACGGCTGCTTTCAAGAATTTCAAAATTTAACAACGAAACTAGGATATAACTGGAATAGCGGCCTGCCGGTTCACCCTGATCAACGTCAGCTTGCATTCGTTGGTGATATTACAGACCGTGGTCCCCATTCATTACGTATGATTGAAATTGTATGGGAACTTGTCATAAATCAAAAAGAGGCTTATTACGCTCCTGGCAATCACTGCAATAAACTATATCGATTCTTCCTTGGGCGTAATGTAACAATCGCTCATGGACTCGAAACAACTGTTGCCGAATATGAAGCATTACCTTCTCATAAACAAAACATTATAAAAGAAAAATTCATCACACTTTACGAGCACTCCCCTTTATATCACGTACTCGATGAAAAAAGGTTAATTGTGTGTCACGCCGGCATTCGGCAAGATTACATAGGAAGACAAGATAAAAAAGTACAAACCTTTGTATTATATGGCGATATCACAGGAGAAAAGCACGCTGATGGCTCACCTGTCCGTCGCGATTGGGCGCAAGAATATAAAGGAACCGCTTGGATTATATATGGACATACACCAGTAAAAGAACCTCGCTTTGTAAATCATACAGTCAATATCGATACTGGCGTTGTATTTGGCGGTCAGCTCACTGGACTACGTTATCCCGAAATGGAGACTGTTTCCGTCCCTTCTACCCTGCCTTTTGTCGCTGAGAAATTCCGCCCAATTTCATAATACAATCCATGAATTACGGCGGATTACCGTATTTTGAAGTGTATCTCATCTGAAAACTAGATAAAGGAATAAAAAAAGATGCATTAAAAGTGCATCTTTTTTTTATTACACGGCATATACTGTCGCAGGAGGTGACAGTATGAAGAAAAAATCTTCTAAACAAAAAAGAAAATGCCCGCCTTTATATCTGCCCATGTATGGAATTAACAACTGGTGCAGCATTCGAGCTGCAGCTTTAGAAGAACTCGAAGGACAAAAGTCATCAAAAAAAAGCAAAGCAAGAGCAAAATATGTCTCGTTAGAAAACGCTGTAATGAGCCGCATAATCGATAATAGAAAAACGAAGATGCAGCAAAAAAACAACTCTCTCTCTACTCATGATGAACAGGTAATACATGCTGAGCAAACAGAGAAAAATACGGGGGAAAATATCCCCGTAGCAATAAATAAAAAAGCGGAACCAGAAATTCCAGCAGCTATTATAAATCAAGTGAAAAAAATAAAAGAAGCATTAGCCCCCTCAAATAATGTACAAACGGAAAAAACTATCATCATTCAAGCCCCTGCACCTGAAAATACAAAAGTAAAAAAAGGGAGTCGGTATGCACATGCAGAGGGGCTTCACTCTCATGCAGAGGGTACCGCTTCGCATGCAGAAGGGCTTCTTACACACACAACAGGTCCTTTCTCTCATGCAGAAGGATCCAAAACAAAAGCAACTGGACATAGTTCGCATAGTGAAGGAAGTGAAACGACAGCAGGAGGTTCTTATTCTCATGCAGAAGGTAAACATACGATTGCTTTAGGCGAAGCAGCACATGCAGAAGGAACCTCCACTATCGCTAACGGATTATCTTCTCATGCGGAAGGTATGCATACATCAACAGCTCAATTTGCAGGTAGCCATATTATGGGGCGCTTCGGTACGGCAGAAGAATCTTATTCTTGGTTCATTGCAAATGGTACAAACGACACTGACCAGAATATAGGCGCAAAATGGCTTGCTCATAATGGAGAAATGTACATTGAGGGCGCTTCTTACAATGCTAGCGGAACAGATTTTGCACAAATGTTTGAAACAGAGAACAGTAATCCAATTGATGTTGGTTATTTCGTTACATTTAGTAACGAAGAAAAAATTCGGATCGCTACTTCAAACGATTCATTCCTATTAGGCGTATCTAGTGCTACGCCCGCTATCATCGGAAATAGCGGGGCTTTAAACTGGAAAAGCCGCTACGAAACGGATAACTTCGGAAGACGGCAATATACAAAGACGGCAACACAAGAAATACAACCACTCTTAAATACAAACTGGAATCCAGCTTGCAAATATATAGCAAGAAAGGATCGTGCCGAGTGGATTCCTGTCGGATTAATTGGACAAATGTTAGTACGTGATGATGGGACTTGCGAAACTCATGGATATTGTCGTCCAAATGATGATGGCATCGCTACAAAAGCCGAAAGTGGTTTTTTCGTTATAAAGCGTACGGGTGATAATCAAATTTTAATATTATTCCGTTAAGAAAAAGGGAACAAAATTCTTCATTGCATAAGAATTTTGTTCCCTTTTTAAATATGTTTTAATAGCTCTTTCATATCGAGTGGAATCGTCGTAGTAAACGACATTTCCTTTTCTAAAATAGGATGATAAAACGTCAACGATGTACTGTGAAGTGCTTGTCGTTTCATTTCATCCCTCCTTCCTCCATATAAGCTATCGCCAAGTAATGGATGTCCCATATACGCCATATGTACACGAATTTGATGCGTTCTTCCTGTTTCAAGCTCAAGCGATACATGCGTCTTATGGTAGGCGCTATCAATCACTCTAAAGTGAGTAACTGCCCTCTGTCCATCCTCACAAACTGTTCGCTCAATAATGCTATCCGATTTTCGTCCAATCGGTGCATCAATCGTTCCTGCTCGTTCTATCATTTCTCCATGAACGACTGCTTCATACGTTCGTCTCACAGCTTTTTGTTGATGCTGTTTTGATAAAAGATGATGCACAAAACGATTTTTTGCAATAAGCATAAGCCCTGAAGTATCACGATCTAATCTTGTTACGATGTGCACTGTACTTGCAATATGCTGCTTATCATAATGAGATAAAAGCGCATTGGCAACACTTCCTGTCGGATGTTCTCTAGACGGAATCGTTGACATGTTCGCTTCTTTATCGATGACAAGCACTGCTTCGTCTTCATATACAATGCTTAACGGGATATTTTCTGCAATCATCCCTTCGCTTCTTTCCTCCACTGGAAAAAAGACACGTAACTCTTCACCAGCTTGTAACTGATGACGAACACTCGTATGTTGACCATTTACTTCAATTGCTCCGCCATGAAACTTTATATCCGTTAAAGCGGCTTTAGAAATCTCTTTCTTTTTTAAAAATTCCCTAACTAAAATTCCCTCTTCAGCCGGCCCTATATCCCATTTCAACGTAAATCTGTTCAAATATATAAACCCTTTCTATTTATCTGCAACAAACGAGTCACGAACTCGTTTCCAGAACGGGAACGGACGAAAACGAACAAACCGCACTTTCTCGTTTGCAACGCGATACTGGATTGATTTCACATCTTGATGAACCATCGTTAAATGGTCCACCGTAATTTGTAAGTTCATTCCTGCAGCCGGTTTCAACACACATGTATGATGCTTCGGCAATACGAGTGGCGAGCCTACAGTACGAAACACCCGGTTGTTAATAGATGCCATTTCTGCAATTTGAATCGCTTCAATAGAAGGGTGAATAATTGCCCCACCAAGCGCTTTATTATAGGCGGTACTTCCTGAAGGAGTAGAAATACAAAGACCATCACCGCGGAACGTTTCAAAATACTCTCCGCGTATTTCTACTTCTGTAACTAATGTACCTTCCGCACTTTTTACAGTCGCTTCATTCATCGCCAAATACTGTGACTCTTTACTACCATTCACATAGCGAATAATCACTTCTAAAAGTGGATATTCCACCACTTGGAATGGTGTTTTCGCAATTGCAATTACTAATTTCTCTACTTCTGTCGGTAACCAATCTGCATAGAAACCTAAATGCCCTGTATGTACGCCAACAAATGCTGTTTCATCCAATCGATTATAATAGCGATGAAACGCATATAAAAGCGTTCCATCTCCCCCAACAGAAATTACAATATCGGGTTCCTTTTCATCCATTATAAATCCAAAATCTAGCAAATACTCTTTCATCGTACTTGCTAGTGTATCTGATGATTGATCTCCCTTTGACATAATTGTAAATTTCATCGCCCAACACCCTTTAGTTTATGATTCGGAATCTTTCGCTTCTTGCTTTCTTGAAAAAATCTTCTGCGCTTCTTGAATTTCAAGACGAATAGAAGACATTTCTTCATCTAATAAAAACGCTGCTTCCGCTGCACGTTGTAAGCGTATTTTTATATCTTCAGGAAAACGCCCACTATATTTATAATTTAAAGAATGCTCAATTGTTGCCCAAAAGTTCATTGCTAGCGTGCGTATTTGGATTTCTACCAATACTTTTTGTTCCCCCTGTATCGTTTGAACAGGGTAACTAATGACAACGTGATAAGAGCGATAACCGCTATCTTTCTTTTGCGTGACATAATCACGTTCTTCCACGATTTCAAAGTCATTTCTTTTTCGAAGATATTCTACAACAGGCTTAATCTCATCCACGAATTGACACATCATTCTAAGACCAGCAATATCCTGCATATCTTCTCTCAACCGATCTAACGGTACATTTCTTTTTTCCGCTTTATCGATAATACTCGCAACTGATTTCACTCGTCCAGTTACAAACTCAATTGGGGAATGCTCCGTCAACATCGTAAACTGTGTACGCATTCCTTTTAGTTTCACTTTCAGCTCTGCCACCGCTTGATGATAAGGTGCTAAAAATTCTTCCCAATTTCGATTCATTTCAACCACCACCAAAATCAATCCATTTGCTTATAGAAATACTTTTTCTACAGCAGTTACTAATTCTTCTCCGTAATTTGCATTACCTTCAATATTTTCAACTAAATATTCTACTTCTTCTTTTAATCCTTCTAATTCCATTTCAATACCATTCACGTGAATAAACATTGCTGCATCTTTATTCATCGCTTCATGCAGCGCTTCCCAGCATGTATGCGGAATACTTACATAAATGAAAGATGATTCGTTTTCTAAGATATATAAAAATGATAAATTGTCCGAGTCTACAAGTACGTGATTACGTGCACTTAACTCCTTTACCTCTATTTCAGTATTTTCCGCACAAAAAATAAGAGCATTCTCTCTCTTTTCTACGCTCTTAACTTGGATTTTATTTTGCATGCTCTAACTCCTCCATCTCAACTTCCTGTCTTACTTAACAGTATTATTGTATCATAACATGGACGCAAACAAATAAAACATTGAACCAAATTTGCGAAAAAGCGATAATGTGTAAAGAATTATTTTTCAAAAGGAGCATATACAATGACACAAGAAATTGAAATTGAATTTAAAAATATTGTTACAGAAGAAGAATTCGATACATTATGTAAATTATTCTCTATTGAGGTGTTTACAAAACAAGTGAATCACTACTTTGAAACACCGGGCTTCTCATTAAAAGCAGCTGGCTCTGCACTTCGTATTCGTCATAAAGGGGCAACTTATACATTAACGTTGAAACAACCTGCAGAAGTCGGCTTGTTAGAAACGCATCAAGTCGTAACAGCAGATGAAGCAAGATTGATGATGGAAACAAATACAATTATTCAAGGCGCTGTAGTAGATCAACTACACAAATTACAAATTCCTGTTTCTACTCTAACTTATATGGGTAGTTTAACAACAGAAAGAGCTGAAACATTATTTGAAGGCGGAACACTTGTCTTTGATCATAGTTTCTATTACAATCACGATGATTATGAAATTGAATTTGAAGTGCAAGATGAAGAAACAGGAAAAGCTGCATTTATTCGTTTATTAACGCAACATAACATACCAATTCGTCATACAAATAACAAAGTAAAACGCTTTTTCCTTGCCAAACAAAACAAAGCACGCTAAAGTGAAAATTCCACTAGTGAATACGTTCTACTAGTGGATTCATCTCACTTAAAAAAAGAACATGATTCATTTGCAACATGGAGAATACGCAACGAATGTTTGGCAGGCTATTTATTTGCCCTCCCTAACATTCCATTGCTACAATAGATATACATTTCATGGAAAAAGGAGTTTATAAAGGATGAGCAAGCAACCGATGACACCATTTGAAGCAATTGGCGGTGAACAATGCATTGCAATATTAGTAGACACATTTTATTCCTATGTCAGTAAACACCCTGACTTATCTCCCATCTTCCCAGATGATTTAACAGAAACCGCTAGGAAGCAAAAACAATTTTTAACACAATATTTAGGTGGTCCTAATTTGTACACTGAAGAACATGGTCATCCTATGTTAAGAGCACGCCATCTTCCGTTTGAGATTACTCCAAAACGAGCAGAGGCTTGGCTATCATGTATGGAGCAAGCAATGGATGATACAGGAGTGCACGGTCATATAAGAGAGTTTGTTTTTGAACGTTTAGCATTAACTGCTCAGCATATGGTTAATACTCCAAACGAAACAGGTGAAGTGTAATGGATAAGCAGGAAGCAAAGCATATAAATATGCCATCTCCTTCCGCATGTGAGCATAAGTCTGTAGAAGCATATTTATTTATTGATCCACTTTGTAAAGATTGCTGGGAAATTGAGCCCTTTATTATTAAACTATGGCTTGAATACGGGAAATACTTCTCTATTCGTCATATCGTAACAGGAAAAGTGGATGGAACGAACGCTTCCTCACACAAATGGAATAAACCTGCTAATATTCGATTTGTGTGGGAAAAGACAACAAGTTTACAAGGTTTTTCATGTGATGGAAAGGTACATATGCAAGAAGCATCATCAACACCATATTTAGTTTCGATGGCAATTAAGGCAGCGGAGTTACAGGGTCGAAAAGCAGGTTCGAAGTTTTTGCGAAAACTCCAAGAATACATTTTCCTTAAAAATGTATCAAACCCTGACTGCGAATTATTACTTGCATGTGCGAAAGATAGCGATATTGATGTAGAAGAATTTAAAAAAGACCTACATTCTGCTAGCGCAAAAAAAGCTTTCCAGTGTGATTTAAAATTCACGAATGAAATGCATATTACAGAAATACCTTCCCTCGTCTTTTTTCATGCGAATTCAGATGAAGAAGGTATTAAAATTGCTGGGACGTATTCCTATGACGTATACGTACAATTACTGAAAGAGCTCGTAAAATGTGAAATTGAACCAGAACCGTTACCACCTTTAGAAGTATTACTAGAAGCAACACAATTTATCTCTTCGAAAGAAGTAGCATTTATATATGACTGCCCGCAGCAAGAAATCGAGCGCGAACTAAAAAAATTGCAACTGAAACGAAAAGTACAAATGATTGAGGTAAAATGTGAACGGTATTGGAAATGGATAGCAATAGAAAAAGACCTGGTGTAAACACCAGGTCTTTTTCTTTACGGCTTATAAAAATATTAAAGGGGATGGGAGAAATTTTCACGTTCAAACAAAGGGGTATATGTTTGTATGTGAATTCGTTCACGCTTATTATATTACAAGATTCGACGTCAGATGACAACCCCTTTTGTCGAATTTCACACTTTTGTCACATTCTAAACGTTTTCATTTTTGAATAAGCTATAAAAAAGCTATTTTGGAGGTGTTCTGTATGAAAAAAACGTATATTTTACTTATCTTTCTAGCTGTCTTCGTTTCTTTTTTCTTGTACATCCTCTCCCTACTACAAGCTTTTCCTAAAATTATTGCCTTGCCTCTTTTATTCGGAGTCATTGTCATCGCTCTCTCTTATTTCAACCATAAAAAACGTTTTAAAGGGTATTAATTAACTGTAAAACTGCCTTCTAATTTAGAAAAAAGAAGGAAATTCACTATATCTTTTCGACAAATATCGACAGAATAACATGTAAACAAAAAGACGAGGTAAATCCCTCGTCTTTTCTATTACTTCTCTTCAAATAATAATGCTTCTAATTCATTTAATTTCTCTTCAAATACTTGTAGTGCTTCTTTTACAGGTTCTGGAGACGCCATATCTACTCCTGCTTTTTTCAGTACTTCAATTGGGTAATCCGAGCTTCCTGCCTTTAAGAACTCGTTAATGTAACGTTCTACTGCTGGTTGCCCTTCTTCTAAAATTTGTTTCGATAGAGCCGTTGCCGCACTAAATCCTGTTGCGTATTGATATACGTAATAGTTGTAGTAGAAGTGCGGAATACGAGACCACTCTAAGCCAATTTCTTCATCGATTACTAAAGCGTCACCGAAATATTTCTTATTTAAATCATAGTAGATTTCCGTTAACATATCTGGCGTAACAGCATGACCTTCTTGTACTTTCTTATGAATAATATGCTCAAACTCTGCGAACATCGTTTGACGGAATACAGTACCACGGAATCCTTCTAAGTAATGATTTAATAAGTATAGACGCTCTTTCTTATCTTCTGTCGTTTTTAATAAATAATCATTTAGAAGCGCTTCATTACAAGTTGATGCTACCTCTGCAACGAAGATTGAATAATCCCCATATACATGCGGCTGTGTCTTTCTTGTATAGTAACTATGCACCGAATGACCAAACTCATGAGCAAGTGTAAATAAATTATTTACATTATCATGCCAGTTCATTAAAATATACGGATTTGTCCCGTATGCACCAGATGAATATGCTCCGCTTCTCTTTCCTTTATTCTCATACACATCTACCCAACGATTTTCATATGCTTCTTTCAAAATTTCAACATACTCATCACCAAGTACATTTAAAGATTTTAATAACAGGTCTTGTGCTTCTTCATATTTCACATTCATTTTCACTTCTGGTACGAGCGGTGTATATAAATCGTACATATGAAGCTCATCAAGTCCTAGTGCGCGCTTACGAATATCGATGTAACGATGTAATAAATGCAAGTTGTCATTTACTGTTTCAACGAGTTGATCGTATACTGCTTCTGGAATATTATTATTACTTAACGCAGCTTGGCGAGCAGAATCATATTTACGAACGCGTGCACTGAAATTATTACGTTTCACTGCACCGCTTAACGTACTTGAGAATGTGTTCTTAAATTTCCCGTACGTTTCATAAACAGCTTTGAATGCATCTTCGCGGACACGACGATCATCACTTTCCAAAAACTGAATGTAACGGCCATGCGTAATTTCTATTTCTTCTCCATCCTCACCTTTAATAGATGGGAATTTTAAATCCGCATTATTCAACATACCGAATGTATTACTAGATGCACTCATCACTTCAGACGCTTCCGCTAGTAAAGCTTCTTCCGCTTCAGATAATACGTGCGGGCGTTGACGCGTAATTTCTTCTAATGCATGCTCATATACACTTAAATCTCTATTTTCTTTCAAGAATGTTTGCAGTGTATCTTCTGAAATCGTTAAAATTTCAGGCACGATATAAGCTGTACTACTAGATACTTGTGAGTATAAATTTGTCGCACGATCATTTAATGCTTGATATACAGAGTTTGTCGTATCTTGATCGTAACGCATATGAGCATATGTATATAGCTTACCTAATCGCATTGAAATCTCATCTTCATATTGCAGTGCCTCAAGTAAGTTGTTCGCAGAGTCACCAAGCTTACCTTTAAATTCAGTTAACTTCGGTAATAACTCTTTAATAGCTTGGAATTCCTTTTCCCATTCTGCATCTGTTTGGAAAATATCTTCTAATCGCCACGTATTTGCCTCTTCAATCTCATTGCGATCTGGTAATGTTTTTGTTTTGTTTTGTTCAGACATTCTTAAAGCCCTCCTTTAAATATCTCTACTTAAGTACAATTCGTTTTTTTTCTATGTAATTCCTTCACAATCCCCCTTTATTATATCCCCTTTTCCATCTCTCATGTTAAACTTTACCTCAAATAAAGATAGGGCATACGCTAAACATATTTCATCATGCTTCCTAATGTCTTCCTCTGTGTGCAACATAACTACATCCCTTATTTTCTCGTACGTATAAGTTCCCACTTTATGCAAGACACCTACATAACATAAAAAGGTCATATATTCGGTAACTGCCTCTTTCCATATGTGCCGCGAGAAATAGGGAAGTAGACGTCTTTTCGAATACTTCTTCACATAACTACACACATATTGAAGAGAAATACAATCCCCTACTACAAGTTCCCCTATACACTTCATATATAGAACAGCTTGCCATATAAATGGATTCGTTTGAAAAGCAAATGCAGACGGAAGCGGGACACCAATTTCAGAAGGAAAGTTTGCTGGAGGGCATTTTAATTGATATAAGAGGCGTAATAGTGACTGATAATTATATTTCCAAATTGGCAGAGCATTTTGCCGAAAGTAGATTTTCCTTTTCTTCCACTCTTGCTCTAATTTTTCTTTTTGGAAAGGAACGGAGGAAAAAAGCAGATCAACAGTAGTCGTATCGCTTGATAAATAAATAGTATGTGAGAAAGAGACATTTGTAGAAAACGGAGTGATAAATGCACATTTCATAAATGATTTTTGTTTCGGACAGAAGAAAATAAGAAGTGGCTGAGGATAAGATTGTAAGGAAAAAGCCAAAAACGAGGAGAATTTCATCCAATATGCAGATTGCTTTTTTAATTGATTTCCACCAATAATCCAGATGACCTGGATGCCAGCTTGCCAATACGAGTATGTTCGTTTCGAAAGCTGCTCTACGGAAAGATTCGCACATTGATATTCAATCGCAACTTTTCTACCTGCTCTCTCTACGAAAATATCTGGCCTTTGCTGAATTTCTGGAAGATAATGCTCTATATTCACATGAAACTTTTGACGTTTCAACCATCTATATAACAATTCTTTACCGTGCATATGATATATAGATTCTGCTTCATAAAAGGCAAGACATGAATCAACTTTCTTATGAGCAAAATGCCAACTTTTTTGCGTCCCTAATTTCATTCGCACTTCCTTTCCGCAAGCTATGCAAAAGAAGCGTTCCTTTTTGCGCATACGTTGTAAAAGCACTTCATCACGATTATAGAGTAGATGAATTTTCTCTCCATTTTCTCTTTTAGCGATAAACATTTGAATCACACCCTTTCAGCTCCTTATATTCTACAATTTGTTACAAATTCCTTTAAAAAAGAGATGTCCGAATTTCGGACATCTCTTTCTATAACAACGGTGATAATAACCGGTACGTCGATTCCACAATCCGTCTATGAAGACGTCTTTTATGAAAACGATCGACATGAATTTCACTTGATTCTTCTATATCTTCTTTAAAGTCTTGAACGAGTTTTCGAATGCTATCTGTATCATATAAAAAGGCATTTACCTCAAAATTCAAATGAAAACTTCTCATATCCATATTTGCTGTTCCAATGGAAGCTGAATCAGAATCGACGATGACCACTTTACTATGAAGAAAACCTTTTTCATATTCATATATCTTTACTCCTGCATCTAAAAGCTCTGGGAAGTACGATCTTGATGCGTAAAAGACAGTACGCTTATCAGGTTTACTCGGCATGAGTAAACGAACGTCGATACCAGCAAGTGCCGCTACCTTTAATGCTGATAAAATATCATCATCCGGAATGAAATACGGCGTTGCAATCCAAATGGATTTCCGAGCAGAAGCAATCATTGCAAAATACAAATGTTTAATCGTTTCCCATTTATTATCTGGTCCGCCTGCAACGAGTTGCACTCCTCCCCAGTTTTCCCCTTCTACTGCTGTCGCTTGTAAATATTCAGGGGCTAACACAGCCTCACCAGTCATATAAAACCAATCTTGAAGGAAAATAAGTTGTAAGCTTTGAACAGCTTCACCACGTAAATATAGGTGCGTATCTCGCCAAAAACCGAAATATTTATCCTTCCCTAAATATTCATCACCAATATTCAGTCCACCTACAAACCCTTCATTTCCATCAATAATAACGATTTTCCGGTGGTTTCGATAATTAATTTTATCGTTTAAAATCGGAAAGCGCACAGGAAAGAAAGGAATCATTTCTACACCCGCATCGTTTAATTCTTCAATATACGATTTCGATAACTTAAAACTTCCAACCGCATCATATAAAAAACGAACGACAACGCCTTCTTTGGATTTCTGTATTAAAATATCTTTAATTTCTGTTCCTAGCTTATCATCACGTACAATGTAATATTCCATATGAATATGATGTTTCGCTCGTTTCAATCCGTCTAAAATAGCCTGAAACGTTTCATCTCCATTTGTTAATGTTCTCGTTTCAGTTTGGAATGAAATATTTAAAGCACCTAGTCGATCCGCTAAACGAAATAACAACTCTTGATGCTTATGATCACGCAAAATTCGCTCTTCATAATCTTCATGTCCCTTGTATTGTAAAAACGCCTGTTCATCAAGTAACGCCTTCTTCTGGAACATTCTTTTTCTCCGAAAGTTCTGTCCAAATAATAAATAAGCGAAGAATCCAAATACCGGAAAAATACCTAACACAATGAGCCATGTAAGTGTTTTAGACGGATGACGGTTCTCTAAGAAAATAACGCAGCCAATTAAAAATGCAGATACCGTAAATAAAATACTAATAATACCTAAAATTGAAACATCTTTTATCCCAATTACATCCGAATAAAATGCTACATCAATAAACATACGTAACGAAACAAATAATGCGAACAATAGTAAAACAAAGAAAATCAACTTTAACGTATTTTTCATCTCTTACCTCCTTACTAAGAAAGCTTTCCTATTCTTCATATAAAAAGCCGATTTCATACTACAGAAATCGGCCTACGTTTTAGCAGGAAAATTATTGCGAATTGTTTCAAGCGCATGCTCTTTCACAATTTGTTTCCCATACTCACCTACACGATGAATTGTTAAAGTAGATTCTTCTCCATATTCTAAAATAATACTTAAAATACGATCAATTTCCTCTTCATCATGTAGCACTTCATCGAATTCCACATATACATAATAGCGGTCCTCAAACGAATACAGCTCATCTTTTATATCCTCAAAGATAAGACGATGACTTAATGAAATAACATCTTCAAAATCATTAAACTTAATTAAAAAGCCAAACGTACCATCTTCATTAAAGTTTGTTCCTGCTTGTTCCTCTACCTCTTCCACTAATTCTTGCTGGAATAATGATTCGATTCCTTCATCTAGAGGAATGTCTATAATTTTATCTACACCTATTGGCAGTTCCAGCTTTTGTCCATCCTTTGACAGCTCTGCTTTCGTTACAAGTACTTCAATCCCTTTATCGACTGCTTGCACTTGGATCCATAGCGGTCCATCAATAAAGAAATCGTCATGATCACGAGCTTCGTCCATCATCTCCCAAAAGAGCTCTTCACTTCGTTCGCGGTCATACCAAATTTCTTCACGATTAAATCCTCTGTCCTCTATATCAACGTACGTAATAAAAAATTTCATTGTATGGTCATTAATTCTTTCAATTTCCAAAATACAACTCTCCCTTCCTGCTTAGAATTGTTATGAAGGGATTCCCCACTCATATGACAAATCAATAGATTCTTGTACTCTCATTTTATGATAAGATTCTCCAGAATGGAAATAAAATCGATTTATTTTACAAAAATAGTTATATGCCTATCTTCATTTGATCATCTACACAAATATATCATTATAGCGATTTCTTACTCACAAAAAATTTGGACATACATTTCCACATTCCCCCGTACACTGTAATAAAGTGAAACTTCTATTACAGAAGATTTTTTAGTCCCCAAGATACAGGAAACTTTCTTCATCACATACATATAGTTCGCTTATTAAAACATCATAAATGGAGGCAGACGAATGGACTTAGAGTTTTTAACATCTGTACTAATGATTGTCGGTATCGATGTTGTATTAGGTGGTGATAACGCAATTGTCATCGCATTAGCTAGCCGAAATTTACCTGAACCTAAACGAAATAAAGCCATTTTAATCGGTACTATTTTAGCAATTGTACTACGAATTCTCCTTACCATACTAGCTGTCTACTTACTCGACATTCCATTTCTACAGCTTACTGGCGGTATCTTACTTACATTAATTGCAGTCAATTTATTAACTGATAATAGCAACGACCTTTCTTCTATTCAAGGAAAAACAACTTTATTCCAAGCTGTGCGTACAATTGTATTCGCGGATCTCGTTATGGGGTTTGATAATGTTATCGCCATTGCAGGTGCAGCTCACGGGAGGTTTTTACTCGTCATAATCGGCTTGTTAATTTCTATACCGATCATTATTTGGGGCAGCAAACTTATTTTAATACTTATGGAACGCTTTCCACTCCTCATTTATTGCGGCGCAGCAATTCTTTCCTATACAGCAGGAAAAATGGTTACACACGAAGATAGACTTGCAACTTTCTTTCATAACAATCCAAGTTTCACTACGGGCATTCCTTACTTATTCATTTTCACTGTTCTATGCATCGGTATTATCGTTCAACAAGTTCGATTACGGAATGTGAAACATTAAAAAAAACCTTCTACTATATAATAGGTAGAAGGTTTTCATATTATTATAATTAATTTACAAGACGCTGTGCTTCACGTAATTGGAACGTTCTTACTGTACGTGGTAAGAAACGGCGGATTTCGTCTTCGTTGTAACCTACTTGAAGACGTTTTTCGTCGATCATAATTGGACGACGTAAAATTCCTGGATAGTCACGAATCATCTTATATAAATCTTGAAGTGGTAAAGACTCTAAGTTTACATTTAATTCTTGGAAAACTTTCGAACGAGTAGAAATAATCTCATCCGTTCCGCTTTCTGTCATACGTAAAATCTCTTTAATTTCCTCAATCGTTAATGGATCTGAGAAAATATTACGTTCTGTATAAGGAATATGATTTTCCTCTAGCCATAATTTCGCCTTTCTACAAGACGTACAGCTTGGAGAACTATATAATGTTACCATACAAAGCTCACTCTCCTTAAAGAGTACAAATTCTGTACTAATCACAGTTTAAATTTCTAACTTCAGCAATTTTTCGCGATAACTTGTCTTATTGAAAAGTGCAAAAATCGCATTTCATGTAAGCAACAACTTTTAATAAACAACAATTACTTTTAATAAGTAACTTCTATAATCATTATACAATAGATTTTACAAGAAATATACAGTAAATTTCCTGTTAGTTGAGAAAACTCTTCCGTGTATTTCACTGCTATGTAACATGATTACACTCACTTAAACTGTCCTTTAACAACGACATTCAACCCTTTTTAACACTCACTTTTCATAGATTTTTCATATGATATATAGTTATATTCCCATACTCTTTCCTATGAACAAGAGAACGTTTTCTTACTTTTTCCTGATAATTCAATTAAAAAATGTAAGACATACAGGTAAAAACAAAAGGAACATTTGTTCTCATTCTAACAAATATCCTTCCCCCTGTCTAGATGATTTCTAAAGCGATTTAAATATTTTTCTGACATTTCTTTCTTTTTCTCTCTTTATCTCATACAATAAAAATACAGACAGGCAAAGGGGGATTTTGAAAATGATTGCTTTTTTTATTGATTTTGCCACTGTCGCTGCCCTCATCATCGGAATAACAGCATTGATTGGAGTCATTACAAATAGCATCGGAGAAAAACTCTTTGGCGGAAAAGAAAAAATGAAGTTTGTTAACAAAAGTTTGGATGTACAATCTGGCTGGAACCAAGTTGGTGGAAAAGGTATTTATAAAAAACGCACGTATTAAAAAAAAGCAGGTAATCACCTGCTTTTTTGTTATTTTCCTACTGATGCCCATTTGAAACTTACATCGCCACCATATTTATGGTTGTACATATCTTTAATTGTTTCTCTTTGTAAATACGCTCTACCACGTTGATATACTGGAACAATCGCAGCGTCATCAAGTAACATTTTTTCTGCTTCAAGTAAGTTTTTCCAACGAGCATTTACATCGCTACCATCTTTTTTCGCTTTCATAATAATTTCATCATATTTCGGATTAGAGTACTTCATTTTATTTTGTGATCCATCAGTTACAAACATATCAAGATATGTAACTGGATCTGGGAAGTCTGCACTCCATCCAGAGAATGACATTACATAATCGCCCGCATCTTCTAATTTTAGTTTTTGTGCGAATGGTTGTTGTTTAATTTTCACTGTTAAACCTGGTAAATTCTTTTCTAGCTCACCTTTTAAATATTCACCAGTTTTCTTCGATAATTCAACATCTTCATTTAATAATTCTAATTCGATTTCATTTTTGCCAAGCTCTTTCTTACCAGCTTCCCAATATTTTTTCGCTTCTTTCACATTTGGTTTTACAATATCCCCATTTTCAGCACGGAAATCCTTTTTATCCGGTCCTTTAATGAAGTTATCAGGAATTAATCCCGTTGCTGGCTTAGAACCGTTATTTAATAGTGTATCAACGAATGGTTTACGGTCAAAAGCAAGTGAAATCGCTTTACGAATATTTTTATTTGCTAAAGCTGGATCTTTCTGATTTAAACGAAGGAAGAATACAGATGTATCTTCTACTGTTTTGAAATCAGGTTTGCCTTTATATTTATCGATGAATTCCGCTAATAACGTCGCTCGGTCGATTGCGTTTGTTTCATATAAATTAATTGGCGTAGCTGTATCTTTTACAATATTAAAGTTTACTTCTTCAAGTTTCACTTCTTTATTGTCCCAATAAGATGAACTCTTTGTCATTTTAAAGCTACGTTCATGTTGCCAATCACTTAATGTAAATGGTCCATTATAAAGCGTTGTATTTGCTTCCAAACCAAACTTCGTACCTTGCTCTTTCACAAACTTTTCATTCACAGGATAGAAGATTGGATAGACCATTAAATCTACAAGATACGGAATCGAGTTGTCTAATTCCACTTCTAATGTATGATCATCAATTGCTTTTACGCCTAATTGATCTGGACTCATCTCTTTTTTGTTAATTTTCTCTGCATTTTTTATGTCATACATAATGTATGCTGATTTCGCTGCTGTATCTGGATTAATTGCTCTTTGCCATGCATATACGAAATCTTTCGCAGTTACAGGTTCACCATTTGACCATTTTGCATCTTCACGTAATTTAAATGTATATTTTTTACCATCTTCGGATTTTTGGAATTCTTTCGCTACACCTGGAACTAGCTTATCATCTTTTCCAAGACGATATAAACCTTCCATTGTATTGTTCATTACTTTTGAAGAAACCGCATCAGCTGATAAAGCTGGATCCATCGTTGGAATTTCTTGTGTTTCAACTAAGTTTATAACTTGCTTTGTACCGCTCTTCCCGCTATCCCCTTTTGCGTTCGCTTGCGGCTCTTCCTTGTCATAACTACATGCCCCTAAAATCATGCTCATTGCTACCGTTGATAATACAAAAACCGGCATCTTTTTTTTCATATTTCCACCCTCCAAAAAAATGTTAGCCCTTTCATTTTCAAACAAAAAGAAATATATATATGTTCTAACAATTCATATTATACACACAAATATATTTTTTGTATATTTATATTTCTATTTTATTAAAATTTTCTGTCAAAAAATAACTCTTTGTAAACGTTTCATATTACCGTTTATCCGTGCTAAAGTGCAAAAAATACTAATTTTTATATTTTTCTAAATTATCAGAGAAAAACAAATTTTATATCTCATTATATTTTCCGTATAATTATCCTTCACTTTTTAACATAAAATAGCGCTCCCTTCATATTAAAAATATGTAGGTTAAAATGAGTGCAAAGGATAAGAAAGTATGTTACGATACACCTTGCTAAAAATAGATATCGGTAAAGAGGGGACGGACATGACAGCAACTCACTCAAAAAACAGGCCGACTGAGAAATTAAGTTTATTCTTATTAACATGGCCTATTTTTCTAGAAGTTTTTCTTTTTATGTTGATGGGGATCGCTGATACTTTCATGTTAAGTGCATTATCAGACGATGCTGTATCTGGGGTTGGTGCAGCAAATCAATATCTCCATATCGCTATTTTGGTACTAGAAGTCATCGGGAACGGCGCAGCTATCGTTGTATCTCAATACCTCGGTTCCAAACGTTTTATGGAGGCATCTAAAATATCAGCATTAGCCGTTACATTAAATTTAGTAGTCGGGCTCGTTATAAGTGCTGGTTTTCTTTTATTTTCAAAACATATGATGATGGCAATGAACTTACAAGGCGACGTATTAACGTATGCGCAAAACTATTTATCTATCGTAGGGGGAGCTATCTTCCTTCAAGCTATTATTAACTCATTAGCTGCAATTATCCGCGTACACGGTTTCACAAAGCAAGCGATGTTTATTTCACTTGGGATGAATATTATTCATATTGCAGGAAACTACGTACTCATTTTCGGGAAATTCGGTTTCCCAGAGCTAGGTGTGCAAGGGGCAGCCATTTCTTCTGCTGTCAGTCGACTTATCGCACTTATTGTTTTCTTCTGGTTACTATACCGCGTTATGGAATACCGTGTGAAATTACAATATTACTTCACCTTATCAAAAGAATACGTCGGAAAAATTTTAAAAATCGGCATTCCATCGGCATTCGAACAAGTTATGTATCAAGCTTGCCAAATTGTCTTCCTATATTATGCAACATACTTAGGAACGGAATCATTAGCAGCTAGACAATATGCTACTAACATCTCGATGTTCACTTATTTATTCGCAATTGCGATCGGTATGGGAACTGCAATTATTATCGGCCGCCTTGTTGGTGGCGGCGAAAAAGATGAAGCATATGACCGCGTATGGAAAAGCGTAAGGTGGGCAATTGGCGTAACTTTATGTATGGTCATCCTCGTTATTTCATTCCGCACACAGTTAATGGGACTGTTTACAGATAATCCGCACATTATTTCATTAGGTGCGTCAGTTCTTTTACTAAGTATACTACTGGAAACAGGACGTACGATGAACATCGTCATCATTAACTCACTTCGTGCAGCTGGTGATGCAAAATATCCTGTTTTAATCGGTGCATTCTCTATGGTATTAATGAGTTTACCGCTCGGATATTTCTTCGTCTTCCATTTAGACATGGGGCTAGTTGGTATTTGGCTAGCGATCGCTATCGATGAATGGACCCGTGCCATTATTATGTTCTTCCGCTGGAGAAGTAGAGCGTGGGAAAGTTATGCCCTTGTGAAACCAGAAGAGCAAGATGAGAGTGTTTCTGTTCAGGCGCAATAGCACTCCTTTGATCGAGAGGCATTCACTTGTAAATGAAATTTATATTGGAGATTCTTTAAATAATAGAAAGAGCCATTCTTCCCTGACAGAAGAATGGCTCTTTCTATTATTGATAGATTTCTTTATATTTCTTATACTCTGCTTCAGAACATAATACGAAATGTCCTGGGCGAATTTCGCGCATTGTTGGTGCTTCACTACCATAATCATGTTGAGATGGATCGTATACGATACGTTTACGATTGCGCTCATAATCTGGATCTGGAAGCGGAATTGCTGATAGTAGTGATTTTGTATATGGATGAATTGGATTCGCATATAACTCATCACTTGTTGTTAACTCAACGATTTGACCACGGTACATTACACCGATGCGGTCACTAATGTATTTTACCATTGATAAATCATGGGCAATGAATAAGTATGTTAAACCTTTTTCTTTTTGTAGCTTTTTCAGTAAGTTTACAACTTGCGCCTGGATTGATACGTCAAGTGCTGAGATTGGCTCATCGGCAATGATAAATTCAGGTTCTACAGCAAGTGCACGAGCGATACCGATACGTTGGCGTTGTCCACCTGAGAATTCGTGCGGGAAACGGTTTGCGTGTTCTTTATTTAAACCAACTGTGTTTAATAGTTCGTGAACACGGTCCATACGCTCTTTTTTATTTTTTGCTAGTCCATGAATATCAATACCTTCTGCAATAATATCCCCTACTGTCATACGAGGATTTAATGATGCATATGGATCTTGGAAAATCATTTGCATTTTACGGTTGAACTTCTTCAGTTCTGCACGTGATTTTTTACCATGTACATTTTCACCATCGAACAACACTTCACCAGCAGTTGCATCATATAAACGAATGATCGTTCTTCCAGTTGTTGATTTACCACAACCAGATTCTCCTACAAGTCCAAATGTTTCACCGCGATAAATGTCAAATGAAATATCATTAACCGCTTTGACAACACCACCACTTACGTTAAAGTGTTGTTGTACATTTTTCACTTCAATTAATTTCTCACGTTGTTTAGTCATGTTGTTCACCTGCTTTCATTTGAAGAATGCGTTTTTCAACGACTGCCGGCGGTTTCACTTCTGGAGCTTGCTCATGAAGTAACCAAGTTGCCGCATAGTGTGTATCACTTACTTTAAATAAAGGTGGTTCCATTTCAAAATCAATTTTCAGCGCCTGTGGGTTACGTGGTGCAAAAGCATCTCCCTTTGGCGGTTTTAATAAATCTGGAGGCGTTCCAGGGATTGCGTATAATTCTTCCTCTGATCCATCTAAGCTTGGCATAGATGCGATTAAACCCCAAGTGTATGGATGTTTCGGATTGTAGAAAATTTCATCTACAGTTCCAATTTCAACAACTTTACCAGCGTACATAACCGCAACTCGGTCAGCAACGTTTGCTACTACACCTAAGTCATGCGTAATGAAAATGATTGCTGCTTCTGTCTTTTGCTGAATGTCTTTCATAAGCTCTAAAATTTGCGCCTGAATTGTAACGTCTAGCGCTGTTGTCGGCTCATCGGCAATTAATAATTTCGGGTTACAAGCTAACGCCATCGCAATAACTACACGCTGTCTCATACCACCTGAGAATTGGTGAGGATATTGTTTTAAACGCGCTTCTGGATTTGGAATACCTACAAGGTCAATTAATTCTAACGCAACTTTCCGTGCATCAGCTCTACTCATCCCTTGGTGTTTAATAAGACCTTCCATAATTTGATTCCCAATTGTCATTGTTGGATTTAATGATGTCATAGGATCTTGGAAAATCATCGCGATATCTTTACCACGTACTTGCTGCATTTCTTTTTCCGTTAATTTCGTTAAATCACGACCATCAAATACAATCTCTCCATTTTTAATACGTCCTGGAGGATTCGGGATTAATCCCATTAGCGCTTTAGAAGTAACTGATTTCCCAGAACCAGACTCTCCTACAATCGCTAATGTTTCCCCTTTTTTCAAATCAAAAGTAACTCCGCGCACTGCTTGTACTTCACCTGCATGTGTATCAAAGGAGACTTGTAAATCTTTTACCTCTAACAATGTTTTCATTTTTACTTCTCCCTCCTCGTTTACTTACGCATTTTTGGATCTAACGCATCGCGTAATCCATCTGCCATTAAGTTAAATGCTAAAATTAACATACTGATGACAACCGCAGGGATGAACATCATGTGTGGATACGTTTGAATTGACTTATATCCATCGTTTACAAGAGAACCAAGTGATGCGAATGGTGGTTGAATTCCTAAACCGATGAAACTTAAGAATGCTTCACCAAACACCGCTGATGGAATTGTAAACATTGTCATTACGATAATAGGTCCCATTACGTTTGGAATTAAGTGTTTTACAATTAATTGCGTGTTCGTAGCACCTAATGTACGAGATGCTAATACATACTCTTGGTTTTTTAACTTTAAGATTTGTCCACGAACAATCCGCGACATCCCTATCCAACCTGTAATTGCCATTGCGAGTGTAATCGACCAAATACCAGATCCCATAATGATTACCATTAAAATAACGATGATTAAGTATGGAATACCGTTAATAATCTCCATAATACGTTGCATAATATTATCTACTCTACCGCCATAGAATGCTGAAACTCCTCCGTATGCAACCCCAATTACTAAGTCAATTGCTGCTGCTAAAAGAGCGATATATAATGATACGCGTGTACCTTCCCATGTTCTTGTCCATAAGTCGCGGCCAAGATCATCTGTACCAAACCAGAAGTACTCTTTAATATCACGTTTTGCATATTGGTCAACACCATATTGATCTGTACCGTCAAATGGTAACCAATGAACATTTTCAATAACTGGAATTTTCGGTGGTAATTTCGCACGACCTAAATCTTGCTCTTTATACGAGTGTTTACTTACCACAGGTCCAAAAATCGCTAATAGTGTGATGATAACTAGTAATACAAGACCAAGCATCGCACCTTTATGTTGGAACAAACGTCTTCTTACATCTTGCCAAAACGTTAAGCTTGGACGGGCAATGACTTCATTATCAACATTATTTTGATTTGCTTGTTGAAATAGATCTGGAGATAATTTTTGTACATCTTTCATCATTTTTTCCCTCCCGCTAAACGAATACGAGGATCAATAATTCCGTATAAAATATCGACAATGAAAATAACTAAAATGAAGATTGCGCTATAGAAAATCGTAGTTCCCATAATAACTGTATAGTCATTTAAAGTAATCGATTTAACGAATTGTTCCCCAAGTCCTGGTACAGCATAAATTTGCTCGATAACAAGTGTTCCTGTAATTAATGCAGCAACCATTGGTCCTAAGATTGTTACAACTGGAATTAACGCGTTACGAAGTGCGTGTTTTACAATGATAACGCCTTGGCTAATCCCTTTTGCTTTCGCTGTTAAAATATAGTCAGACTGCATAACTTCAATTAATTCTGCGCGAGAGAAACGTGCGATTGTTGCGATAACTCCCATCGATAATGCAATTGTAGGCATTACAGTAAACTCTGGTCCTTTCCAGAAGGCTACTGGGAACCAGCCAAGTTTTACCCCTACGAAATATTGCAGTAATGCGGCGAATACGAATGATGGTACCGACATTCCGAGTACCGAAATAACTGTTGCACTATAATCCACCCACGTATTATTACGAAGTGCGGCAACAATACCTAAAATTAATCCGATAAATGTTCCTAATATGATCGCTTGTAAACCAAGTTGTGCGGATGGTCCAATGCGATCCACAATCATGTCTGTTACTGGGCGGTTATCATATTGGAATGATACCCCTAAATCACCTTTTGCTAAGTTACCTAAGTAACGTGCATATTGAACTGGTACTGGATCATTCAATCCGTATTTTTCAAGAATGATTTCTTTTTGTGCCGGTGATAGCTTCTCCTGGTTTTTAAGCGGAGAACCCGGAAGTAATTTCATCAAAAAGAAAGTCAGTGTAGTAATTAAAAATAATGTCAAAGCCATGTACACGAAACGTTTTAATACATAACGTCCCATAGTCAAGCACCTCCCCGTTTTTCTCAAAAGCAATAAGATAGTTTAAAATATTCTTACTTTTATTTTTTTAAAATAAGAGCATATGCCCATCATAGGCATATACCCTTGTAAACGATGGAAAAAAAGATTATTTTTATTCAACAGATGCCCATTTGTAAGTTAATTTACCACCATAGTTGATTGGGATAATATCTTTTACAGCACCTTTTACTACATACGCTGAACCTTTTTGGAAGATTGGAGCGATAACCGCATCCTCTTTAATTAGCATTTTCTCTACTTCTAAAAGGTTGTTCCAGCGAGCTTGTAAATCTTTTGTATCTGTTTTAGCTTTTAGAATTAACTCATCATATTTCGGATTAGCATATCCTGTTTTATTTTGAGAACCATTCGTAACAAACATATCTAAATATGAGATTGGATCTGGGAAATCTGGTCCCCAAATACCAAACGCAATATCATATTGCTGAGAATCTTCTAATTTATTTTTTTGTGCGAATGGCTGCTGTTTCATTTTAATCGTTAAACCAGGTAAGTTCTTTTCCATCTCACCTTTTAAGAATTCGCCAACTTTTTTAGCATCTTCATTATCAAAGTTTAAGAATTCTAGTTCAATTTTATCAGTGCCAAGCTCTTTCTTCGCTGTTTCCCAAAGCTTCTTCGCTTCTTTTGGATTTGTTTCAACTAACTTTCCGTTTTCAGCTCGGAAATCTTTTTTATTCGGACCTTCAGCGAAATCTTTTCCAACAAATCCGTAAGCTCCAATTGCACCGTTATTTAAAATAACTTTTGCAATGTTATCACGGTCAAATGACATTGAAATTGCTTTTCTTAAGTTTTTATTACTTAAGTACTGATTACTTTGATTAAATCTTAAGTAAGCAACCCCTGCTTCTTTTCTTGTTTGGAACTCTGGACTCTGTCTAAATTTATCAACAAATTCCGACGTTAAAGCCGCACGATCAATCGCGTTTGTCTCATATAAATTTACATCAGTTGCTGTATTTTTTACAATATTAAAATTGATCTCTTCGATTTTAACCGTTTTATTATCCCAATACGAAGGGTTCTTCTTGAATTGGAAACTTTGTTCATGTTTCCAATCACTCATTACGAATGGCCCGTTATATAGTGTTGTATTTGCCTCTAAACCGAACTTATCACCTTGTGCTTTTACAAAGTTTTCATTTAGTGGGTAAAACACTGGATAAACTGTTAAATCAATAAAGTAAGGAACAGGGTTGTCTAATTCCACTTCTAATGTATAATCATCAATCGCTTTTACACCTAATTGGTCAGCAGGTAATTCTTTTTTATGAATCTTCTCTGCATTTTTAATATCAAACATAATGTACGAATACGTCGCTTTTGTATCTGGATTTACTGCTCTTTTCCATGAATACACAAAGTCTTTAGCTGTTACAGGTTCCCCATTCGACCATTTCGCATCTTTTCTTAATTTAAATATGTATTTCTTCCCATCGTCTAGCTTTTCAACATCTTCAGCAACTCCAGGCATTCTCTTTTGATCTTTGCCCGTACGATACAAGCCTTCCATCGTATTATTTAAAGCTGTAGAAGATGAAGAATCAGATGCTAATGATGCATCCATTGACGGAATTTCAGATAACTCTGTTAAATTAAGAATCTGTTTTCCGTTACTACTACTAGTAGCGTTCTCTTTCCCTTTTGCTTTTGCGTCATCTTTTTGGTAGCTACACGCGCCAAGCAACATACTTGCAGTTAAAGTTGATGCAAGTAATAACGGTATCTTTTTCTTCATGTTGTGTTGCCTCCCCTAATTGCACTTCCTGTACCCTCACTTGTTAAAAAGTAGAATTGAAAGAATAATCTCCAAGTTTCTACAATTTTCATTATACATATAATACGACGATTGTGAATATAGTTTTTTGTTTTTTTGTTAAAATTTTTAATAAAATGTTTATATTTTTATTTTTCTGTAAAGGTATACGTTAACATTGCTACCATCATCTTGAAATCAGACCTTTAATTGCGTATAATTTTCAAAAAATTATTTCTAGTACTTATTATAGCTTTTATAGTATAATAATTCTAGTAATATTTTGACGGAGGGGAATATTTTGAATAAAGTTTTTTTTCATACTTGTATACTAATTTTCATAGCGATAATTGCTTCTAGTATTGGCGCATTCCTCATTTCATCTCAATTTTTGTTGAACTTTGTCAATATCTCGTTTTATATCGCGCTATTTTTTATTCTGGTTGGTGGTTTTTTATACATATTTCAAAATGGATTTTTTAATGTAACTCTTTACGCCTTCCAAAAAGTATTTGGTACGAACAAAAAAATAGACTCTTTAATTGAAGAAGCAGAGGAACCTATTAATAAGAAAGAACGTATTTATAAAACATATTCATTCAAATGGACATATCCTATATGTATTACAGGTATCGTACTTGGGGTGTTCTCGACTCTCATTAGCTTTACTATTTTGATGTAGTTTGCAAACACTATCCCATATGATATAATTATCAGCAAAACATTTTGTTATAAAACTTTAGTTCTTTCATATTAAAAGAGCTCAAGTCACAATAAATAAATTTATATGTATGCGATGATGAAGAGGAGTACATATTGAGGCAATTTCAGAGAGCTTGTGGTTGGTGTGAACAAGTAATTGTACAATGTGGAATGGGCTTTTGAGCACCAAACCGAACCGAAAGTAGTAGGCTTTGGCGTTATATCCAAACGTTATTATGGATTAGAGAGATTTCACAGTAGTGAAATAATTAGGGTGGTACCGCGGTCCATTCGTCCCTATCATTTTTGGGATGAATGGGCTTTTTTGTTTGCCTTCTCTTCCCTATCACGCATTCAATTTTAGGAGGAATTACTTATGTCAGTTATCTTTTCTGGTATTCAGCCGAGTGGAACGATTACACTTGGAAACTATTTAGGAGCTATGAAGCAATTTACAGAGCTTCAAAACGAACACGACTGTTATTTCTGTATTGTAAACCAACATGCTATTACAGTACCTCAAGATCCCGTACAACTTCGTAAAAACATCCGCAGTCTTGCTGCACTTTATGTAGCATGCGGCATCGATCCTGAAAAAGCTACTTTATTTGTACAGTCAGAAGTACCAGCACACGCTCAGCTAGGCTGGATCATGCAATCTGTTGCTTACGTTGGAGAATTAGAGCGTATGACGCAATATAAAGATAAAGCATCAGGTAGAGATTCAGTTCCAGCTGGATTACTTACGTATCCACCATTAATGGCTGCTGATATTTTACTTTATAACACAGAAATCGTACCAGTTGGTGACGACCAAAAGCAACATATCGAATTAACACGCGACTTAGCAGAGCGTTTCAACAAACGTTACCGTGAAATCTTCACAATGCCTGAAATTCGCATTCCAAAAGTAGGAGCTCGCGTTATGTCATTAACAGAGCCAACGAAAAAAATGAGTAAATCTGATCCAAATCCAAAATCAATGATCAGCATGCTTGATGAACCAAAAACAATCGAAAAGAAAATTAAAAGTGCCGTAACTGATTCTGAAGGTATCGTGAAATTTGATAAAGAAAACAAACCTGGTATCTCTAACTTATTAACAATTTACTCTTCATTCTCAGGAAAAACAGTTGAAGAAATAGAAGCAATGTACGAAGGAAAAGGATACGGCGACTTCAAAGGCGACCTAGCTCAAGTAGTCGTAGAAGCAATTCGCCCAATCCAAGACAAATATAACGAACTAATCAACTCACCAGAACTAGACGAAATTCTAGACAAAGGTGCCGAAAAAGCAAACCGCGTCGCATTCAAACAACTACGCAAAGTAGAAAACGCAATGGGATTAAGTAGAAAACGTAGGTAACATATAAAGCGGAGGCGGCTCGCTTAGAATGCGAGGGGGATGGAGCTCCTGACGTAGAGGCGCTTTTTGCCTCGCAGAAAGGCGCGAAGCCACCGAATATTCTTGCTGCTGGAGCTGGATTTCGATATAAAGCGAAGGCGACTGTTTTGCCCTGACGGCTAAGGTTCTTTCCCACAGAAGGTGCTTTTTACCTTCTCGTGGGGAAGGTTCTTAGACGTGAAGGGCTAGGAGCCGGAGCTGGATTTCATATAAAGCGGAGGCGGCTCGTTCAGCTCTGACTGGCTAAGGTGCTTAGACACGAAGAGCTTGCCGCTTCCATAAAAAAACCGCCAATTGGCGGTTTTTTTAATTTACCTTCTGCTCATTTTCCATTTCCCATAACTTTTCAAAAAATGGCTGTCCTTTTACAAGGCGCTCGCATAATTGCTCATGCTTCTCAGACCAGCCTGATTTCGCTTCATCATATAATCTAGCCCAAATATCCTCAAATTCCATATGTTGGACCGTTCCATATGCTGATGGATCCCACTCTGTGTACCAATAACGAATTTCAGCTGTATTTTTCGTTGTATGTAATTGATCTAACGCCATAAATAATAATTGTTTTAACTGTCTTTCTTTACGAGTCAAACCATTCATAATGAAAGGAGATGGCGATAAAATATGATGCTCTTTTTCTGTTTCTTCTACTTGGAACTCATACTTTTCTGCTTGTACGTTTTCTACCATCTCATATACCATCTGCTCTTGGCGAGGTATAAGTCTGCTTTTTCGAATTGGCACATTGTAACCAATTGAATCAATCGCAATAATTCCTTTTCCATCTGTAACTACAAAACAATATTCTTGTTGCAAACGTTCGTGATTTTTACGAATATAGGCCTTATGATGTACGTCCTCCAATAACTTTTGCGGAAGCTCTAACAATTCGTTCTCGATGTAATGATATAATGTGGAATCTACTTTTAATAATGGCACTTGATCTAATAGTTCAATCGTATCATCTTTCCGCCATTCGTAAAAATGACAAACGTTATACCCATTTTCTTCACCTTCAAACCAATTTACCCATACATCATGTAGATATAACATTCTCTACCCCTCACTTCACTACTGTTTGTACCAATCATTATGTTCATTTTTGCTTAACTTTATTCCACTTAAGGAAATATATTCTAATTATTATTTTTTCTTCTATAGTATCTAAAAAAACAGGAGCTATAGCCCCTGTTTTTTCATGGAACATGAAACGTATTTGCTTTACTCAATATTTCTCTCGCATCTATAGATAATAAAGATAGTGTATCTTCTTCCAATGCTACACAATCTTTTACAATATGAAAGCCAATCGCATAACCAAGCATTTTCGGATAAGAATGGAGACCATTTAATAAGATGTCGTGCTCCCTTGTTCCTCGCTTTATCGTTATTCTTTCGTGTACAACGTTCCTCCAATAATAAAGTGCTTCTTCTTTTGAAAGGTACGTCGTCCACGGTGCATTATTTTTTTCTGTATACCTTTCCGTTACTGCCTGCTCAGCTAACCCTTCCATGATCATCGTATCAAGCAAGGTATACTCTGTTTCTTTCGTTTTAATTCGATGTAACCTGCATATATGGTGATATTCATGTGCCAATAATGCTTTTAACTCCTCTAAAGAATTCCGCCCACATACGAACAAGAAAATAACGTGGCGCATAGAAAGCCCCGCTTTCCCGTTATATTCTTCTTGTACAGTTCGGTTATAGGAATCTGATAATAAAATAAAGATAGGGATATCTGGACCTTTTAACCATTTCTTTAATTTATCATACTCCATACTTAACTCTTTCCAGATTTCCTTTTTCTCTAACTCTTTAATTTCTTGTTCTCCTCGCATGACCGGGCGATACATTCCTTTGGAAATTAAAAAGCGATACAATCTTTCTTTCGGCAACGGGATATATTTCGTGAATTTTTCACACAGTTTTTCTGGCCGTCCGTAATATAGATGTAGCCACTCAGCTGTTTCAACAACCCCCATCTTTATCCCTCCTTTTTCTTATGTATATGCAAAAAGAGAAAAAGACGTAAAAAATAAATAAGGTGTTTTTTCGTAGTTTGTTACGAAAAAAACACCTTATTTCATCTATTATTTATACGATTTAAATACTAATACTGCATTGTGACCGCCGAATCCTAGTGAGTTACTTAATACTGCGTTTACTTCTTGTTGTCTCGCATTATTCGGTACGTAATCTAAGTCACATTCTGGATCTGGTGTTTCATAGTTAATTGTCGGAGGAATTACTCCGTCTGTAATTGATTTAATAGAGAAGATCGCTTCAACAGCACCAGCGGCTCCTAATAAGTGACCTGTCATTGATTTCGTTGAGCTAATTGCTACTTTATACGCGTGCTCACCGAACGTTTCTTTAATTGCCATCGTTTCATACTTTTCATTCGCATCTGTACTTGTACCGTGCGCATTAATGTAATCAATATCTTCTGGCTGTAGACCTGCATCTGCCAAAGCTTGACGCATTGCACGTACTCCGCCTTCACCGCCAGGGGCAGGCATTGTAATATGGAATGCATCACCAGTTGCGCCATAACCAGCGATTTCCGCGTAAATGCGAGCGCCACGAGCTAAAGCATGCTCTAATTCTTCAAGAATTAAAATACCTGAACCTTCACCCATTACGAAACCACTACGGTTTTTATCGAACGGGCGGCAAGCTGTTGCTGGATCTTCATTAAATGTTAAAGCTTTCGCTGAACTGAATCCTGCGAATGCCATACTTGTTAACGGCGCCTCTGCTCCGCCTGTAATCATTGCGTCAGCATCACCGCGCTGAATCGCTTTAAATGCATCACCAATTGAGTTTGCACCAGATGCACAAGCTGTTACAGAACAAGTATTGATTCCCTTCGCCCCTGTTGCGATCGATACTTGACCTGCTGCCATATCTGGAATCATCATTGGTACGAAGAATGGGCTCACGCGGCGTGGACCTTTCTCAGTAAAAATCTTAAATTGTTCTTCGTATGTTTCCATACCACCAATACCAGAACCAATCCATACACCAATTCGAGGTGCGTTTTCTTCTGTAATTTCAAGCTTCGCATCCGCAACTGCCATTTTCGCTGCTGCTACTGCATATTGTGTAAAGCGATCCATACGGCGCGCTTCTTTTTTATCAATATATTTCTCGACTTCAAAGTCGTTAATTTCTGCTGCTACTTTTGCTGGAAATAGTTCCGGATCAATTCTTGTAAGTCGTCCGATTCCAGATACACCCTTTTTAATGTTTTCCCACGCTGTTTCAACATCTGTACCGACCGGTGTAACAGCTCCTAGTCCTGTAATTACGACCCTCTTTTTTTCCATACAAAATACACTCCTTTTTTCTCTCAGTCCTTATTTACCCCAACGAAGAGCGACTGCTCCCCATGTTAATCCGCCGCCGAAACCAACAAGTATAATTAAATCACCGTCTTGAATACGTCCATTTTGCAATTCCTCTACCATTGCAATTGGAATTGAAGAAGCTGATGTATTACCAAACT
The DNA here is from genome assembly GCF_008368905.1 of Bacillus sp. SH5-2. Taxonomy (NCBI): domain Bacteria; kingdom Bacillati; phylum Bacillota; class Bacilli; order Caryophanales; family Bacillaceae; genus Bacillus; species Bacillus sp. SH5-2. Next base: position 134,345 of record NZ_QOSD01000007.1, read on the forward strand.
TTTCAATTGTCATACTCATTTTTTCTTGTGGTAAATTCAATCTCTCTCTTGCAGATTCCATAATACGAATGTTCGCTTGATGCGGTACTAAGAAATCCACATCCTCTTTCGTAAGACCAGCCTTATCTAAAACACGAAGACAAGAATCACCAAGCTGACGAACGGCAAATTTAAAGACTTCTCTGCCATTCATCATAACATACTCGTCTTGATAAAGATGCTTACCGCCACTTCCATCTGCTCCTAATTCGAAAGATAGAACGCCTCTTCCTTCTGAAACAGCTCCCATTACGATAGCCCCAGCTCCGTCTCCAAATAGTACTGCTGTATTTCGATCATTCCAGTCTACAATTTTAGATAGCTTATCACTACCAACTACTAGTATATTTTTATAAGTTCCCGTTTGAATAAATTGCTGCGCTGTAATCATTCCGTACATAAAACCAGCACATGCTGCACTTAAATCCATTGCAGCTGCATGTTTCGCTCCAATTGCTTCTTGAATCACACAAGCCACTGCTGGAAAAGCACGATCTGGCGTTACTGTCGCTACTAAAATAAGATCGATATCCTCTCCACTAATCCCAGCGTCTTCAAGTGCTTTCTTAGAAGCCTCTACCGCCATATATGAAGTATCTATTGTATCATCGGCAATGCGTCTTTCTGCAATTCCCGTTCTCGTACGAATCCATTCATCGGATGTATCCATTATTTTCTCTAAATCGTGATTTGTGACTACTTTTTCTGGCACATATCTTCCGATCCCTAAAATGCCCACGTTCACATCGCAGCCCTCCGTTTTATATCAATTATTATGACTTGGTACTAATTTTAAAACATAAATGTATTTTTGTCTAGAATATATTTCAGCTAAAACATAAAGGTAGCGTATTATTCTCTTTATTCTTCAGTAAAAGAAACAGAAACACACCTCCCCCTATTTCGCTTAAAATATAAAAAGGCCCGAACCGCTTCTACTCACGGTCCGAGCCTCTCTCCCATCAAAAAGAAGGATTTTATTCTTTATTCTTTATCCGCTTTCCCAAGCTCATATGCTTCGTTCATTACTTTCATCAATAACTCTAACACTGGTTGTGCTTTCTCCATATCAAGCGCAATTCCATTAGAATCTAAAATTGCCTTTGCTTCTGGTAAATGCTTCATTGCGATTTGTAAAAATTGCATGCTTTTTTCGTTCATATTCTATTCTTCCTCTCCAATAAAACTTTCACATACAATAGTGTAACATGCGCGCTACCCTTCGTATAACTCTTTATATTTTTTCATGTGGGCCAATTGCTTATTTAAACCGTATTCTAACGGGGTATTTCTTTTAATTGAAATATCCTCGGCTGCTTCATCTCTTTCTTCTTTACTATGTTTACTCACTTTATCATCTGCACGTAAAAGGTTCATACCTTTTTCCCATAACGACGGTTTACCACTGAGTAAATTGTATATACCAACATGGTCCCCGTTCGTTCCATTTTCCCATAAGTATTCACATACATCTTCAACGTAAAGTAAATCGCTCCCTTTTTCCTCACTCGTGCAATGGCACTCTTTCTCATCCAGTTCCGATAAAATGAGCTGATGATACATCATAAAAGATGGTTGCCACGGTCCATATAATGTAGGAACTCGAAATACACTATATTGTAATTTTCCTTTTTTTAATCCTTCTTCCACTTTCAAAAATAGACGTTTATTTTCGGATTCCTCCCGGCTCCCTACTTCAATAGAAGAAATTAAATTCAACTTTATTTTCTGGTCTTCACACATTTTTATAACCCGCTTTAAATATTGTAATATGACTCTTTCATTCCGAAATCCGCTTTGCTGATTCGGTTCGTACAAGCAAAAGTAAATGGTGTCGAAATCCTCTCCCTCTACTGATCTCCATCCATCCTCATCTCTTATAGAATAGTACGTAAATAACGCATTTCGCCCAATTAACAATAACTTCTCTTCATTAATTTTTGTCATACTATCGAACTCATCAAAATCAAGACCATACACTTCAACTTCTTCTGCGATCATTTTATTCACAAGGTGATAACCTACAAACGTAAGTGCACCTACAATCAGCACGCGTTCCATACCACCAACCCTTTCCCCTTGAAACAAATAGCTCCTCATTTATGTATATGGGAGCTTCACAATTCTTCTTCATATTTTTTAAAGAAATCAGTCGTTTGCCTAACCATTTTATATTTCACATCTTGCAGATGGAATAAGACAGAAGTATCGCATTGATTAAATTGTCTCATTTTCTCATATTTACGTAACAATTGTTTTCTTCCTCTTTTCTCTTGTGTTGATACGAAAATTTTAACAGGTACACAAGACGGAAGAAGCGTAAATGATTTCTTATTTATTTTTGATTCTAATTCTTCTTCTTTGGAATCATACGCCAAACTTAATTCTTTCACTAATCTTTTGTAAAAAAACTTATGCTCTTTCTCAAACTCAACATATTCTGGTAAATCTAGACACGGATTCAACATAACGACAGAACGTATACACTCGGGATATTTGTTCATCATCTCAAGGGCTACAAGCGCACCCATCCCATCGGCCATAATGTGCATTTTCGCATTTAATGTCTCTTTTCTCAAAACAACATCATACAAACGTTTTGCGAGACGAACAGATTGATCGTTTCCCCAATGCCTTCCATATAAATTAGAGGAAAAGACCGTGTAGCCTTCTTCAATAAGACCATGCAAAAAGTAAGATCTTCCCCCATGCTGTGTCCATAAACTTGTACCATTCTCAATAAAGTAGTTGTAATCACCAAGAAGCATAACAGAAAACCCATTTGGCTTCTCCGGCAAATAAATGACACATGGTTCTTTTTCTAAGTAAAAAAAACGTTCCGTAATACTCATTTTTCCCCCGCCTTATTTTCTAAACGTATAAAACCACTCTTTTATACTGTATGAACAGAATGCAAATTTGCGTTGAAAAATCTACAAATATTTTTCTATATTCTTTTTTCAATTGTGTTACAATAAGGACAGATTGAACGAATAGAGGTGTAAAATATGCGTTTCATTTGGGCATTAATTTGGTCGTTCTTGCTTGTACATATGATGAGCTATGTAATCGGCTCTATGACTGGCGGTACATACGATTTTAACCAAGCGTCTATTTTCTCAGTTGTTCTTGCGGTATTAGTACTTGCGATTTCAGCTGCAATTCCAAACGAGCCAGTAGAACAACACTAAAAAAGAGTCCGGATTTTATCCGAACTCTTTTTTATTTTTATTTTTATTTTTATTTCACATGAACGACTAACTCGTTATTTTCAACATCAACAACTACGTGACTATTGTCAGTAATCGTTCCTGCAATTAATTCTCGTGCTAATTTCGTTTCCACTTGACGTTGTACATATCGTTTTAATGGACGAGCTCCGTACATCGGATCAAATCCAGCTTCTACAACGAATTCTTTCGCGGAGTCTGTTAATTCTACTGTAATGTGACGGTCAGCTAAACGACCTTGTAATTCTTTTACAATTTTATCGACAATACCTTTAATTTCATTCGCTGTAAGAGGTTTGAATAAAATAATTTCATCGACACGGTTTAAAAATTCTGGTCGGAAATGCCCTCTTAATTGTCCCATTACAAGCTCTCTTGATTCTTCTTTAATCGAACCATCTTCTTCTAAACCTTCTAATAAGTGAGCAGATCCAATATTTGAAGTCATAATAATAACTGTGTTTTTAAAGTCTACTGTACGGCCCTGTGAATCTGTAATGCGGCCATCGTCTAACATTTGTAATAAAATGTTGAATACTTCTGGATGCGCTTTTTCAATTTCGTCTAACAAAATAACGGAATATGGTTTACGTCTTACTGCTTCTGTTAATTGACCACCTTCTTCATATCCTACATATCCAGGAGGTGCACCAATTAAGCGGGACACGGCATGTTTCTCCATGTACTCAGACATATCGATACGAATCATTTGCTCTTCACTATCAAATAAAGACTGCGCTAACGTTTTTGCAAGTTCTGTTTTACCAACACCTGTTGGTCCTAAGAAGATGAAAGAACCAATCGGGCGGTTCGGATCTTTAATACCAGCGCGAGCACGAAGAACTGCGTCTGATACTAGGCTTACCGCTTCTTCTTGTCCGATGACACGCTCTGATAAAATTTGCTCTAGACGTAATAATTTCTCGCGTTCACCTTCAACAAGTTTTGCGACAGGAATACCCGTCCAGCGTGAAACAATATCTGCAATCTCTTCTTCACTTACTTCTTCACGTAATAAACGATTTTCTTGTTTATTATGTGCGCCCATTTCTTCTGCTTCTTTTAACTCTTTTTCAATCGCAGGAATCTTCCCGTGACGAAGTTCAGCTGCTTTATTTAAATCGTAATTCCCTTCTGCTTCTTCTAACTCTCGGCGCAGGCGCTCTAAATGTTCTCTTAAATCACGAACTTTGTGAATATCTTCTTTTTCTTTTTCCCATTTCGCTCTCATGCCACTTGCAACTTCCTTTAAATCCGATAATTCACGTTGCAACGTTTTTAAACGTTCTTGGCTACCACGGTCTGTTTCTTTTCCAAGAGCTGCTTCCTCAATTTCTAACTGCATAATGCGGCGCGTTACTTCATCTAATTCTGTTGGCATAGAATCAATTTCAGTACGAATTGTTGCACATGCTTCATCAACAAGGTCAATCGCTTTATCTGGTAAGAATCGATCTGAAATATATCGATCTGATAAAACAGATGCTGCTACAATCGCGCGGTCATGAATATTTACACCGTGATAAATTTCAAAACGCTCTTTTAATCCACGTAAAATTGAAATGGTATCTTCAACAGTCGGTTCTTCTGCTAATACTTGTTGGAAACGTCTTTCTAGCGCTGGATCTTTCTCAATATATTTACGGTATTCATCGAGCGTCGTCGCCCCGATACAATGCAGTTCACCACGCGCAAGCATCGGTTTCAACATATTTCCTGCGTCCATCGCACCTTCTGTTTTACCAGCGCCAACAATTGTATGAAGTTCATCAATGAATAATAAAATGCGGCCTTCACTCTTTTTAATTTCATTTAATACAGCTTGCAGACGCTCTTCAAACTCACCGCGGAATTTCGCACCGGCTACAAGTGCACTCATATCTAACGCAAAGATTGTTCTATCTTTCAATCCTTCAGGTACATCCTTTTTCACAATACGCTGCGCTAATCCTTCAACGATTGCTGTTTTACCAACACCCGGCTCACCAATTAAAACAGGGTTATTTTTCGTTTTACGTGAAAGAATGCGGATAACACGGCGAATTTCACTATCCCGGCCGATTACAGGATCAATTTTCCCCGCTCTCACTTCTGCCACTAAATCACGGCCATATTTTTCTAATGCTTCATAAGTTGCTTCTGGATTTTGACTAGTCACTCTTTGATTCCCCCGAACTGTCATTAAAGACTGTAATAAATTATCTTTCGTAATATGAAATCTTGTAAATAATTGATTGATATCGCCTTTTTCTTCAGCAAAAGCAAGCAATACATGTTCGACTGAAATGTAATCATCTTGCAATTTTTCTGCTTCCTTCTCCGCTCTTACAAGCAGTTGTTGCAGATTGCTTGTTATATACAATTTCCCAGCTTCTGCTCCGCTTCCCGTTACAGAAGGTTTCTTTTTAATTAAACTTTCTATCCCTTGCTTTAATGCTTCTATATCAACATTCATTTTTTGAAATATACGTACTGCTAATCCATCTTGCTCCTCTAATAATGCAAGTAATAGATGAACAGTATCCACCTCTTGGTGATGATGAGATACCGCTAAAGATTGGGCACTCATAATCGCCTCTTGTGTTTTTGTTGTCATTTGATTTAAGTCCATCTTTACAGCCCTCCAAAAGTTTGACTTTCTTTGACCTTTAATTTGATTATACGCCAACTGACTTTTTTATACAATAAATTTGCTTATGTATTTTCAAACTTATTATTGGAAAAAGAAAACAGGAACATTCATTATACTGTTCAAAACGTTGCGGTAAATGAAATTATAATGCACAACGAAAAAAAGCCGCAATAATGATTGCGGCTTCTGTTACGGTTTTCTTTTATATGTCCACTGACGATTATGATTCGTGTTATCTGGGAATTTCTCACCGGCAGTTAGTTTCACCATTTGTGGGTCTTTCACCATACTTCCCGTTTCACCAATTTCTACATAAATGCCATCATTTGGCGCTTTTTGTCCAGAACGAAACCTGCGATTTTGTCCCATTTTCATTCTCCTTCCATGACGTCTTTGCCTCATTAGTATATCCATTTTAAAAGAAAGCTTTTCTGTCATGTTTAGGAAACAAGTACTACATTTCATTCTTGTACATATATATGAATGACACAAATGGAAGCAGGGATTTCTTTCCCACTTGTAGAAAAAAAAGAAACCAACCTACTCTAGGCTAGTTTCAAAGGAGAGTCAAACATATACGAGAAGATTACATGTTCATTATAAGCCTCATCATACGAGCAATGTAACCCTTTTCACAATTTGTACATAATGAAAGAAACATTGTTTGAACTTTCCAAAAAGATGTTGACTTTTCTTAATTTTCAACGAGAAATAGTAGACACCGCAGCACTTTGAGACGTAAGATGGATATATAGTGAAATTTCCATCTATGGTGGTCTCACCCAGTCTAACCTCTTATTTCTGCATATTAAAAACGGAAATACAGATAAAAACAAAAAAATTATTATAAGAGGTGAAATTATGAACAAACAACATTTAATCGCTTTAGACTTAGACGGTACTTTATTAACAGACAACAAAATAATTTCCACTCGAACGAAACATACAATTGCAAAAGCAAAGGAACAAGGACATATTGTCGTTATTTCAACAGGGCGTCCATTCCGTGCTAGTTATGATTACTATAAAGAACTTGGCCTGAACACACCTATCGTAAACTTTAACGGCGCTTACGTACATCATCCCCTTGATGCAAACTGGGGAACACATCACTCTCCTCTTGAATTAGCAACAGCGCAAGAAATTGTCCGAGCTTGCTTTGATTTTGGCGTGAAAAATATATACGCTGAAGTAATGGATGATGTGTATGTTCGTGAAATTGATGAAGATAAAAAACATATTTTCGAATTCGGTTCTCCAAAGATTTTCACAGGAGACTTATTAAATACTTTAAATGATCATCCAACTTGCTTGTTAATTGACGCACATGACGAGCATTCCACTGCAATTCGTCAACATTTAACTGATATGCATGCTGAAGTAATCGACCATAGAAAATGGGGCGCACCTTGGCCAATTATCGAGATTGTGAAAAGCGGATTAAATAAAGCGGTCGGATTACAAAAGATTTCCACTCATTACAACATCCCAAAAGAGCGAATTATCGCTTTCGGTGACGAAGATAACGACTTTGAAATGATTGAATTTGCTGGTCACGGCATTGCAATGGGAAATGCCATCCCTGAATTAAAAACACTCGCTAATCATACGACGTTAACGAACGAAGAAGACGGAATCGCTCTATATTTAGAAGAGGTTCTTGGGCTGTAATCTAAAAATTCCCTGCTTATAGTTTCTAGCCAAATGTTCATACTATTATTAGACGCACAAATCAGCGCGTCGATTGTTTTCAGCTAAATAAAGGGGGTTTTTCGAATGGGTAAAAAGAACAAATCAAAACGTTTTATCCAACAAGGAGCCGATTCTATTATGAAGCATGATGCCAGATTCCCGTACAGAGGTACATTAGCTGAGGCAGAAAAAGCGAGAAGTAACTCTTCTTTTGGAGGGGTTTAAATGGGGAACTTACTATTCCAACAAGCTAGAGACGCTGTTGCAAGCGCCGTTTCTTGTTCAAGCGGCACTGAACAACAAGATCTCGTATATAGAGCAAAAAACGCTTTGCAATCCGCTTATGCAAACTCTTCAACTGCTGAAAAGGTTCAGCTACGCGAAATGCAAGAGCAATTGCAAAACATTACGAACTTGCATTAAAAAAAGAGGACCAGCTTTGGTCCTCTTTAATCTTTTCGAAACAATCCAAACACCCCGACCGTTTGCAGTACATTTGTAAATGCACCTGGGTCCACTTGTTTAATAACTCTCTCTAATTCATATAACTCATAACGAGTAATAACAATCATTAACATTTCTTTATTTTCATTTGTATAAGCACCTGTTGCAGGTATCGTTGTAATCCCCCTAACTAAGCGTGAATGAATCGCCTTTCGCACATCCGCCCCATTCTTTGTAACGATTAACGCCGTAATCTTCACATGACGCGTATGAATCGCATCGATGATTCGCGTTGACACATACAAAGTCACCAAAGTATATAATGCTTTTTCCCATCCATACACATAGCCAGCAGCAATGATAATAATTGCATTAAAGAAGAAAAAATATGTACCGACAGGCTTGTCTTTAATCTTTGATAAAATCATGGCGATAATATCTAAACCACCTGTAGAAGCCCCCCACTTCAACGCAATTCCTACCCCGATTGCCGAAATAATCCCGCCAAAAATCGCATTTAATATGATGTCGTTCGAAACTGCTCTAACTGGGATAATTTCTAAAAACAAAGTCATAAATATAACGCAAAGAAAACTAAAAAACGTAAAAGCCTTCCCAACCTTTTTCCACGCTAAAATAACGACCGGAATATTAAATAAACTAAACAACACTCCTGTAGATATATGAATGGATAAAAAATCACCTAATATTTGCGATAATAATTGAGACAATCCAGCAAAACCACTCGCGTACACTTTCGCTGGTGTTAAAAATAAATTCATCCCAATTGCATTTAATAAACCTGCGACGATTACAACGATTAACTTCTTTATAAGTTCGGTATAATTTAACTTCAAATCCATTTTCAATCCACCTTTATTATTCATGAATGCACCGCTATACATAGTCTTTACGAAAAAGGAAATGATAAACGTACAACGTTTAGAAATGGAGTTGATACATATGCCACATACGAGTGATAACGACAAAAAAGCACGCGATAATAATGCAAAGCGCGCACAAAAAAATGAGCAAGAACAAAAAAATATAGAGCAAGGTAAGCGTACTTATTCTAAAAAGACCGATCACCTTTGATCCCATCGTACATCAACATAATTGTTGATGTACTTTTTTACATTTTACAGGGAAAAACATTAAAAATTCACTTCATGTTCACTTCTATATTCTACAATAGCGATAACATATTCGGATGAGGTGTTAGCATGAGAGGGAAACATATTTTCATTATTACTGCACTAATAAGTATATTAATGCTATCTGCTTGTGGACAAAAAAACGGCTCAACTACAGTCGCTACAGCAACAGACTCAACCATCACGAAGAGCGACTTCGAAAAGCAATTAAAAGATCGTTATGGAAAAGACATGTTATACGAAATGATGGCACAAGACGTTATCACCAAAAAATATAAAGTATCTGACGATGATGTAGATAAAGAATTAAACAAAGTGAAAAATCAATATGGAGACCAGTTCAAAACAGTACTAGAAAACAACCGTTTAAAAGATGAAGCTGATTTCAAAAATCAAATTAAGTTCAAACTTGCTATGAATGAAGCAGTTAAGAAAAGCGTTACAGAAAAAGATGTGAAAGACCACTATAAGCCAGATATTAAAGCGAGCCACATTTTAGTAAGTGACGAAAATGAAGCGAAAGAAATAAAGAAAAAACTAGACGCTGGTGCCTCATTTGAAGAATTAGCAAAACAAGAATCGCAAGATCTACTATCAAAAGAGAAAGGCGGAGACCTCGGATACTTCGCATCAGGTACAATGACGCCTGAATTCGAAACAGCTGCCTACAAACTAAAGGTCGGACAAATTAGCAATCCCGTTAAATCTTCGAACGGTTATCACATTATAAAATTAACTGATAAAAAAGATTTAAAGCCTTACAATGAAGTAAAAGACTCTATTCGCAAAAATCTAGAAGAAGAGCGCATCGCTGATCCTACATTCAGTCAAAAATTGTTACAAGATGAATTAAAAAAGGCAAATATTAAAATAAATGATAGCGACTTAAAAGATACATTTACACTTGTAAAAGCACCACCTTATTTTTATAAAAAATAAGGTGGTGCTTTTTATTCAATTTACTTCTTAAAGTATGTCCAGCCTTCTTCTTGGTAAACCTTTTCTTCTTTCATCAACTTACCAAGTGCACGCTTAAATGCAGCTTTACTCATATTGAAACGTTCTTTAATGTCTTCTGGGTAACTCTTATCCCAAAACGGCATTGCTCCGCCTCGTTCTTCCATATATTCATAAATTACTGCTGCATCGTCTTCCATTCCTTCTTCTTTACGAGGAAGAAGTGAAATATTAATTGTACCGTCTTCTTTCACGTCAATAATACGGCCTGTTACACGTTCACCGATACGAACTTGTTCTTTTCTTTCTGTATGATGTAAAAATGCACGGAAATGTTCATCTGTTAAGACGAATGAACCGACTTGAAGTGAACGGTATACACGTCCATTTACGTTTTTATTACGCATAGATGGCGTTGCCTCTACAACGATTTCTTGCATATCACTGTCTCTCGCTGGAAGAGCGATAAGACGATCACGATTCGTTAATTTTAACGTACAATATAATTCGTCTCCAACTTCTGGCCATACTGGCATATAAATTGGAAACTCATCAGCTGGGATTAGTATATCTTTTGATACGCCAATATCAACAAACACACCTAAACTAGGAATAACTTCTACAACCTTTACCCAATTCCAATCATATGTTGTAATAATCGGTTCCTTCATCGTTGCTGAAATACGATTTTGGTGATCAAGGTATAAGAATACATCAATCGTATCGCCTTCTTCAATTTCTCCAGCTACTTCGTTTTTATGTAGGAAGATTTCTTCCTCTTCGTTTCCAACCATATATCCGATTTCTGTTTCGCGTAAAACAGTTACCTGTTCAATCGATCCTATTTGTAAATACATATTTTTTAATTCCCTTCTCTATATAAAGTGAAACTTTAATCAGCGGGGTTCTGTTCCTTCCCACTGATTATTAGTTGAACCAATCGGGCTTTTACGGGCAGCGGATCTCCCATCTAACTTCTTTGCTCTAGTTAAATTTTAAAGCGGGAGTCTTACCGCCCGTTAATGCGGGGTAAAATTATCTTTTTTATCATTCCAAACAAAAGTTAATTATAACACGATTTTTCCTTTATTTGTCCAACTGCCCAAAATTCACTATAATAAAATGAGGTTACATGATTATAAGTATGAAAACACTTAAGTCTCAGCTCGTTTTCAGCTATACTTTAGTATGTACAGTACATAAAAAGATTAGAAATTTATTTGGAGGTGCTAACTATGGCAAAAGATAGTTCTTTTGACATCGTTTCGAAAGTAGAATTACCTGAAGTAACAAACGCAATTAACATCGCATTAAAGGAAATCCAAAACCGATATGACTTTAAAGGAAGTAAAAGTGATATTAAACTTGAAAAAGAAGTACTTGTTTTAACTTCTGACGACGAGTTCAAATTAGAGCAAGTAAAAGATGTTTTAATTTCTAAACTTGTAAAACGTAACGTTCCAATTAAGAACTTAGATTATGGAAAAGTTGAAGCTGCGACTGGTAACACTGTTCGCCAACGTGCAACACTTCAACAAGGTATCGATAAAGATAACGCGAAAAAAATTAACAACATCATTAAAGAAATGAAATTAAAAGTAAAAACACAAGTACAAGACGATCAAGTACGTGTTACAGCGAAAAGCCGCGATGACTTACAAGCAGTAATCGCAGCCGTTCGTAGTGCTGACTTACCAATCGACGTACAATTTATTAACTACCGCTAAAAAGAAAACTCCTCTTAATTAGAGGAGTTTTCTTTTTTTAAGAGCAGCAATATATTGCTTTATCAAATGATTTTTCTGGAATATACACTTTATCGTTTTCGATTTTGTATTTAATATTATTCCTCTTAAGAACTGCCGTATCAACAGAATGAATACTATCACCCCACCGAACAAATTTCCCATCTTCACCGTTGTCCCAAAAATACAAACCTACAAATACGATAAGAAGACAAAAAGATAGAGCGAACCACTTCTTTTTCCGCAAATATCTCACCTCACCTTAAACTGCAGACGAACTACTAAAGAAAGGAGTTACTCATTTCCGTTTCCTTTTAACCGCAATTAAAAATGCAATGAATAATATGTTCACACCGACGATTAAGGAAATAAATAACCAATTCACACCTGTTTCTCCACTAACTTTATACACATTTGATTCTTCTCGCTTTAAAACGAGATAAAATTGGCCGTTGTCTTCTCTTATAATCTCATCTTCCAATAGGCCACGTAATTCCTTTTTTTCTCCAATCAAATTTGCATGAAGAGGAACTTTTTGCGTCTCTTTCGTATTGTTAATTGCTACTAGTGTTACCTCATCTTTATACTCTCGTTTTAATATACTCATTCCATCTTTATCGTATAGAAGTTCAAACGTGCCACGTCGTAAAGATGGTCTCATTTGCCTAAGTTCACCCAGCTTCGTTATGTGCTGCATAAACTTTTCATCTGATTTAAAATCCATTAACCTTCTATTATCTGGAACATCCCCTCCATCTAATGCAATTTCAGTCCCGTAATAAAAATTCGGTATCCCCGGTGATGTGAATAAGTAAGTGAGCGCTAGCTTTAAACGAGACGGCGGGTAATACATATTTTCTTTTGCAATACGTGCAAATCTTTTTGTTTCCTGATTATCTAAAAATGTAACAAATTCCCCTTCTTTTTTACTCACTTCATATAACGATTTCACCGATACATCCGCTTTGGAAAACGATTCTACTATTTTTTTATTATATTCACTATCTTCCTTTGTCATAATACGAAAATCTTTCTTTATCGCTTGCATATCTTTCTGCACGTCAATCCAAAAGGAATGTGGCTTTTTCTCACTATGCATCACATAACTTCCATCTAAATCAACTTCTTTTATCCACCATTTCATCGAATCAATTACTTGTTGTTCATTTTCTCCAAACGGAAATTGAAATACAACTTTCATTTCTTTTTCATGAGCTTTTGTTACAAGCTCTTTCACATCATTTTCCGTTCCGTAATGTTCATTTACTTTTTGAAAATTTTGTACGTCTAATCCATCGTACTTTCCACTTTCAAATAGCGGAGAAAGCATAACAGTGGTAAATCCCATTTCTTTTATGTAATCTAGCCTTTTTATAATTCCCCTTATATCTCCGCCCTGATATCCTTCTAAATTACCAACGTCTAACCGTTTGTCATTTTTCGGCTCTCCATTATTGAAGCGATCAATCATAATGGAATATACGACTTCATCTCGCCATTCTCTTTTTTCTTCCGCGAAAGTATGTATTGGTACAAATAAAACGACAGCTAAACAAAAACAAATGAATAGTTTCCTAGTCCATATTTTTCCCACACGCATCCCCCAAGTTTTTTAATTGTAAGAATATTATACCAATTATCCAAACGAAGCGCATACGTTGATTTCACTCCTCACAAAATATTCCATGTTAGATTTTCTAACATGGAATATAAAATTTTCTGAATTTTTAGTTGATTTTTCTTTCTATTTCGAATATGATATGAAACATAACAAATCGATGTTATTTTTTCTAACATTACAGGAGGAGAGAAAATGAATACAGGAGATACGGTTTTTATGTTTGTGACGACCGTAATGGTCATGTTAATGACACCAGGATTAGCACTTTTTTACGGAGGCATGGTTCGTAGTAAAAATGTACTAAGCACAACAATGCATAGTTATAGCGCCATGGCTATCGTTTCGATTCAATGGGTTGTGATTGGTTATTCTTTATCATTCGGACCAGATTGGCATGGCCTTATCGGCAATCTCGATTGGTTCGGTTTAAACGGAGTTACCTACGCACCAAACCCAGACTACTCATCTACTATTCCTCACAATTTATTTATGATGTTCCAACTTATGTTCGCTATTTTAACTCCCGCTCTAATTTCAGGTGCATTCGCCGAAAGAATGCGATTTTCTGCCTTTCTTATTTTCATCCTTCTATGGACAACACTCGTTTACAATCCTGTCGCTCATTGGGTATGGGGCGTTGGCGGATGGTTAAGAGAACTTGGCGCACTAGACTTCGCTGGTGGAAATGTTGTTCATATCACTTCTGGTGTTGCCGGTCTTGTATTAGCTATATTCCTTGGAAAACGAAAAAACATAAACGGTACTTCTCCTCACCATTTACCATTTACGATGCTAGGCGCAGGGCTACTGTGGTTCGGCTGGTTCGGCTTTAACGTCGGGAGTGCATTATCCTTAAACGACGTAGCTTTAACCGCATTTATTAATACAAATATAGCCGCTGCTGCCTCCGCTCTAACTTGGATGCTATCTGAATGGTTCTTCCAATCAAAGCCGACTGCTATGGGAGCTGCTTGCGGGGTTGTTTCTGGTCTAGTCGCTATTACGCCAGCTTGTGGATTTGTTACACCCTTTTCCGCTCTTCTTATCGGGGCAATTGGCGGCGTATTATGTTTCGGCGCTGTTTTCTTCTTAAAAACAAAATTCGGATATGACGATACACTCGATGCTTTCGGATGCCACGGCATCGGTGGAACTTGGGGCGGGATTGCAACAGGACTATTCGCAACTACTACTGTAAACGGCGATGGTGCGAACGGATTGTTTTACGGAAATACCGCTTTACTGTTTAAACAACTTGTAGCAATTGGAGCAACATATGCATTTACTATCATCATGACGTACGCCATTATTAAAGCCATTAATTTCTTCCTCCCTGTCCGGGTAGATGAGCACGAAGAACATATGGGACTTGATATTTCAATGCACGGCGAGAAAGCTTACGAGTATACTGAGCGAGTGAACTAAAAAAGAGATGCAATCTATTGATAGTGGATTGCATCTCTTTTTATCATACTTGTTGGCCCTATACCCCATCTAGTATCGCCATAAATATATCAGCGATTTTTGTAATAGATCGACGTTTCGACACAACATATCGATTTACCAACAAATTCCGACATGATGAAAATGAAAAATACCCCGGCATAATTTTACAAACAAAAAAGACGACCAGGTTTCGGTCGTCTTTTCCTATTTATTTCGGAGCATTTCCTACATATTGCGTAATATCAACATTTAATGCCTGCGCTAAACGCATACCGTACTCTTGATCTGCACGGAAGAAGTTACAAACAGCTAATAATTTCGTGCGCTCATTTACGTCTTTTAAGTCGTTTGTTAAGTTTGCAATTAAGTTATCTTGCTCTTCTTTAGAGAATGAACGGTAACGCTCACCCGCTTGTTTGAAATCATTTGGTTTCTCAATTTTTTCACGAGATACGTAGCCTTCTACTTTCATAGTTGAATCGCGGTAAGCTTTGTCTTCAACTGGATTTTCTGTATGACGGCTCGGTTCGTAGTTTATTGTAGATGGATTTTGATTAACTTGCATTGCACCATCACGTTGTTGATTACGAACAGCTGCATACGGGCAGTTTACAGGAATTTGTAAGTAGTTTGCACCAAGGCGGTAACGCTGTGTATCTGGATAAGAGAATAAACGACCTTGTAATAATTTATCTTCAGATGGTTCAATACCATTTACAGTTGCACTTGGAGAGAACGCCACTTGTTCTACTTCCGCAAAGAAGTTTTTCGGGTTACGATTTAACGTCATCGTCCCTACTTCCATTAATGGGAAACGATCTTCTGGCCAAACTTTCGTTGGATCTAACGGATCGAAATCTAAAGAATCCGTTTCTTCTAGTTGCATCACTTGTACGTGTAAATCCCACTTCGGATAATTCCCTTTTTCGATTGCATCGAACAAGTCACGAGTTGCATGGTTGAAGTCTTTTCCTTGTACTTCTTGCACTTCTTTTGCACTTAAGTTACGTACACCTTGCTGTGGTTTCCAGTGATATTTAATGTAGACGATTTTACCTTCTGCATTAATCCATTTAAATGAATGTACACCGAAACCTTCCATTTCACGATAGCTTGCTGGTGTACCGTAATCAGAAAATACCCATGTCATCATATGTGTAGATTCTGGACTTAATGTCATGAAATCCCAGTAACGATCTGGTGTTTGAATATTTGTATCAGGTGCTGGTTTCAAAGAATGTACCATATCAGGGAATTTAATCGCATCACGAATGAAGAAGACTGGTAAATGATTACCTACGATATCATAGTTTCCTTCTTCTGTATAAAATTTAACAGCGAATCCACGTGGATCACGAGCTGTTTCCGGAGAACCTTGACCATGAATAACCGTTGAAAAACGAACAAATACAGGCGTTTCAGTTCCTTCATTTTGTAAAAATGCTGCTTTCGTATATTGCTTCATGCTGTTTTTCGTTACGAATACACCGTGAGCACCTGCACCACGTGCATGCACAACACGCTCTGGAATACGTTCACGATCAAAGTGTGCAAGTTTTTCTACTAAATGATAGTCTTCTAACAATACCGGTCCACGGCGACCAGCTGTACGAGAATTTTGATTGTCTCCAACTGGAGCACCTTGGTTTGTTGTTAAGCGATTATTTGGATTCATCTAGGGGGATCCTCCTCTTTCTTTCGTAGTAATTATTATTTGTTTAAAATTATTATAAATTAATTATTATTCAAAACTAAACCTTTGTCAACTATTTCCTTCATTTTTTTGGAAACAATTGCAGCTAAGCAATCAATAAATGGAGATTGTGAATTCGGCATATTCGGTCTAAAATACGCGGCATTTATTTCATCCGTTACAACCCTGCATTCATAATCGTTGTCATATAAAACTTCTAAATGCTCTGCAACAAAACCAACTGGACAATATATGAAAGATTCATAGCCATGCTCTTCATATAAATCTTTCGTTAAATCTTGCACATCAGGTCCAATCCACGGATCTGGAGTGTTTCCAGCACTTTGCCAACCGATTGTATAGTTTTGAATATTTGCAGCCTCTGCAATTAAGTCCGCTGTATGCTGTAATTGCTCAACATAAGGATCACCTGCTGCAATAATTTTTTCTGGTAAACTATGCGCTGAAAAAATTACGACCGCTTTTTCTTTATCTTCAATGTTTGTAAATGTTTCTTTTATTTGATCTGCCCAATATGAAATAAACTTCGGTTCGTCGTACCATTGTTCAATTGGCTCAATAACAGGACCACCTATTTCCTCCGAAAGACGAATTGCACGGTCATTATACGCTTTAATACTAAAAGTTGAATAATGCGGCGCCAACACAATACTAATTGCCTGCTCAATCCCATCTCTCTTCATTTCTTCTACTGCATCTTCTATAAATGGAGCAATATGTTTTAAACCTAAATAACATGTAAATTCATACCCTTTAAATATGTTATTCATTGAATCTGTTAATTTATGCGCTTGCTCTTTCGTAATTTTTGCAAGCGGCGAAATTCCACCAATCGATTTATAGCGCCCGATTAAATCTTGGAGCGCCTCTTCGGATGGTTTACGGCCATGACGAATATGCGTATAATACGCCTCTACATCATCTAACGACTCTGGTGTTCCATATGCCATTACGAGTAAACCTATTTTTTTCTTTGCCATCTATATAACACCTCAATTTCGCAAATGAGAATCTTTTTCAAGAATGTTTGTTTCCAATTATAACAAGCAATAATAAGTACGTCAAAATAATAATTCTAATTAAGTATTATTTATAAGGTAATTTCGAATTTTATTTGACAATTTATTTAATAAAAAAAGCGACTCACATAAATGTAAGCCGCTTTTCTGCTATTCTTTAATATTTACCCCATACTCTTTAAACCACACATGAATTTGCGCTAAATGAGCTAAAAGCTGAGGACCAGTCATTAATTGACCGAACCAAGGTTTTTGAAATGCACTGCCGCCCGACTCAATCAATCCACTCAGCTGTTCCTTATCAAATAGTTCGTGTAAAATTGAGCCTTTATCCGTTAATAAACCTTGTAACCATACTGTTACTGCTTTTGTATAGTGCGGATTATGCGTTTTCGGATACGGACTTTTCTTTCTATACAATATATCATTTGGAAGTAATCCTTCTAGCGCTTTACGCAATAGACCTTTTTCGCGGTTTTTATACATTTTCATTTCCCAAGGAATATTCCACGCATATTCGACAAGTCGGTGGTCTGCAAACGGAACACGTACTTCTAAGCTTGCTCCCATACTCATACGATCTTTTCTGTCTAATAATGTTGTCATAAACCATACCATGTTTAAATAAAATAATTGTCGTCTTTTTGCTTCTAGTGGGCTTTCCCCCTCTAAAATAGGAACTTCTTGAATGGATTCTTCATAACGCTGCTGTACATATTGTTGTAAATTTAGTTTACTTCTCCATTCTTTTTTTAGCAGTTGCTCCCGTGCCTCTGTAGAACGCATCCACGGAAATGCACTCGATTGTAAATCATCTTCTCTATAAAACCACGGATACCCGCCAAATATTTCATCTGCACATTCTCCAGATAAACCGACAACAAAATCTTGTTTAATTTCACGGCAAAACCATAATAGTGACGAATCAATGTCTGCCATACCAGGCAAATCACGAACGAGTACTGCTTCTGTTAAATACTCTGCCAGCTGTTCATTCGAAATGACGCATCGATGATGAATTGTTTCAAATGTCTCCGTCATTAAATTAATAAATGGTGCATCTGAATTCGGCTGAAATGCATTTGCTTTAAAGTATTTGTCATTATCTTCATAATCAACAGAGTATGTGTGTAATTGCCCTTTGCCTGATCTTTCGTATTCTTTTGCAGCAATTGCTGTAATCGCACTCGAATCTACGCCGCCCGATAAAAAAGTGCATAACGGTACATCCGAAACTAATTGCCTTGTAATGGCATCTTGTAATAAAAATCGCGTTTTCTCTACCGTTTCCTCAAAGGAATCTTCGTGCTTTTTACTTTCAACATTCCAATATCTCCATATACATAAACCATTCTTTGAAAATGTCATCGCATGACCTGGACGTAATTCTTTTATACCAGCATAAATACCGTGACCAGGCGTTCTAGATGGTCCGAGACCAAATATTTCTGATAATCCTTCTAGCGTTACTTCCGCTTTTACATCTGGATGCGCCAATATCGCTTTTAGCTCGGATCCAAATAATAATCGTCCGCTATCATATTTATAAAATAGCGGTTTTACACCTAAACGATCTCTTGCAATAAACACTTGCTCTTTCTGTTCATCCCATACTGCAAAGGCATATATACCGTTTAAATGATCGACACATTCTTCTTTCCATTCAATATAAGAAGCTAATAGTACTTCCGTATCAGAGTGACCTTTGAACGTATACCCTCGTCTTAACAACTCCTTTCGAATGTCTTCTGTATTATATAATTCACCGTTGTAGCAAATGGCATAATTCGTTTCATCTTTTAAACAAGTCATCGGCTGTTTACCGCCCTCAGGGTCCACAACGATTAACCGCTTATGCCCAAATGCAACATTTCCTTTAATCCAAACTTTATTATCATCCGGACCCCGCTTCGCTAACGTCTCAGCCATCTTTGTAACGGCGTCTCTTTCTCCTTCTAATGAGCGTTTATAATCCACCCATCCTGTAATCCCGCACATATGAATCATCCTTCCATCTTGTTTCTTTTCCTAAACGAGCAGTAATCCCCACCCTGTGAGTGCGGATCAAAAAAATGACAAACTTGACGATAACCTACTATCCACATATGGAATAGCATTTTCACTCTGTAAAACGTGTTTTATTGTATGCCCACCTATGTCTAGATGTGTCTAGTTATAAAGAATGCACGAACTGTCTATAACAAGAATAACTACTTTCAATAAAGGAGAAATCATGTATGATACAACGTAAACATATTTTATATAACCAGCCCCGCGCTCATACAGTCGGCAATGTAGAATGTATAAATAATGAATGGGTGTTCTTTGATGACGAAAATGAAGAAGCTTTTTTATTAGAAGATATTGCTGAAGATGGGTTTGAAATTTTGTATAACAACAATTGGCTACCTGCCCGTTTCTACGAACAAGATGTATTACAAATCGCAAACGAGCAGCACCATTTGCAAAACGGTGAAATGATACGCATTCGAAAAAAATTACTTCTTAGCTATAATGAATGGCTTGAGGAATTACCTGATTCTGTCTTTACATTATTAACTGAATCATTGCAATCCCTTCACTACTCTTTATATGATTGCATGTATTGTCATAATTATTTATCCTTCTTACCGAAAGAGGAAGCATGCGAAGGAGTAAACATTCTTTTATTCGATAACGAAGAGATGATTTGTGCACTGCACCACCATTTCGTCCGTCACGCTACCTCAAATAAAAACACGTTCCGTTTTACGAAAGTAAATGGAGAAGAGTTGCATATCGATGCGACATAAAGTGAAACTTTAATCAGTGGAGGCATCCCCTACTGATTATTAGCCCTCACCAATCGGATGTTTACGGGATAAAAATAAAAACCACCTTTTGATCTCAAATATTTGAGATCAAAAGGTGGTTTTACTTTTATTTGAATACGTACCAGCCAATCGGTAATTTTAGTCCTAAGTAAATTACCGCTACTAACGCGACAATAAATAAGCCCCAAACCGCCCCCGTTGGTTTGTTTTTGCTCATTTTTACAAGAACCATTTCCATGCCGCCAATTACTAAAATACCAGCTAACATTTTCATGCCGTACCACATGTGCATGCTACCTGTTGCTGTCTTCACAATACTCATGTACAACATGAAGCCTGTCACAATAATGAGGATGTACATTAGGCGAAGCCCCATATGTACACCTTTACCTTTTCTTCCTGCCGAATAAAGTGAATACGCCACAAAGAATAAAATTAAACCTAACGCCCATGCTGTAATATGCATATGCACCATCGTATTCCTTACCTCCTCTTTTCACACTTTTTCACTCTATATGATAACATGTTCATTTATTTTCAGGAAATGTTTCGCTTTTTTACATTTAAATGCTATAATATTTAGAGTATTTACAAACTTCTTGTAATAACAAAAGGGGGAACAATCATGATTCAAACTAAGGATATTATCGAACTTACAGACACATACGGAGCAAATAACTACCACCCACTTCCAATCGTTATTTCTAAAGCAGAAGGTGTTTGGGTAGAAGACCCTGAAGGAAACCGCTATATGGACTTATTAAGTGCATATTCTGCAGTAAACCAAGGTCATCGCCATCCAAAAATTATTAACGCTCTAATCGAACAAGCTAATCGTGTTACGTTAACTTCTCGTGCTTTCCATAGTGATCAATTAGGTCCTTGGTACGAAAAAGTTGCGAAACTAACTAATAAAGAAATGGTACTTCCTATGAACACAGGTGCTGAGGCTGTTGAAACTGCAATTAAAACAGTTCGCCGCTGGGCTTATGACGTAAAGAAAGTAGAAGCAAACCGCGCTGAAATCATCGTTTGTGAAGATAACTTCCACGGACGTACAATGGGTTCTGTTTCTATGTCCTCAAACGAAGAGTACAAGCGTGGATTCGGCCCAATGCTTCCTGGCATCGTTGTAATTCCTTACGGTGATTTAGAAGCATTAAAAGCTGCAATTACACCAAACACAGCAGCATTCATTTTAGAGCCAATTCAAGGTGAAGCAGGAATTAATATCCCACCAGCTGGTTACTTAAAAGAAGCTTTTGAAGTATGTAAAAAAGAAAACGTTTTATTCGTAGCAGATGAAATCCAAACAGGCTTAGGCCGTACTGGTAAAGTATTCGCTTGCGACTGGGACAATGTAACTCCTGACATGTATATACTTGGTAAAGCACTTGGCGGCGGTGTGTTCCCAATTTCTTGCGTAGCAGCAAACCGCGACATTTTAGGCGTGTTCGAGCCAGGTTCTCACGGTTCTACATTCGGTGGTAATCCACTTGCATGTGCTGTGTCTATCGCAGCTCTTGAAGTATTAGAAGAAGAAAGGTTAACAGAGCGTTCTCTTCAATTAGGAGAAAAGTTAGTTGGGCAATTAAAAGAAATTGATAACCCAATGATCACTGAAGTTCGCGGTAAAGGTTTATTCATCGGTATCGAATTAAACGAGCCAGCTCGTCCTTACTGTGAACAACTAAAAGCTGCTGGTCTATTATGTAAAGAAACACATGAAAATGTAATTCGTATCGCACCACCTCTAGTAATCTCTGAAGAAGATTTAGAGTGGGCATTCCAAAAAATTAAAGCTGTATTATCGTAATGATAGAGAGGTTGTCCTACACGTTGGGACAACCTCTTCCTTTCTCTAATCATTTACCTTAAAATAAGATTGAATATTCAGTTTTTACAAAAGGAGGAGAAACTGCGTGCTTTTAAAATACGGGAAACATATTAACTACGTAGCTACCATTCTTATTTTCATTACATTCATCGGATTCCTATTATCCACAACGTTACTCAGTCACTATTCAACCCCCCATACGTTTACATTACTTAAAGCCTCATTTTGGGCTTCCGTCTTCCTTACAGTTATCGGATTTGGTCGTGAAAGAAGTTCTCTTGCCGTTATGCTAATCGGGGTATGTACGTTAGCACTTATCGGATTGTATATTTTCGCTATTTTAGATTTTTTCAACAACCCAAGGCCATAAAAAAGAGCTATCTTTTAATAAGATAGCCCTTTCTTTATTTCACTATATTTCGCAAAGTACCAATTCCTTCTACTGTAATGACCACTTCATCACCTGCATGCAAAAATTTCGGTGGTGTA
Source organism: Bacillus sp. SH5-2 (assembly GCF_008368905.1). Classification (NCBI taxonomy): domain Bacteria; kingdom Bacillati; phylum Bacillota; class Bacilli; order Caryophanales; family Bacillaceae; genus Bacillus; species Bacillus sp. SH5-2. Next base: position 157,177 of record NZ_QOSD01000007.1, read on the forward strand.
AAACCTTTTCCTACACCAGCCGGCGTTCCTGTTGCGATAATATCGCCTGGTTCTAATGTCATCCCTTTGCTTATCGTTGAAATAATTTCTTCTACTGAAAAAATCATTTTATTTGTGTTTGACTGTTGCCTTACTTCTCCATTTACTACTGTTTCAATGTGTAATGCGTTTGGCGTTCTAACCATTGATTTATGAATTAAATACGGTCCCATTGGACAAAACGTATCGAAGCTTTTCCCAAGGAAAAACTGCTTATGCTTCCTTTGAATGTCTCGAGCAGTTACATCATTTATAACCGTATAACCAAAAACATGCTCAAGCGCTTTTTCTTTTTTTATTTGTTTCCCTCGCTTGCCAATAATGATAGCTAGTTCGCCTTCATAGTCTAGTTCATCCGTTGCGTGAGGGTGACCATTAATTTGTTCATTCATGCCAATAACTGTTGTTGGTGCTTTCGTAAAGATCATTATATTTTCTGGAATAGACTCTACTCCGCCCATTTCCATCGCATGCTCACGATAGTTTTTTCCAACGCACAGAATATTCTTTCTCGGCCTTGGAATCGGCGCTAATATTTTCACCTCTGTTAACGGATAATACGCCGCTTCTCCGTTCTCTTTTGCCCAATTTACAATTTCACATACCTTCTCAATGCATTCATTCCCTCTTTCAATACATTCTAACATTGTAATCGGGATTGTAACCTTTTCCCCTTTTTGCCTTTGCGCTTCCCTTAAATGCAATACCTTTTCTTCTTCTTCATCCACAATACCTACGAATACCTTTTCTTCTTTCTTCGCCGTTACAAAACGCAATATTTCCACTCTCCATCCTAAAACTCATACCCTTTAATTGTATTCGCATCCGTAAGAAAAAAACCTTCTCATGCACGCTAATTTTTACAATATTCTTCTCGCATCCTATTCGTTACTCAGCAACTATTTGACATAAAATGTAGAAATTATACTTTTTTTAGCGAAAGTATTTCTTTTTTATGGAATTTTTGTATAATATGTACTACATATATACATAAAATTTATTGAGAGATGGAGCCGATTTCAATGTTTGAGCAAGCTATCGAAAAAAAACGTGAAAAAATGATCTATTTTGCTGAACGCTACGGAATGACTTCTCAAAAAACAGTAAATTGTAGCCAAGAATTGGACAGGCTCTTAAATGTCATTTGGCACATGCACACAGATTACACGCAAACTCAAATGTTCGAAACACATTCGTAATATCGGATGTGTTTCTTTTATTTCAAAAAAGTACACATTTTATTAAAAACGCCCATACAATAATAGAAAAGAAAATTTTAAAACGAAGGGTGTTTTGTATGCCGGCTATGGTTGGACATATTCGTATCGTTAATATCGGATCGAGTGGAATTTTTCATATTGGAGATGTATTTGCGATTAGGCCCATTAGTTATTCACGCGCTTTCGCTGGGGCCGGCTCCTTTAATGTTGGAGATAATGTTTCTGTCTACAATTACCAAAGTTCAACGACTGTCAACGATTCAGATGTAATCGATCAGGCAATCATTGGTTCAACTTAAAGGAGGCGATTGCATTGAATTTTTATGTAAACCAAAGTATCATCATCAACAGTATTAGGATTGATAGCATTACAACTTCTTCAGTATTCCAAATTGGCACTGCCGGAAGTATTAAGGCTCTATCTAAATTTTCAAATTCTGGCGGATTTACAGCGCCTCTTCGCCCATTACAGGCGAAAGGACAAATTATTTCCATCAAACCATCAACTAGTTCTTCTTAAGGCATCCTTGTCATAAATATATAGCAGGAATATATTTCCCCTCCCTATTGAAAAGGAGGTTTCACAAAATGAATCAAGATATATATACTTACTTACACCAACTTCAACAAGCTCTCCAAATACAGCAGGCAACTATCCTTACCCTAGAAGAACAAGTCCGCCTATTACAAGAAGAGCTTACTGAATTAAAAAGTCGGCCCTCCTCTTCTATAGGAAAAGTAGAATACAAATTCGATCAATTAAAAGTAGAAAACTTAAATGGTACTTTAAATATTGGTTTAAATCCATTTTCAACAAAAGGACAACAAATTGAGGACTTTCAAGTGGATACAGAAACATTGAAGGTAAATCCTGAAACCGAAACAAACCCAGACTTTTATCAAGGTATCCTCCAGGAAATGCATCGATACTTAGATGAAGAAGCATATAATCGTATTCTCCATTTTGAACAAGAAGAGAGAACACCACTTGATGAAATGTATCGACAAATGATGGTGGATGACATAAAAAAACAGATGGAACATAGACTTCCTTATTATTTATCACAAGCTCAATCGTATGAAGATGCTTCAACAAATCCAGATTATTTACGAGATATCATCCTTCAAGCTATGAAACATGACATCGACAAAGCCTTCCTATCTTTTATTCAACACATACCGGGAAATTTCCGAAAGGAGTAAGTATGTATGAATGTTAACGTTGTAAATCGCGAGTTAAAAGTCGGACAGATTAAAATGAATGGTGTATCTTCGTCCGCACTCTTTTTAATTGGAGATGCCAACCTCCTCATTCTATCTTCTATCCTTGATACACCATTTGAAACTGTTACCGAGGGGCCATTTGTACCATTAGTAACAGATGTTCCCCCTACTCGAGGTTAAGGAGACTGAAAACTTATGTTACATCATGTATCAGTTGTCCAAAATGTTTCGATTATTTCTTTAGGAATTACTGCCGTATTTCAAGTTGGGGATGCCAATCAAATGGAATTAAAAAGTAGAGCTATTGCCGTCCACCGGGAAATCCCTTGTTATATAAAAGGTGAAGGGCGCTTCGATGCATTTGAAATTTTTACAGATGAACACATCACAATCCCAACGCGAACGACAGATGTAAAATTAAATATTGTAAATGAATGCCCTTTTCTTGAAGTAAATAACGTTGAATTACGAACACTTTTAAACTCTGGTTGCTTTCAAATTGGAAATGTTGATTACGGTTTTAATAACTCTCGTATTATACAAATCCGTCAATATATTACGGATGAACCTTCCGCTCCATAAATCATATAGTAATTAAAAAGCTTAGAAAAGTAGGTGGATGGTATGCCCTCTGTTGTCGGAAATCTCGTCGTTCAAAACAGTAATGGTTCTTTCAATTTAGGGGATTTCTATAACGTATCTCCGAAAGAAAATACGAAAGCTTATAATGGATCTGGCGCTTCCAATGTTGGATTTGTCGTGAATACGTTTAGCGGCGTTAGTGCAACAAATACGTTTGATTCTGATGTGGCGGATCAAGACCAGATTGGAACAGCATAAAAAAGAATGCTTCGCACTATCTCTATGGATAGACAGTAAAAAAACGTCTCCGATGCCAAAGGTATCGGAGACGTTTTTTTACAACCTTTGAATAAACCGCTGTATTTTTGGCATACTCAAATAGAAATTCCCTTGGTTCATATTTTATGAAACCATTAGAAGTTGCTCAGTTGATTTCTATTTCGGCATTGGTTTTCGGTACAGCAAATCATGTTCCAACTCATTCCATGGTATATTTTAACTATATTCAAATTCAAGGGGATATCCTATGAAAAATAAATTGGTAATTTTTACATTTATTATTTGTATTATAGCAGGAGGATATTTTACTATGGAATACTTAAAACAAAAAGAAAAAGAAGAAACATTTTGGAAAGTACAAGAAGCCAGAGTAAAGAAGTATATACATTATAATATTAAGGATGTAAGAACAATTACATTTAAGGAACATAGTGTAAGTCCAATGGGTGTTCCTAGATTAAAAGGTTATATAAACAATGATGAAAAATTAGATTTCATAGCTCGTATAAGTACGACTGAAAACTTTGAAGACAAATTTACATGTTCTGGAGAATTAGATGAAATGATAAAAAAACCAGCAAAATCTGTAACCGAAATTGAAAAAGAAGAGAAAGAGAAAAGAGAAGAGTAGTCTTTGCACTACTCTTCTCTTTTGCGTCCCGTTTTAAGAAGAATGCAACGGTACGTTCTTTATAAGGACTAAGGAAGTTATCTTTTTATTTAAATGATAATCCGTTCTCCTCCAAAGCCTCCCTAAGCTTCGGCAAAGACGCAGGTCCCATACCATGCAGTTTTAAAATTTCTTTCTCACTATACTTTGAGAGTTCTTCTACAGTGTGAATTCCATGATGTTCTAGTGCCCTTCTTGCTGGCGCTGAAAGAAGAGAGAGAAAACCTTCTTTTGGTTTTCTCTCTTTCTCACAGGTTGGGCAAGTTGGACAATCGCTACTTTTATAGTACTCGTGTCCCTGTTCACAAGTTCTTAACGTTGCCATTTTTTATAGCCCCTTCCTGCTCTCTATCCCTCAATATTCACAACATGATTCCCATCAAAGAAGTATAAACATTTCTCTTTCACAGGATGTTGTAAACTTTTTTCGAGTGCTTTTGCATATAACGAAAGCTGCACTTTATATCGATCCTCTAAAATTGGTTTCGCTTGATCGAATCCGCCTGGGAACTTCCCTTCAATCGTATCTGTTTTGAAGTCGATTAACGTAATGCCATCTTCCTCTTCAATCATGCAGTCGATAACCCCTTGGACAAGAATCGATTCACCGTTCTTCCCTTGCCAATCTTGATACGCTTCTTCTGCTGCAAGCATCATCGTAAATGGTACTTCGCGCTCTACACTTTTTGCCGCTAATACCCTTTTACCTAAGTCACTGTCAAAGAATGAAATTACTTTTTCAATTGCTATTTCTTCCGCCTGCTCGAATGTTAATAATTCCTTATTTACCATTCCTGCGATTTGTTCTTGTAGCGTTTCGGCCGTAATCGGTTTCTTCAAATCTACATGCTGCATAACGGCATGGACTGCTGTTCCGCGCTCTGCGTACGTTAATCCTTTTTTCTCCATGAAACGAGGACGCGTTTTAATTGGTGCACGTAGTTTTTTAATAAAGGCGTTATCACTACCATCTTCTGATTGATAGTTTCTCTTTATTTCTGTAACAGATTGCTTCGCACGGTGAGATGTTGCTTCCTCATATCCGTACTTCCACAGTAATCTGTCGTACACTTCTTCTTTTCGTTCACTTTCTAACGGAACAGCCTTTTTCTCACGAAGTGCTTCTAATAATTCTTGTTTCTCTTCTTGAACTGGTTCTGGCGCAAGTAACGTGTTACCGTCAACAACTTCCACTTTCCAGCTAGTGTCATACTCATAAATTTCACCTGGAATATTTCCTTGCCCTAATTCAAGAAGCATTTCACTATCACGATGTCTATATAATGAAGGTGCAATCCAGTCTAAATAACAAGACGCTCCGGCACGAATGTGATCTGGTAATAACCATTCACTATGCTCTCTCGCATCCAGCCATTTTTCCATTTCCTTAGTTGCATCCTTAACTGTTCCGATTAAAATTAACTTCTCTTTTGCACGTGTTAACGCTACGTATAATACGCGCATTTCTTCTGCAATTAATTCCATTTTCATTTTACGCTTAATCGCTAATTGCGATAATGTTGTATATTTAATTCGTTTACGCGGATCGATAAATTGTGAACCGAAACCGAAATCTTTATGGAGTAAGAAGCGTTTCATTAAGTCTTGTGTATTAAAGCGGCGACCTAGTCCAGCTACAAATACGACCGGGAACTCTAGCCCTTTACTTTTATGAATCGTCATAATTCGAACGACGTCTTCTTGTTCACCTAGAGCTCTTGCCGTACCCATATCATCACCGCGTTCTAAAATACGTTCAATAAAACGTAAGAAGCGGAATAATCCTCTAAATGATGTTGCTTCATATTGTCTTGCGCGGTCATATAGTACGCGTAAGTTTGCTTGTCTTTGCTTTCCTGCTGGTAAACCACCAACGAAGTCGTAATACCCTGTCTCACCGTACACTTTCCAAATTAAATCAGAAAGTGATTGTTGACGCGCAAATTCACGCCATCCTTGCAGTAAATTATAAAACCACTCTAATTTATCATGAAGTTCTTGTTCTTCTTCAAGCGGTGCTCCTTTTAAGAACGAGCTCATCACTTCATAAAACGAGCCTTTTTTCCCATGAGCACGAAGCGTCGCAAGTTCTTCATCATTTAGTCCCACAATCGGTGAACGAAGTACGGCTGCAAGCGGAATATCTTGCATCGGATTATCAATAACGCGAAATACATTCATCATAATATTTACTTCTGTCGCTTCAAAATAACCAGTCGCAAGATCAGCGTATACTGGAATTCCTTGCAATTTCAACTCTTCCATAATTTGCGGCGCCCACGGCATGGAACGAAGCAAAATAACGAAGTCGCGATATTGTACAGGGCGCATACTATCCGTTTTACGATCATACACTTCATAACCTGAATCAACCATTGCTTTAATACGCTGCGCCATAAGACGGGCTTCAAGCTGTGCCTTTTCGACTTCTGCACCTTCTTCTCCGTCTATCACTTCTTCTTCCGTTTGCTGAATGCATAATAGTTCAGCCGCTACATCTTCACCTATTGGATAGCTAGCACCTAGCTTTAATTCAGCGTCAGCATCGTAATCGATTTCCCCAACTTCTTCGCCCATAATTTGTTTGAAGATGAAGTTCGTACCCGCTAACACTTCATGACGACTACGGAAGTTTTTCGCTAAATCGATCTTCATTCCGCCGCCCAATCCTTCTTGTGTGAAACGTTTATACTTTCCTAGGAATAAGCCTGGTTCTGCTAGTCGGAAACGATAAATCGACTGCTTCACGTCGCCAACCATGAACAAGTTTCCTTCACTCTCAGAATCTTTCGTTACAAATTTAATAATCGATTCCTGTACGAAGTTCGTATCTTGATATTCATCGACTAATACTTCAGCAAATTTATTACGATATTGAAGCGCTACAGCTGATGGCTTCATTTCACCGTCTTCACTTTGTTCGCTTAAAATTTGTAAACAGAAATGCTCTAAATCTGTGAAATCGACCATTCCTTTATCTCGCTTCATCGCTTGGAAACGTTCTGTAAATACTTTTACGAGCTGAACGAGTTTTTCTAATACAGGATGCATATCTTGAAAATCTCGTAAGAAACTTTCTGGTCTGCGGCTAAATAGCTCTTCTTGTAATTTCTTCACTTCATCTTTCGCTTTATTACGAAGGGAGTCTACTTGTTTTACAACATCTTCATTGTAATCACTTTTCTTAATACGTTTTAACGTTTGCCACGATACGTTTTGCATCGCTTCATATACGCTTGTCCACGACTCACGAGCAGCGGATGATAACGTTCCAAGTAAAGCTACGTCTGCTTGCAGGGTTTCAACGCGAGGCGCTGGACCTTCCGGAAGCATTGCGAGCTCCGTCGCTTTACGAATATGCTGTTCCGCTGTTTCAAGCTGGAATTTCACATCTTCTAATAAGTAAGAAGCGTACACTAAATCTTCAATTGTCTTTCCTTCGACGTCGTATGCTTCTACTAATTTATCAAGCCATTTCTCCGGATTTGGATGCGCTCTTGATTCTGTATGAAGTGCTAAAATCATACGTTGTAAGTCATCATCACTACGGTCACTCGTATAACGATCAACAAGTTCAAAGAATATCTTATTATCTTCGATGCCATACTCTTCTTCTAATATGTCATCTAGCACTTCTTCTTTTAACAATTCATTTTCTGTTTGATTTGCAATGCGGAAACGAGGGTCAACATCCAGCATGTAGTAATATCCTCTAATTACTTGTAAACAAAATGAGTGAATCGTTGAAATGGAAGCTTTATTTAATAGGCTTAGCTGCTTTCTTACGTGCTGGGATCCTGGTTCATCAATTAATACTTTTTCTAATGCTTCTCCGATTCTGTTTTTCATCTCTTGCGCCGCTGCATTCGTAAATGTTACAACGAGCAGGCGGTCGACATCGACTGGATTTTCTTCGTTTATAATCTTTTTAATAATACGTTCAACTAATACTGCTGTTTTCCCTGATCCAGCTGCTGCCGCGACTAAAATATCACGCCCATTCGCTACAACGGCTTTCCACTGATCATCTGTCCATTGACTACCTTCTGGTTTTTTAGGCCAATTTTCTATCATTCTCCGCCAACCTCCTCTCTTATTTTCTCCATCGCTTCACTATCTTTCATATCTTTTAACGAACGGAACTGATTATCTTCAAGTGACTCATCAAACTGACAAACAGATTTGAAGTTACAGAACGTGCATGCCGCTTTATTCCCCATTTTATAAGGAGCAATATCGATAACACCTTCTGTAATGTCTTTCCCGATGTTTTCAAACGTATGGTGTACGTATTTTTGAAGTACGTTAAACTCTTGCTCACTTGCAATACTTGAACGCGCACTAAAGCTACCGTCTTTTTTCAGACCAGCAGAAATAATATCTGAGCTTCCGGTTGAAAGTTTGTTATCCATTAAACGAACAACGTCAGCATCTCCTAGTACGAGTCCTTTCATTTTAAATTTCTTCAAAATTTCTTTTTCAATTTCTGCTTCCGTTGCGTCACCTTTCATCTCAACGATTGGATTATGAATATGGAAATACAGTACACCAGCAGGTGATGCTGTACCACCTTTTTTCATCCACGTCTGCGCATTTGAAGTAACAACATCTAAATACGTTAACATTTGAAGTGCTAATCCGTAATACACTTCCGTTAAATCTAATGCTTTTGCACTTGATTTATAATCAATAATACGAAGGAATGTCCCGCTCTCATCTTCCGCCTTATCCACACGGTCAATACGGCCGACCACTTCCATCTTCACACCATTTGGCAATGCGAATTCCATTGGCGGAAGCGATCCTGTACCACCCATACCGAACGGCACTTCTAAATCAACTGGTACGAAGCCGCTCGATTTCGCATGTTCTCGTAGAATGATTGACGTACGGAAAATGATTTGTTGTAGTTTTTGTTTTAAATAGAAATGACGGTTTGAACTTAATAAAATTTGCCTTTGTAATAACGGCGCAATTTCTTCTATTACTAAAACAGAAAGATGCTCACACTCTTTTATTGACAAATCTGCCCAAGTGCGGTTTTCACGTAATAACTTGTCCGCAATTTTCTTTAGTGCAGCGTGGAATAACTCACCGATATCTGGTGCATCAAGCTTGAAAATATCACGCTCTCTAAGCGACAAACCGTGCTGCGCAAAATGAGCGTACGCACAACGGTTGAATAGTTCCATACGAGAAACGCTTCCCTTAATTGTATCTCCATATAAATCTCTACTTACAGCTGTACTTAGTTTTTGCGCACGATTTCGGTAAAATAAACTTGATAGCACACGACTACTTTTTTGTTTCCATTCATCTGAAGTTACGTAGAAGTTATATACATCCCACCAAAAGTCTAAATTCCCTTCAAATCCGTATCGCTTCCACGTTTGTAATTGCTGCATAACGTAAGATAACGTTACTTCTGGTGTTGCTACGTATGAAATTTGTTCTGAACGCGATAAGTCGTTTACGTCATTCGTAATGAACGATTCTTTTACATCAGGGAACATTCTTTTTATTTTCTTAATAAAGCTAGACGCTAATAACGTCTTTCCTTCTTCATCTGCAAGCGGGCATGAAATGTATAATTTCTCAGTCGCTCTCGTTACCATTTGGTACATAACGAACTGTTCTTCTAATAAAGTTTGTCTCGTCGTTGGCGCTAATTCAATTCCTGTGGCGCCAAGGACTTCTCTTTCTTCGTCAGAAAGCATTCCTTCATCCATCGGTGCTGTTGGAATGACACCTTCATTTACGCCGATGATGAAGGTTGCTTTCACGTTTGATAAGCGAGAGTGATCAATATTAGCAATTAACACTTGGTCTAATGACGGCGGAATATTAGCGAATTGAAGTGCTTCAAGACCTGTCGACATAACGTCCGTAAACATAGAAAGTGACATTTTCTCTTCACCAAGCATCTCTACAAACGTATCAAGAAGGCTTATTACTTCTTCCCAAACTTGCTCATGGTCTGTCGTAAATAAGAAATCTCCGCTCTCTTCTGCACGTATACGTAATTCCTCTAACTTCTTCGGAACATCAAGTTCTTCTAAAAATAAGTAAACGGCTTCGCACATTTGCATAACCGTTCCCGCACGCTTCAGTCTTTTTTGCATGCGAATAACAGGCGTTCTTACAACGTCACGTAGCCTGTTTATTTTCTCTTCCATTTCACGTTCACTGTCTGTTATCATTCCGTTCGTATCGTCAAGTGAACGATAGCGGCGATACATCCACGGATCTTCAGCAGTCCATCTCTTCCCTTGTACACCGTACGCTAAACAGTAATTCTCAAATTCATCCATCTCTTCGCGCATCGCTTCTTTTCTTACATCTAGCGGATATAAAAGCTCCGTTTTAATGCAGCGAAACACTGCGTCATAGCGCCAATTCCCACTAATAATTTCTAAAGCAGAACGAATGCATTCTACTAATGGATGATGTGACATCGGGCGTTTTTCATCGATGAAATGCGGAATATTATAATCCGTAAATAACGTTCGCATTACATCGTAATAACTTTCTCCATTACGAAGAAGGACTGCAATATCTCGGTAACGATACTGTTCATCCCCGACAAGTTTACGAATTTCACGAGCAACTCCTTCTACTTCAGCTCGTAAATTCGCTGCTGTACTAATTGTTACGCTTGCTTCACCATGAAACTTTTCATTTGGACGAGCTTCATAATGCGTTTCTAAATGAGCTAATGCCGGAGAATGAAAACGAGGCTGTTCCATAAGTGGAATTGTTTTTTCAATTTCTATTTTCTCTTCACGTGCTACTTGCTTTATTTTTTCATATGTTAACGTCGTCTCATAAAATAGATCCAGTTCATTTACTGGCTGCGCTAACGTTTTTTCATCTATCGTTAACGTAATTGTGACTCTCGCTCCGCACATCATGAGCTTTCTTAAAATTTCTAGCTCTTGCGGGGAGAATGAATGAAATCCATCTATATAAATTTCAGCTCCATTTACATATTCAGACTGCGGAAGTTTTTCCACTAGTAATTGCAGGTAGTCTTCTGAATCTAAATACTTTCCAATTAAAGCACGTTCAAAATCATCATATAGTAGTTGTAAATCATATACTTTATTCGCTAATAGCTTTTGTTCTGCACTGCTACTATGCGCATCTAGTTGTTGCCACATTTCATATACGTTAGATGGCGTCACATTATACCGTTTAAACTCTGCAATCATACTGCCAAGATGTTCAAAGAAACCGTTTTGCTCCGCTGCTTTTTGGAACACTGATAGTCCGTCTTTACGCGACTCTACAATTTTACGAAGTAACATATGTACGCCCGCTTCATCAATATGAAGACGGCTCGCTCCACCAACTTCTTGCAACACCTTCCACGCTAATCGTGAAAAACTAAAAACTTGTGCCCGAATAGAACCTCTTACATCCTCACTTTCAATTAACGCCTGCTGCGTTTGGAATGTCATCTGTTCTGGCACAAGATATAATATTGTCTTCCCTCTCGGGCGCTGTTTTAACTCTTCCTGTACTTCGTGTAAACAAAGTGTACTTTTTCCACTTCCCGCTCTACCAATCACAAATCGAAGTGACATGTAACCCCACCTTTCACTTACATAACGAACGTTAGTTTGCTACTATAATTGTATTATAGTACACGAAAAAAGACAAACGGAGTTGTTTGTCTTTTCTATACTTCTACTTCATTATATCAACCTTTTGAAAAATTCGTTTGTACCTCTTTAATTGGCCAATATCGTAAATCAACTTTACCGACAACTGTATCAGCTTTCACAAATCCGAAGTGCCTACTATCCCAACTACCGAGTCGATTATCACCAATTACAAAAATATAACCGGGTGGTACAGATTTTTCTTTCGTTAACTCTTCTAGTTTAAAATCACCTGTTAGTTGCCGTCCATTTATCTCTTTCTTAAATGTTTCTAAATAAGGCTCATCAACGAATTGCCCATTTATATAAAGTTTATCATGCTTATATTCGATATGATCCCCAGGTAAACCGATAATTCGTTTTACATAGTCCTCTTTTTTATTCGCATGAAACACAACAACATCGAACCTGTTCAAATCCCCTACTTGATAGCTCACCTTATTGACAACGAGCATATTGCCATCTTGCAATGTCGGCATCATTGACTTCCCCTCTACGACGTACGTTGAAAAGAAAAACGTTCGAAAAAATACAGCTAATAATACACCAATTAAAATTGTTCGTATCCACTCTATGCCTTCTTTTTTCAAAGTTTTCTTCATCCGCTTCTCCCCTTACCCTTTAATAATGAAGCTTGCCTTTACAAAGAAGACTATTCTTAATGTAGTTCTAACCTTACTTCAATTTTTTTACCGACATACCATAAAATAAAAATACTAATTGCTACAATTACGGATTTCACCGGATTATGAATAAATGACATTAAATCATGACCGATATACGTTAAAATAAAAATCATCACAAGCTTTCCGAATGCTAATGCAAGTCCAAACTGTTTTACGCTAATGCGAGATAAACCAGCGACGACGTTTATAAGCGCAGACGGTGTAAACGGAAAACAAAATATGACGAAAATCGGTGCGAATCCTTTTCTTTCAATCCATCCCATTGCCTTTCGCACTCTCTCATGCTTATTTACAAAAGAAAAGAAACGACTGCGTCCAAAATGACGGATAATGAAAAAGACAAGCATGGCACCTATTACCGAGCCAAGCCATGAATATAGAAAACCGAGCCAAAATCCAAACGCAACAGCATTCGCTAGTACAAACACAATAAGTGGTAATGCTGGAATTAGCGCTTCTATCATCGGTAAACCAATACCAAGAAGTGGTCCGAACGCTTTATAACTTTCCACAATATGATCCATATTTTCTGGTGAAAAATACTCTTTGATCGACTGAAGATCCATTCTACACTTTACCCCTTTACTCTATTACTACCTCTACTGTATCACTGCTGAAATGAAAGAGGAAATGGTAGATACGACATATGGAGATGTATTTATTAAACTTTCCATACCTTTCATTAGAATTCCTTCATTATTATGCTATGATAATCTATCAATATTCGACAGGATGTGAAGTTAATTTAAATAACGTGCCTCGATTATAGCTTAATGGTTACATTTTATGAGAAAGAAGAAATGCAGAAAGTAATAATTAGTCTTTTCCATATAGGTAGCGACAGATAATTATTTTACCTTCAAACAATTATCTAATTGCTAGTTCGTACAAGTAATTTTTTTAGCAAACGTACACTGTCAATCACGATTAGTATTAACATATATAAGAAAGATAGTATTAATACTGTACTCGGAATAGGTAACATGCGAAATTTGTATAGAAACTTATCTATCATATATATATATCTTCTTCATTCGTTATAGTTGCAGGAGTGAAGATAAGGTAATCTTTCCAATTATCTATCCACGTTAAATTAACTGCGGAAAATTCCATCGTTCCTAACCACAAGTAAAGAAAAATTGGTATAAGAATCATATATTGCAGGCTATGTAATATCTTTCTTTGCTTCTTACATTCAATAATTTGAAAGACAATAAGTGTCAGCACATACACGATTGACAGAAAACATACTATAGTGATAAACGGTTGAATTGAAAAAGCAAATAGCAATTTATCCATTTCACTAATTTAACTATAATCTGTTGCATTTTGGGGTGTAAAAACAAAATGTTGTTTATCAGCATCTATCATTAGCTGGCCACCAGTGAAACTAGTAAACATAAATGTAATAAAAAATATAGGCAAAGCAAGAATATATTGTGCCCAAAATAACATGGTCCTTTTCAACATACCATCTCCTTTTTATACAGTAGGGAAAAAATATGATGTATGTTCACACTATATTAAGTATATAGGGTAATTACCATTATATTGTAATTCTATATTATCTTGAGCCCTTCGAGAACAAAAAGTTTGTACATTTCTCTCGTTTTATTTATGAATTTTACAGCGTAAACGGTATATATAATGAAATCAAAAAGGATGAGTCTCCCCATCCTTTTCCTCTCAGATATCCTCTTCTCTAACAACATACACTTTCTCATAAGCTGGTCTTAGTGTTAATCCATCTCTGTGATCAACCTCTTTAAAACAAGGACTCCCTTGTTTTTTTCTACGATCTTCATACTCTGTACGCAATTTTGCTGTACGATTTTGTTGATTTTCAAAACTAGTTTTTGATATTTCTAACTTCACAGCAAAGCCATTTATAAATCTAATAATGAGATTTCCATCTTTTAATTCTTTATTACTTTCAATATAAAAATGAGATAACCACGCGCACTCTTTTCTAGAATAAGAATAGGTAGGGAAAAAATAAAGTTGATCCGTCGGACTAATCGCAATCGGCGCTTTATGTGTAATATGAGTTAACTCTTTCGTTCCTTCTTTTCTGCCTAAGAAACTAGAACCATGCTTGCGGCAACTTCTTTCTATAATATCTAGAGGCTTTTGAAATACGAAAAAAGAATCTTCTATTTCGACAACTCGCGTCACAATTTTCTTTTCACTTAGAATAACAGGAAGTAAGGCCATCGTATTTTTATTTACAACATAGTTTTCAACATAGCGTTCTACTTTACTTTCCATACTCTATTATCTCCCTTTTTATTTATATTAGCAGCTGCATGTATAATTTTAGCACTTAAAAAAGGGAAACACCTTACAATATACGATTATTTACAAAGGTTTATCATTTATCAAACACATTACAAATTAATTAATGATAATATAGTAATAACAAATAATTAATTCATATAAAAAGAGGATTCTACATAGGGAAATGAATGTATCATTTATACTTACCAATTCTCATCCGTAAATACAAATTCTCCGGTATTAGTAATGGTGTGGATATGATCACGATTGACACGATTACCAGAAATATCATATATATTTTTGTAACTCTGTAGACTATCAAGCAATTTTTCAGTTTGAACCGCAGGAGAGGTATTATCTTCACTTGATACAAAATGAAGATGTTCATGTAAGAATTTTGGGTGTAGTGATAAATATAGAGTTGGTTTATGCGATGTTAAAAATTCCTGCAATTGCGGAATAAGAGTATACTCCCCGCCCTCAATATCCATTTTAATAAAGTTTATATCTTGTATGTTATTATCATTTATTAAATCATATATTGTAAGAGCTCGCACTTTGCAAGAGTGACTTGAAATAGTTGGAACCAAACTAGAAGTAGAGTCTCCAAATGTATGTCTCATGTATAAATTAATATCACCAGATTCTTCAGCTATAGCCGCATTAATAGGAGCAATCTTTGAAATAATAGAATGATTTAATGCACAATTTGCTAGTAGCTCCTGAAAAGCGATAGGATCTGGCTCAATTCCATACACCCGTTTAGCTCTATGTGCTCCGTATAATACAGTTGGACCGATCCAAGCTCCTATATCTAAATATGAGTGTGCGGGACTTAAAAATCTATCGAAAATCTTAAATGTTTCTTCTTCCCATTTCCCTCGGTTCATGTCATTCCAGATCCATATTGTCTGTGGATTAGAAATCACATTGAAGTGTACATCATTCTTTGTAACTTGGATTGGCTTTACAAACATCATATCACTCCTTTAATCGTTCTCATCTATATAAACCCTACTTATATTTTTCATATCATTACTTTATAAATATTTAATACATTACTATGCCTTGTATTCAAATAAATTTACACATAATACATTTTTTAAGAGGGCTTATATATAGATTGAATTCACGTATACCAATTTGGTGGCTTTGGCACATAATCATAATGATATAATGTAGTGGGAATTCTCACTTGATTCACAATATCTTGTGATACTCTAGCACCCCATTCATCATCTTCTCCATAACTTATATTTAAAAATTTGTGTTGTACGGCAATTCGTTTTGCATAGCACATTATATGATTCGGTTTTCTGTAATAAAAATTTTCATCTTCTGTATGTTCGAATTCTTTCCCCAATTTAGTAACTTTACTGAAAAGATTATTGAAATTTACTAAAACATCAAACACGATACAATCAGCTGTAGCATTTGAAGCAATAGTAGTACATAGCGTATCAATATAATTCGGCTCTACTCGATCATCATCATCTACAAAAGCAACGTATTCACCTTGCGCTTGTTCAATAAGAATATTCCGCTTTTCCCCAGTAGTTCTCTTTTTATTTTCGAGCATTACAAGTATTTCTACTGGTTTATCTTTAGCTTGTTCATATAATGTATCAAGCATTTTCTTTAAATACGTCATCCGTTCTGGAACAGAAGGAATTAGAATAGAAAGTACAATATTCGTCAACTCCTCACCCCTTTTTCAAAATTATATACGCTTACTTAGTTACATATTCGGATACAAAATGATGTAGTATGCATTTTCAACCTATCTTTACAATATGTAAGATTCTCTGTTTTGTTCATGATTTTGATGAACGGCTCGCATATTACATAGACAGATGAAACAGTCATGTGGGTAGTATAAAACTCATAAATATTCGAAAGTAAACAGATACTTGGACAAGTCAACTAGTATGATATTCACTTTATTTTTACCTAATCGTTCTTTACAAAGCGTTTCGTAAATCTACATGTATAGCAAGTGAAAATATAGTAAAAGACCTTCCTTCATGGAACGTCTTTTACATCTCTACTATCTTTTTATTTACTCTTCTTCATCTTTAAAAAAACCTGCTATTTTTTCTTCTTCATATTCATATTTTCTTCCAAGATGCTCTGTATTCCTTTTCGTTTTTAACAACATTATATATAGATATTCAGATTTAATATGTGAATGAGATTTCTTCAAATCAATTAACGTCACTTTATCACGTTCATATGTTTTCGCGTACGCCTTTATCTCTTCAATCGTATGTTTCAAGTCCTCTTCGTTACCTCTGCGAACATCGAGTATTACTTCACTTGTATACTTTTCTATCATATATATCCCTCGCCTTCTCCCCCAATATCATCAATACACTCATATATTTCAACAACAAAAAAAGGATGGCATGAGCCATCCTTTTTTCCATCATCAACTATAAATTATAGTTTGATTACGTTTTTAGCTTGAGGTCCACGGTTACCTTCTTCGATTTCGAAGCTAACTTTTTGACCTTCTTCTAGAGATTTGAAACCTTCAGTTTCGATTGCAGAGAAGTGTACGAATACGTCGTTTTCGCCTGGAACTTCGATGAAACCGAAGCCTTTTTCGTTGTTAAACCATTTTACTTGTCCTGTTACTGCCATGATTATTTCCTCCTAAGAAAATACAAATTTTTAATTTTTTAGTCTTCCTGTCTAAAAAAAGAATCCACACATTATCAAATACGAAACATAAACTAGTTCTCACATACTTTTTCTCGTTCGTTTTCAGCACTTGATAACATATGGATTGCTTAATTTAACTATTCAACTGACATCATCATAGCATACTTAAAATGAAATGTACAATCTTTTTTGAAAATAACTGACAAATTAAGTCGCGTATATAATTATAGATATCTTATTTGGATGCGATTATATTTATTATTGTGGGGTGTTAAAATGTAATTGCACAATGGTTAAATGGAGGGGATTATATGTCAAACTACGAGAAAGAAGAACAGCTAACAGGTGGAAACGTCTCTAACGTATATCGTTCTGAAAATACTGTTCGGCGCGAATTAAAGCAAGGTAGCGCAAAAATCCATACGTTATTACATCATTTAGAAAACAAAGGTTTTCATTATGCACCGAAGTTTTTAGGGATAGATGAAAAAGATAGAGAAATTTTATCCTTTATTGAAGGAGAAGCTGGGAATTATCCTTTAAAAGAATATATGCGATCTAATGATACTTTAAAAGAAATAGCGAAGATGCTTCGTCTTTACCATGATGCGGTAAGTGACTTTCCGTTATCAGATGAGTGGAAACCGATGGATCATACTCCAAATAACATTGAAGTTTTATGCCACAATGATTTTGCCATATACAATATTATTTTTAATAATGAGAAACCAGTAGGCATTATTGATTTTGATGTTGCTGCTCCCGGACCAAGACTTTGGGACATTGCTTATACACTTTATACTTGCGTGCCTTTAAGTAGAGTATATTATACAGAGTCCGGAGAAGCCGTTCATTATGACTCGTCGCAACATGCCGGCCGTATAAAAGAAAGAATGAAATTGTTTGCTCAATCCTACGGTAAAAGCATGGATGAAGATTATGTAGGAATGGTGTTACTACGGTTAGAAGGATTATGTACATATATGAAACGAAAAGCACAAGAAGGCGACGTGAATTTCCAAAGAATGATAGATGAAGGACATTTGGAACATTATGAAAAAGATATGAAGTTTATTCGTGAGCATGGGAGAGAGTGGATTTAATAATATTGTCTTTTTTTGTCGGTAAGTCGATATCCTTTGTCGAATCGTCGATATATTTAAAAAATCGTTGATATATTTTAAGTTATGGTAGATATATCGAAAAAATCGTTGATATATTTTTATTTACTCTCAAATCGTTCTGAAAATAACAAGGGGCACCCTCTAAAAAGGTGCCCCTTCCTTTTACTTCGTAAACTGCGCTTCTTCTGTAGATCCTTTTAATGCTGTCGTTGATGACGTACCGCCTGTAATGACTTGTGCTACTTCATCAAAGTAACCTGTTCCTACTTCGCGTTGATGACGCGTTGCAGAGTAACCGTGTTTTTCAGCCGCAAATTCCGCTTGTTGTAACTCAGAGTACGCTGCCATGCCGCGCTCTTTATAGCCACGTGCTAATTCAAACATGCCATAGTTTAATGAGTGGAATCCAGCAAGTGTTACGAATTGAAACTTATAACCGTAAGATGCGATTTCTTTTTGGAAGCTCGCAATTGTTTTTTCATCTAGTTTTTGTTTCCAGTTAAATGAAGGTGAACAGTTGTAAGCAAGTAGCTTTCCTGGATGCTCCTTATGAATTGCGTCTGCAAATCGTTTCGCATCTTCTAAATTTGGTTCAGACGTTTCGCACCAAACGAGATCTGCATAAGGAGCATACGCTAAACCACGTGCAATTGCTTGATCAAGACCTGCTTTCGTACGGTAAAATCCTTCTGGTGTTCTTTCTCCTGTAATAAACGCTTTATCAACTGGATCGATATCGCTCGTAATTAAATCTGCTGCATCCGCATCTGTTCTTGCAACGATAATTGTTGGCACGCCCATTACGTCTGCCGCAAGGCGTGCAGAAATTAAATTGCGCACCGCTGTTTGCGTCGGTAGTAATACTTTTCCGCCTAAATGACCACATTTTTTCTCTGAAGATAATTGATCTTCAAAGTGTACGCCTGATGCACCAGCTTCAATCATACCTTTCATCAGTTCAAATACGTTTAATTGTCCGCCAAATCCAGCTTCTGCATCTGCTACAATCGGTACGAAATAATCTGTATCCCCGCTTCCTTCCATATGCTGAATTTGATCCGCACGTTGAAGCGTTTGATTAATTCGTTTTACTACAGCAGGTACGCTGTTCGCTGGATATAAACTTTGGTCTGGATACATATGTCCAGAAAGGTTTGCATCAGCTGCTACTTGCCAGCCACTTAAATAAATCGCTTTTAACCCTGCTTTTACTTGTTGCATCGCTTGGTTTCCTGTTAATGCGCCAAGTGCGTTAATATAATCTTCCTTATGAAGTGACTCCCAAAGCTTTTCTGCACCGCGGCGCGCTAATGTATGCTCAATATCAATCGATCCGCGCAGACGAATTACATCCTCTGCCGAATATGGACGTGTGATCCCTTTCCAACGCTTATCTAATTCCCAGCTTTCTTGTAATTTCTCGATTCTTTCGTTTTTCATATGTTCCATCCCCTTTTCATTTTTTATCCCACATTAACGGGCTGTAAGACTCCCACCTCAAAATTCAGCGAATGCAAGGAAGTTAGTTGGGAGCCAACTGCCCGTAAAAGTCCGATTGGTTCAACTAATAATCAATGGGGGATACCCCTCCCCCCCACTGATTAAAGTTTCACTTTATAAAATTTCATAACCCGGTAATGTTAAAAATGGTACGAATTCATCATTTCGAACGAGATTTGTAAATAACGTTGTGGCCTCTTTGAATCTCCCTTTCTTAAAGGCTTCTTTACCAATCTCTCTTTCTATTTTTGCTAACTCTTCTTCTTTTAGCTCTTCCATTAATGCAAGCGTAATATTACGGCCATCATTTAATTTTCCACCTTCATGGCGAATCCATTGCCATACTTGCGCCCTAGAAATTTCCGCTGTTGCCGCATCTTCCATTAAGTTATAAATTGGTGCTGCTCCCCGTCCGCTTAACCAAGATGCAATATATTGAATACCTACGCTAATATTCGTACGAAGACCCTCTTCTGTAATCGTTCCCACTGGCACTTCTAATAAATCTTTTTCTGTAACATGTATTTCTTCACGTTTTCTAAAAATTTGATTCGGTGTTTTCATAATGTGATTAAATACTTCCATCGCAACCGGTACAAGTCCCGGGTGGGCAACCCAAGTCCCATCGTGACCGTCTAAAGCTTCGCGCTCCTTATCAGCACGTACTTTTTCAAAAGCAGCTTCATTTGCTTCCGGATTGTTTTTAATCGGAATTTGTGCTGCCATTCCTCCAATAGCTGGTGCATTACGACGGTGACACGTTTGAATTACCTTCAAAGAATACGTGCGCATAAACGGCGCCGTCATCGTGACTTGCGCTCTATCTGGTAGTAAAAATTCATTATGATTCCGGAAAGCTTTTAAAAAGCTGAAAATATAATCCCAACGTCCGCAGTTTAATCCCGCAGAATGGTCTTTTAATTCATACAAAATTTCATCCATTTCAAACGAAGCGTGAATCGTTTCCAGTAACACCGTCGCTTTAATTGTTCCGTTTGGAAGACCGATGTATGTTTGAGCAAATACGAATACATCATTCCACAACCTCGCTTCTAAATAACTTTCCATTTTCGGTAAGTAGAAATATGGACCGCTCCCTTTTGCTAAAAGAGCTTTCGCATTATGGAAAAAATACAGTCCGAAATCTACTAAGCTACCAGACATATTTTGTCCGTCAACTTTCATATGTTTTTCTTCTAAATGCCATCCTCTTGGACGTACGATAAGTACTGCTGTTTTATCATTTAATCTATATTCTTTTCCTTTATCATTCTCATATGAGATCGTTCCCTTTACTGCATCTCGTAAGTTCAGTTGGCCTTCCACCGCATTTTCCCAAGTTGGTGAATTCGAATCTTCAAAATCCGCCATAAAAAGATGCGCTCCTGAATTCAAGGCGTTAATGACCATCTTTCTATCTACCGGTCCAGTAATCTCTACGCGGCGATCCTCTAAATCTTTTGGCAGCTTGGCAATTGTCCAATCCGCTTCACGAATGTGCTTTGTTTCTTCTAAAAACTTCGGAAACTTTCCTGCATCAATTCGTTTTTGTTTCTCTACACGCTTTTGTAAAAGTTCTATGCGGCGCTCATTAAAATTTTCATGCAGTTCCTTTAAAAAACTAAGCGCCTCAGGTGTCAATATTTCGTTGTACGCTGGTAACATTTCTCCGGTCAATGTAACCCGTGAAGTTTGCGTCGACATATTAGCATCCCCTTCTTAAACTGTTTTATAACAGATTTGATTTCATGTTTTATATTATATAACAAATCTTCAGAAAAGGAAGTTTTTTTCGAAAATTCATTTCATTTTTTTCCAAAATGCGATGATTCCGCGCTTTATTCCATACAAAAAAGGCCACTGTTATACAACAACGACCTTTTTGTATTATTCTACTTTCATTCCTTACACTTTATTGTTGCTCTGCTTCTTCCACATTCTGCAACATTGTTTTATATAAAAACTGTGCGTATTGTTCTCTTGTTACTTTCATAGACGGGCCAAATTTATTTTCTCCGATTCCCGCTGTAATATCATTTGTTTGGATTGCACTAATTGCGTTTTTTGCCCATGAATCTGCTGCAACATCATTAAACGTATGAGGTCCCTTTGCCTGTAAGTCAAAAGCATTCGTAAGAACTTGCGCCATTTCTGCACGCGTTAACGTCGCCTTCGGTCTAAAGTTTCCATGCTCGTCTCCCATGAAAATTTCCATTTCTGTTAAAGCTAATATTTCCTCGATAAAGTCTGTCGAGTTTTCATCGATATCTCCATATGGATTTTCATATTCATCTTGTTCTTCTATATCAAACACACGATAAATTAGAGCTGCAACTTGCTCACGTGTTACGTTATCCCCAAAACCAAATATGCTATTTCCATATCCAAAGATAATTTCACTTGCCGCTAAACTATGAATTGCCTCATATGACCAATGTCCTTCAGGTACATCTTTAAATACAATTGTATTTTGTAGCGGTGCACTTTCCGCTTTTACATAGTTACTCTCTGCTGAGAATAACACCCCACCCATAATTGTTAATGCTGTAGCTGTTTTTAATAATTTTTTGCTCATGAAATTGTCTCCCCAATATGTATATGTTTTTTTAAAAATATACAGAACAAACGGTATAGTAACAATATATTTTTCGACAAATCCTGTGACATTTTTGTGAATCATATTACACATCATTTCTTTTTTATGAGGTTGATTATCAATCTTATGTACAACAATAAACATACATATTAACGGATAATTACTCTTTTTAAACAAACAAAAAAAGCACAAATATTTCTATTTGTGCTTTTGATTTCACTCTATTTCCAATCCTCTTTCAAATGATAATTAATAATCGCATTGTTTATAAACTGTGCATATTGTGCTCTCGGTACAAAGGAATTTAATTCATACATACCTTTTCCAGTTCCTGTAACAACCTGATTAGATTGCAGTGCACTAATTGCCTCTTCTGCCCAATGTCCTTTCGGTACATCTTTAAATGTATGCTTTTGTTTCGCTTCGAAAGTATATGCCTTTTGAAGTACTACTGCCATTTCAGCTCGAGAAATGGGTGCTTTCGGTCTAAAGTTTCCGTTTGTATCACCTTTAAAAACACCACGTTTTGTTAACGCTAAAATTTCCTTCTTGAAATTAGTAGAACTTTCAGAAACATCTTTGTATGGATTCGCTACTGCTCCTTCGTCTTTCATTTCAAGAGTTTTGTAAATAACGCCTGCCACTTGTTCACGTGTTGTAAGATCGTTAACACCATACTTTCCATTTCCATACCCAACTATAATTTTATTATAAGCTAAATCTAAAATAGCATCATATGCCCAAAATCCGTATGGAACATCATCAAATACAATCATTTCCGGATACTCTTCCGCTTTTACAGGCGCCACATTCGTTCCTGCAAATATACCTCCTACCATTGTTGCAATCATCATTACACCCAATATTTTTTTCTTCATTGTCCTCTCTCCCTATTTCTATTTTATATTAAATAGAAAAATAATTGATAATACGAAGCATTGAACTTCATTGTTTCAGGAGTACTAAATTGATGGTGAATGTAAGATAAAATGCCAATCTTCTAGAAGAAACATTTTGACTACCTTTCTGCTTTATACCTCCTTCTTTCTTTTTCAAAAGGAAGTTGTCACATCTTAGGTGTTATATAATAAAATATTCTACAATCTCTTTGTGAACTCCTTTGCATTTTTAAATTTCACTTTATCGACACAAAAAGCGAAAAAGTGAATTATGTTGCGCTCGTATTCACCGATAGATCCTTCTCTGTTCCCTTGCGAAACGTTAGTGCCATCCCTACGAATATAAGAACAATCCCTACTACTTGCATGCTAGTCGGTCTAAATCCGGTAAAGACTGTGTCTAATAGTATTGCAACCGCAGGATCTAAAAATACGAGTACAGAAATGAGTCTCGTCGATAAACCTCTTAAGCTGTCAAAAAATAAATAATATACAAACCCAGTATGTATAAGCCCTGTCGCTGTGATCATCATCCAGTTCATCTCTGTTAATCCTTGAAATTTCCCGAAATCTACGAATGGTAGCAATAAAAAAATACCTAAAAATGTTTGTAAAAATGTCATTGCATATGCGCTCGTATGCTTAATTCCTTTCCCTAGTAAAGTAGTAAAAGCATAGAATAACGCCGCAAGTAGTGCCCATACCATTCCAGATGACATAAGTTTCTCGGGCGACACACTTCCATCTACTCCAGCTACTAAAACTGTACCGAAGAAACAGATGACAATCGACATAACCGCAAATGTTGTTAACTTCTCTTTAAATACGATACTCCCAATCATTAATACGATAATTGGCGCAAGATGGTAAACTGAAATCGCAATGGTAATTGACATAACTTCAAACGCTTTAAATAGAAATACCCAGTTAAAAACGAGAAATACGCCGCACGCTAATATTTGCACGATCTCTTTTTTATTCCATTTCTCATTTTTATATTGTCCTGTTACGAACCAACATAACGTTAAAAATAAAGTAGCACAAATACAACGAACGAATACTAATTCAAACGATGGTAAACCCGTTTGGACAGAAAAAAATCCAATCGATCCGAAAATAGACATCGAAAGAATCATTTTGATAGCCGGCATTGATTTTGAATGAAACAAAATATTAACCTCCTAAACATTTTACTGAATATTCTTTTTATTATACACTATAATTTTCCAAAACTCGAATATGCCATAATAAAAAGAAGCAGTATACTACTGCTTCTTCGTTTTTTCATATTGTTCAAACGTATGAATTCTTTCAAAAATTGGTGGGTGTGTATATAAGAAAAATTTCACTAACGCAGGTGGATTCACTTGGCTTAAGCTTGTTTTTGATAAATATTGAAATGTTTTCACACCAGATTTCCCGTCCTTCGTCATACTTAAAGCATATTGATCTGCCGCCCGTTCTTCTATACGTGAAACATAGTTTGTTGCTGGTTGTGACGCAAAAGATAGTACAGAAGAAATTAAGAAAAATAAAGGTAAAATTGAGAAACATGCCACTTTTGAAATTTGCAGCGTATCTCCCCATTTTCGAATACACATATTTATAATACGACTAATTAAATACATACCTATAAAGGATAAGGCAATATAACTCGCCACACCCCAATATATATGTTTCATAACGTAATGTCCCATTTCATGGGCCATTATAAATAAAATTTCTTTATCTTTTAATTGTTTAAGTGTTGTATCCCACATTACAATACGAAGATTTTTTCCAAGTCCTGTTACGTAGGCATTTAAAGCCTTCGTTTTTTCCGACATATTTACTTCATATACGTGTTCAGATGGAATATCAGCTTTATCTGCAAGTGCCAAAATTTTCGTTTCTAATTCTTTATTTTTTAACGTTGAGAAGTCGTTATAAAGTGGATCAATAACGACCGGCTGTACAAATGTTAAAAAGATTGTAAATGGAACGGAGAGTGCCCATCCCGCTAGCCACCATCTTTTTGGAAATTTACGGATAAGCCATAAAAGAACAGTAACAATAAGCAACATAGTCGCATAATTCACCCAAAAATCGATCACATGATCTTTTATCCAGCTTTGTGTACTTTGCGTTGAAATACCGTAATCAACGGATACTTTACGCCCGATCCACTGCATCGGCAAGGCAAGAACTGTAGTAAGTAATGATAAATAAAAGAAATAAATCGCAACTTGTAAGACACTTATTTTCGTCGTTTCCTTCGACCATTTCTCAAACTTTCTTGAAACGCCGAGCACAAGAACAAATAATAAAATAATCCATTCAAGAGGCGTCGCTAAAAAGTACAGTAAATTTTTCACGCGCGAATAATCTTGGCTTAGCGCAAGCTCTCTTGCATTCATAAAAGTTTCTGGATCTGAACTCGTTCCTTTATACATCTCTGGAATGAGTTCATGATTCCATCCAAATAAATACCAATATATAAGTAACGCAAATCCAACGTACAAAAAAAGCGACCACCTAATAACTTTTCTCACGCTATTCCCTCCTCTATGCTGCCTGTCTATTATTATTGTAAGTTCGTACATGCTAAATTAGAACAAGCTAATGACATAAAAAAACTCTTCTACATAAGAAGAGTTTCGCCTATCTGTATACACTCTATTCGGTTAGAAACACACCCGCATACTTATTAAAACAAGTGCTCTTCTTAAGGTAGAACATCTATTAACAAACTAAAATCGTGTAAAGAAAAAGAACTATATTTCATAATGCCTTGTACAGCTAAAAGTAAAATAAGACCGATCACACACATATAGTTAATGCTTTCTTCACTCTTTTTTTCAGTAACTATTCCGCCACTTATACATAAAACCCCTAATAAATGGAGCGCTAAATACATGAAAAAGTAAGCTTCCTCCCAGCGAAGAATAACATTTCCTGTCGTTATTAGCACTATACTAAGTAAAATCAAATAGAAAAACTTATTTGATGATATCGTTTCATTCATATAATTTTATACATTCCTTTCAAACGTCTTCTTCATTTCATTTATCTCCCACTACATCTGAAAAACTCTTTGCCTGCTCGCCATATATAACTGGAACTTCTTTACTCCAATATTTGCGGTTAACAAATAAAAAGATGAGTACTAAATTTAATCCTGTTATAAAAATTATAAGTCCCGGGAAAAACGTCGTGTAGTTTGAGAAATCTGCAAAACTCATTATCTTTTCCCTACTTACTAGAAACGAAGCACCGATTACAAATGCATTGTTTAACATATGAATCGCAATTGGCATGAGTAAACTTTTCGTACGAATATATACAATGGATAATACGATGCTAAATAAGGCCGCACCGAGGAAATCAACGTGTAACATTGCAAATAAAAGTGCGACTGCAATCATCGCTATACTCGTTCCCCATTTTGCAGCAAAGCGCTGCAGTAAAAATCCGCGAAACACCAACTCCCCAATAATTGGTGCGATAAATACAACCATAATAAATTGATATACATATCCCCCGGCACTATCTACAATTGGTTCATGCAAAGCGTTCATAATAAAATCTGGTGTAATCCATGCAAAGCTGTACATGTACAAAATAAGATAACCGTAACTGAACATGCATAATATAATCGTAATGTAAAAAACTTGCACCAGGTTAAATGTTTCATTTCTATTAATAAAAAATAAAAATGAAACACGGTGCTTTCTATACTCATAAAAAATCCATGTAATCGGCAGGATGTAGAATATAAGAATATTTATGAAAGAAGAATTTTGTATATGAAATGTACTTTCTAGCAATTCCCCACTACTTCTAGCTACTAAAGTTAATAGTGCAAATACAATTAAAAAATATCTAGCTCGCATCATTTGAAACGGATTCACACTCATCTCCTCCCCTATGTTACTTTTATCATATCATTTGATTCTTAATTTTTTGTGAAAGAAAACCTTAAAATTTCCTTAAAAATTCCATAAGTTACAAAATGATGGTATGATATTCGAGGAAATTAGGAGGGATTCTTATGTATCAAGCAAATATTTTACTCGTTGATGACGAAACAGCAATATTACAGCTACTAACTACCATTCTTGAAAAAGAAGGTTTTTCTCATATTACAACTGCTACTTCAGCAGAAATAGCTTTATCTCTCACTGGGCAACACAACTACGATTTAATCATTTTAGATGTCATGCTTCCTGGACAATCTGGTTTTGATATTTGTCCAATCATTCGCCAACAAACAGATTGTCCGATTTTCTTCTTATCAGCGAAAGCATCTGATTTAGATAAAATATCTGGTTTTTCATACGGTGCAGATGATTATATTACGAAGCCATTTAATCCATTAGAAGTAGTAGCACGTATAAAAGCACAACTTCGAAGACATATGAAGCAAACCGTATCACATGAATCTAACGTACACTCCATTTCATTTGGGAGATTTGAAATTGATCAACATTCTGCAGAGCTTACAGTAGATGGACACGTTGTCGAATGTTCCGCTCAGCTCTTTCAACTACTACTCTTCTTTTGCGAGAATCCGAATTACGTATTTTCGAAAGAAGAAATATACGAAAAAGTTTGGGGAGCACCGGCTTATAACGGGGATGACAATACGGTTATGGTCCACATTCGAAAACTACGCGAAAAAATTGAACAAGATCCAAGTAAACCAGAATATATAAAAACTGTGCGCGGACTTGGCTATAAGTTCGTTACAAAGTAGGTTCATACTATGAATTTTAATAAACGACTTATTATCCAGTTTATCCTGCAACACGTATTCGTTTTAGTTACATTACTTATCGCTGTAGTTGCCTCTATTTCATATTTAATTTTTCTCCTTACTAGCACTTTATATGAACCTAACATTGCCGATTCTGATAGCTTCACCATTTCAAGATATCTCTCTTCAGAAGATGGTCATATTTCGTTGCAATCTGAAGTACAAGATTTAATAAAGGAAAAAAATGACTGGCTCCAAGTTGTAGATGACAACGGAAAGATACTCTACGACTTTAATACGCCAAGTGATGTCCCAAATTCTTATACGAAAACATCTCTACTCGCATATATACAACATCATATAGAAAGTAATTATAAATTTACATATTGGGAAATTGAATTAGAAGAAAAGAAAGTACTTGTCATTTACGGTGGTCTGTTAAAAAGCAATGCGCTACTAAAAAACATTCAAAAGGAGCACCCTTCTTTAACAATGGATTCGTTCGCATTAACAGATCAAGAAAAACAGTTACTTTCTAAAGAAAAAGCAACACTTCAAATATTTAATCATGATGGTGAAGAAGTATTTTCCTATCCAACTGGACAGAAAAAAGCATTCTCGGCAATACAAACTGCTTTTAACGAAAAAGAACCGTGGAACCATAAAGAAAACACGTCTAGCTTTTACGATACAAATAGCGGTCTTCTTCTTGTTGTAACTGCAAAAAATAAGCACTACTACCCAGATGACGAATTAGAAGATGTATTTACTAAAAAGCTTCTCATCGGATGGGGATTAATCCTGCTTATCGTCTTTGTTTATTTAGTTATTCTGTCTATTTGGTACGGAAATAAGTTTGGAAAACCGTTACTCCACGCAATGCGCTGGCTTAAAAATATCGCTGGTGGAACATATGAAGAGCCTGTTAATAAAAAAGGGAAACCTGTCAGGTTCAGGCGGTCCGGTAAAGAAAAGTGGTCATTCCGTTTGTTTAGAGATGTGACAAGTTCACTAGAGCACCTTTCTATTACACTCAAAAAAAACGATGCGATGAGGCAAGTCCTTCAGCAAACCCGTGAAGAATGGATTACCGGTCTAACGCACGATTTAAAAACACCACTAAGTTCTATTTACGGTTACGCATTATTACTAGAATCGAAGCATTACAACTGGACTGATCAAGACATCCAGCAGTTCGGTAGCGTTATGAAAGAGAAATCTCAATATATGACTACATTAATTGATGACTTAAGCTTAACGTATCAATTAAAGAACAACGCCCTTCCTGCGCAGCACATAAATGTTGAAATTAATCAGTTCGTCCAAAAAGTATTATTGCAATTCATTAATAATCCGACACTTCAAAATCAAAATATTGAATTCGTACCAAGCTCAAGCAAAATTCAATATTTTATTGAAGAAAAATGGTTCCAGCGTATTATCGAAAACTTACTCGCAAACGCTATAAAACATAATAATGAAACGACAAATGTAATCGTAAAACTTTCACAAAACGAAAATTCCTTCACACTATCTATTTCGGATAACGGAAAAGGAATGAATGAAAAAACGAAAGGGCTGTTATTTGAACGCTATTACCGAGGAACAAATACAGAAGAAAGCAACATTGGAACTGGACTTGGCCTCGCCATTACGAAGCAGCTCGTTCATGCTCATAAAGGGACAATCTCCGTTGAAAGTGAAGTTGGAAAAGGAACGACGATTATTCTTGTGTTTCCGTTTCGGTCGTAGAAAAGGCGCTGTGTGGTGCCTTTTCTTTTTTGGGGGAGTTCGTCGGTACATGAAATTATGTAGACCATCTTTCTGAGTTGTTTTAGCGGTATATGAAATTATATCGGCGATTTTCTAAATATATCGACTTACCGACAAAAACCGACAACACTACCTACTTTCCCTGCTATACAAAGTAAAAATAACCTTTCATAACTCACTATGAAAGGTCACTCCATATTTCAGCTATTTCCCTACTAACACAAACACATTTTCATCAGGCGCTTCCATTACCGCAACGTGTCCTGATTCTGTTGAAAATGGTTCACGAATCCATTTTACATCTTTATTATCTTTTAAACTTTCATACGTTTGTTGCACATCTTCTACTAATACTTCGACTTCCATAAAATTAATATCCGGATGATTACTTATTACTAATTCCGAACTTTTTTCATCCGGAAACTTCAATCCTATTAACGTCCAAATAGCCCCTTCTTCTAATTCTCTTTCTATAACCCAGTTTTGCTCCATTCCCATTTCTTTATAAAAAGAAATTGATCTTTCTATATCCTTCGTATGTATAGATACACATTCTAGTTTTTTGAACATTGCCCCATTTCCCCCTTTATAAAAAAGCGAACCATTTCTCAATGACTCGCTCTCAATCTATTATTTTTTCTTCACCGGTATCCAAAGCTCTACTTGCGCGAACTCACTCTTATCTTCGTGGCAGCGCTCATCATATAGTTCGAACTCTGTAACGCCGCAATGTTCATAGCCTGAATGCGGGAACCATTCTGAGAATACTGCATTCCACGTTTGGTGGATAGATGGTACCATTTCTTCATGAGGAACTTTCGGTGTTGTAAATACAGCATATGTTGCTGCTGGGAAAGTACGCTTTGCAACTTCATTTGGTACGTTTTCAAAGTCTGTAACTTCCATTCCGATAATATAAGTGAAGTCTCCTGTTTCTAAATTAAAATCTGTACATAATCCAAGCTCTACCCATTGGCTCGTATCTTTACGATTCGGAATCGTTGTTCCAAGATCTTTTTGTAAATATTCTTGCCAAAATACTGGAATGTCTTGATGGTTCTTCCCTTCTTTACTTGTCGTCTTCAGTTCATAACCCGCCACTAAAAATTCTGGTTTATTTACAATACGATATTCCATTTGTATGCCCCCTAAATACGGATTTAATTTTCTTTGCTTTACATTTACGCTGTAATACATCGGTGTTTCGATTTCTTGTTTTCGATATTCACTCGGTGTCATTTGAAATAATTTTTTAAAGGCTCTCGTGAACGTTTCATGAGATTGAAAGCCATGCTCAAATGCGATATCAATAACTTTTTCATCCGTATGAGAAAGTTGATAAGCTGCCCGGGCTAACCTCCTCTTTCGAACATACTCCATTACTGTATCACCTACTAACGCCTGAAATACACGATGAAAATGCGACTCAGAAAAACCTGCAATGCGAGCTAAATTACGCAGCGTTTGTTTTTCCATTACATCTTCCTCAATATAATCAATTGACCTTTGAATTTGTGTTTCATAGCTTTCCATCTCTGTTCACCCGCCTTATATGTATTATGATAAAAGAGAACGTAATCCAATTCTTGACGTTTTTTACTATATTTTTAAAAACAAATGTAACTTTTATATATATATTTCGTTGTTATGTATGAAGGGAGGGAAATTAGTGAACCGCAAACAATCATTAGAAGACATTTATTCAGATCATATGCATGATTTATTTCGCTATCTTCTCTCCCTAACCGGAGATTCCCATTTTGCTGAAGATCTCATGCAGGAAACCTTTTATCGCATGCTCGTCCATATTGATTATTACAAGGGCGAAGAAATTAGACCGTGGTTATTTACAATTGCCTACAACGCCTTTATCGATTGGTATCGAAAAGAGAAAAAATATAAAACAACTACAGTGGAAGAATTCCATTTACCAAACGTGCCAAGTACAGAACATGAATATTTCGTAAAACATGAGATTGCTAGTTGGTTAGACAGTTTATCTTCTCTTCCGCTCGAAAGACGAAATGTTCTACTACTACGAGATTACTACGGATTCTCGTATAAGGAAATAGCAGAAATGACCGGTCTCTCATTAGCGAAAGTGAAAATTGAATTACACCGGGGACGAAAAGAAGCGAGAAACATAGAGGAGTGATACAGATGGGTTGTACAGCATTTAAAAAACTATGGGAGAAGTACGAAAACGGAACGCTCACGCATGATGAACAAGAACTGTTAGAAAGTCATATCGAGACATGCGAAGAGTGTGAAGCTTACTTAGATGAGTTGCTTTTGAAGAATGAACCAATCAAGAAAAGACTACCACCACAAAATCTTAAAGTCCCGTTTTGGAAAATAAAATGGAAACAGCGTTGGCAAACCGTTAGTTTTGTCCTTGCGGTTTGTATAGCAATCTATTTTGTCGGTCATTTTTCATCTTCTCTTTACTTCTATAATATGAAAAAGTTAGCCGAAGTAATTGAGATTCCATCACTCGCACTAGAAGCAACAATGCCAAATAGTCGTTCCGCTGGAGGCAGCACAAAGATTAAACCCTTTTTCCGTACAGAAAATGAAATCGATTTATATAAAACGGTCGGCAAAAAAGAAATTCCAATCGGTACAGTAACAACGCGTAGTTTCTTATCATCTGTAACTGTCTCAAATCCATCCTGGGAAAACAGATCTTATTCAAACAAACTTTCCTTTGTTCACCCAAAAATCAAGCAAGGTGATCATTTGAAAGAACCATCTAAAAAAGTGTGGGATACACTTGCAAAAGTACATGAGGGAACTGTTGCAGAAGTAGCGATATCTTTCGATAAAGCTTACACTTTACAAGAATTAGAATCTCTTTTATATAGCGTATTTGAAGCACAAGAAATGCCGCCAACTCCTGTATGGTACGCTTTAGACACAGGACAAGAAAGAATAAATGAAGAAGATTTCATCCTACATGGCAGAGAGGTTGTCGGATTTCGAGAGCATATAAATCTCCCTGATAATGAGGCGAAACGACCAAAGACAAAAGAAGATGAAGTAATCGAAATGATGCGCATTCTTTCTACACATAAAGAAACTGTAAGTAAAACTACTCAGACTCATGAAAAAGAGCTGAACTTAGATAAGCGCTATCAGTATGTAAAAAATAACGGTGTAAAAGTATACGGCATTGTCATTACTGGGCCGTCAAAAGAATTATTAAAACTACAAAACTCCCCGCACGTACGTTATGCGACTCTTGGAGATATTGAGGTTTGGAATTGGTTTGATTATTAATAAAAAAGGTTGTGTAGCAAATAGCTACACAACCTTTTTAATAATCTAAACCCTATATCTCACTAACAGAATCCGTGAATAAAGCATGAAATACGTTAACTTCCCCCATACGTAAACATTCCGTCTCTATATCAGGAATTGTCGTTCTAGCAACCTCTCGTTCTACTCTTATAAACCCTTTTGTATTCATTAGTTTTTCGAATTTACAAATGTTATCCATTTCTATATCGATTGTCTCAAAAATCCATTCCCTTAGCTCTTCATCATACGTTGTTTTTAATACGTAGTAATAATAATATTTACCAAGCAAGCTCACAAAGATCCCTAAATCAAGACGCTCACCTCTTGATTTCCGTATCCAATCAATATCATCATTTAACATCAGTTCTTTTCCATTTAACAACACGTTATACTCTAAACAATTATATAAGCTTAAATCTGTACAGTCTGACACGTGATACTCGCCAAATGTTGACTCGATTACAGACAAAATTTCCTTTTGTGAGCTTTCGTTTTTTATAAAGCGCTCTTTTAAGTCTACAAACTTTTTATACTCTTTAGATTCCTCGTACAACTCTTCTTCTTTCATAACATTTTTCGGAAAGAATTTGTAAACTGTTTCTCTTAATTCATGTAGCATTTCATGTTTCGCCGTTCTAACCATTCTGTAAATCCCCCTATGTAAAAAGAATTCTCGCCGCAATAAAGAATCATAACCCAAATATGTTATTTATTAACAAATAAATTATATTAAAATAAGCGATATGATTCAATTCTGGTTTTTTAAAATTTTTCTGTTATAATGGCTAATTCCGAACGTTTTATTTATCGTAATATGAAATTACAACAAAAAACGACAAAAATCTTTTAATTACCTTATAAAATAGAATAATCCATATATAAAGAACGAAAGATTATAAACCGATTATTGAAAAAATTATTATTTTTGTTACATTAAACATTCGTGCTTTTTTCATAAATTATTTTTAATGGAAAACTTTACATTTTTATTTCTTTACCATAAAAGGGCATTTTCTGGTAAAGTAAAGGAGTCTCGTGAAAATGTAACACATTTCCACACGAACAACCCTTTAAAGCGAAAAGGTGTCATCATAATTGATGACACCTTTTCCTTTTCATTAATCCGAAATCACTTTCACATACATCCCTCTCACCGCTTTTTCATAAGCTGTATCACTCATCTGTCTTATGTTCTCTGACACAACAGACGATGGAACCACTTTCCCGGCGCGAAATACCGGCGGATCAATAAGGCGTACTTTATTTTTCTGATACAAATCATAATCGTTTCTATCTTCTTTTACTGCTACATTTGGATGAACTTTTCGTAATAAAGCTTCCACTTCCGGATCGTTACATTGCTGTAATTTCACTATAAGCTCGTCATCTCCAAGAAGAAAATCATCTGCATGAATGACCTTTTTATGAAGAGCCAACTTTAACGTTTTCGCTAACATATCATTTCCGTATATATTCATTGGCTCCATAAAGAAATCAATTACCTCTTTGTAATACGTTTCTGTAAACCATTCTGCAATTTCGATATTTTGAAGCACCATTTTCCCGTCCACTTCGATGACATCCTCTAAAAATCTATGAACCTCTTCTAAAGAAATATATCCGTATGTATACATATCTCGTAACGTATAATCCACTCGATCTGCGCATAATTCGGGCGCTGACCTTTCCAGTAATGTCCACTTCGAATCATCTAACAAAATATTTTCATAGTTATAACCGTACTTCGCAAGGATCGCTGGAATTTCTGAGTTTTTCACAACAGAACTAAATATCTCTTCATGATAACTTTCATTTTCGTTACCAAAAACGTAATCAATTACGTGAGAAAAAGCAGTATGTGATACGTCATGCAGTAAACCTGCAATTTGTTCTTCCACTGAACCACCAAGTTTTTTAACTAACAACATAACACCAACTGAATGATCAAAGCGCGTTACATTCCAGTTCTCATTCACTAAGTAACTTGCGCCGTTTTGATGAATGCCTTTCAATCTTTGCACAGGCTTACTTACAATCAAATCTTCTACTACTGGATCCACTTCAAATTCTCCGTATAGTACATCTGTTATGATCACTTGTAATCCCCCTTTATTTCAAGTAGAGTCTTCTCATCATACCTTTTTTATATCGTTAACACCAACAAAAATAGAGAGCCCTCAGCTCTCTATTCAAACGTAACCTCCACCTGCACAATCTCTGACCTACTTCCAAGTCTAAGCGGTGGTCCCCAAAATCCGAATCCAGAAGAAACAATAGCGTGGAATTCACCTTTTTGTGCATATCCCCAGTCTAATTCGTACATTCTTCTCGTTACAATATGATTTGGTGCCATCTGTCCGCGGTGCGTGTGACCGGATAATAATAAATCTACACCCGCATCCGCTGCTTGTTTCAATTCAAACGGCTGGTGATCCATCGCGATAACAGGCATCGATTTATCTACCGTACTCATAAGCTTCTCAAAACTTTGACGATCTCGCTCTGTTTTATCTCTTCTTCCAACAAGATAAAATTCATCTTCAATTGTGATCACTTCATCTAAAAGAATACGAATATCAATCTTATCCATCTCCTGCAAAAATTCAGGAACCGCTCTTCCGTAATATTCGTGATTTCCTAATACGCCGTATACGCCTAATGGAGCTTTCATTTGTTTCATAATGTGCCCCATGTTTTTTTGAATAAATACACCTGGATGGTCATCGATAATATCACCAGGCAGTAAAATAATATCGGGCTCCATTTCATTTACGTGACGGACAAGTCTCTTTAAATGCGTAACACCAGACAGTTTACCAAAATGCATATCAGAAGCCATCGCAATGCGTAAACTTTTACGTCCTTCAACTTTTTTCGGTATATGTACTTCATATTTTCTTACTACTGGGCTATATGCATTGAATACTCCATACGCAAAGATAAAGATAAATGCAGCTAACACAGCCGCCCCTGTCCAAATAATTGCCGCCTCTTTCTCCACCCCAAACTGTAAAAGAAAAACTGTAATATCAGCAAGTGGCAACAACATAAGCGCGTATTGGATGACCGCAAACCAAATCGAACCAATCGTTCGTAGGAATGGAAGGAACTTAAACACTTGCACGAGAATGTACGCATACGAAATAAATCCGACTACGAAAGCGTAATACCCCCAAGACTCCCAGCCGAACACCGCTTGAAGCCAAACCCAGCCGTTCCAGCCAATGTAAAACATGAGTAGTGTGTATATAATTAATATCGTAAATATATTGAGATAACGAAGATTTTTCACTGCCAGCCTCCTTATTGATTTCTTCTATTATAACTTGTTATGCACGTTTAACGTAAATATTAAGCACTTCGATTGTCGTAGTAATACCTCTAAAGATTGTAAAAAAATGCCCCCGTAATTTGGGTGCATTTTCATTTGTATTGCACCAAGGGAAAAACCAATAATCAGGGAATGTAAGCCGTACGCTATTACTTATTGTTAAAATAATTGAGGACAATCCCTCACTTACACAAGTTTGATAGATAAGCTCTGTTTCATCTGAAATTATCATAAACCCGCCGTTGTAATATTGCATTTACATCCCGAATTATTCATAAGCTGCGTATTCAATTTATATCTTGTGTTTGGTCCCTTTAGATTTGGCCCCAACAGCTTAGAATTTTGCAATAGAGCGCAAAATATTATTCAAGCAAATCACCAAATATATCAATCCATCCCTCTAAAACTCTACCAAAATCATTAATATTATCCTGTTCATCAAAGCCTTTTTCAATTAACTCATCTGCCAAAATGTCTCTCAACTCATGTATTATTTCAATTTCTAACATACGAAAGTCTTTACAATCTACAATCCATAAGAGTTCAGGTGCCTTTCTCCTTACTATCTGCTGCAATAATTCTTTTGTATCTTTCTTACCATTATACAAGTTGATTTTTCCTTTCTATAAACAAAGACGAGCTCCTGACAGAGACTCCGTTTTTCATCTTATAATTATTCGCTATGTTTAACGTATAAAAAGCATTGTAGTTACTACTACAATGCTTTTTATAACTGTAAATTTATTTTATAATATCAAATTCAACTATTCCTGTGGACTTAAATCTCTCAATAATAGGTTTCTCTTTATTATCTGTACAACAAAAAATCACATGAAAAGGGGTTGGGAAAGTTACTAACTCACCATATTCCCTGCCTTCTGCCCACTCCATACACGTATCAGATAATATTTCTATTAACACTTCAAAACCCTCATTGTCGTTCGCCAACAATTTATCTGTATCACTAATCCAAATTACATATTGCTCAGCTTTTAGCCAACTTAAATCGTTCATACACTCATCAAAAGCATTCCAATTACCACCGAAATAATCTGGGAAATTCATTTTCTTTGAGAATTCGCTAAATACCCCATTCATATCCATACAGTTACTACCATCAATCGATATTAATTTAATATTCTCTTCTTTTCTTATGTATTTGAAACAACTGAGCTCATTTATAAATAATAAATGTATAAAAGGAGGCATTAACGATTTTATTTTGTTATCAATTTGCATTACCTTATCATCCTCTTTACGTGGGAATTGAACGAAAGTTTCATAGTGATTTTTCCAGTTTGAACAATTAAAAACCATCACTTTCCTCCAATGATCCCTTCAATCTTATAATTCACACCATACTCAGGTGTTGCTACAACTTCCTTATATTAATCTGTCACCACGAGGGTTATAAATATATTATAATATATGTTCTATCAATTTCATTGCTAGAAGCGCGTCACTTAACCATTTACACTTTTTAATACGACAGTTATTTTCAGCATAGATGAAATTGGGTATATTACGACGCAAGTTCGTTACCTTATTTCCAACAATTGATCTACCTCTTTAAGACTCCACTTCAAAGAAAGTAATCTATTTATGTTAAAATATTGCAAGCAACATGCTATTCTTAACAATTTAATCAAGTAGTAAACAACATCATTTAAAATCGAAGAAAGGACAGTACTAACATGGAAAACGTATCAGATGTACATAAAGAGGAGTCCATAAAATCCTTACAGTCAACAATTCGTAAACTCGAGAGTGCCTTGTCACAAATGACTCAGAAAGGTGCCAATACTACGTTAGTAAAGAAACGCCTCAAGGCAGTTTGCATCGGCTTAGCAATGCTAGAGAGTGTTTGGAATCAAAAGCCTCATCCTTACAAGCAGGAAGATTTAGCAGAAGCTCGAACTGTTCTTGCTGGTTTGCTTCCATCAATTGAAAAGGCTTATGTTAAGTCAAAGGTTGGTAGTCCTCAAAGAACTCTTTTAGAAAGAAGGATTACATCGTTGGAGCTTGCTATTCAAGCAATTGATACTACTTCTAATGAATAATTTTCCCGAATAAGACAACTGTAAAGAGCCTTACTACAAATATGTAGTAAGGCTTTTATTTCGGGCTTTATTATTAGCAAATCCATTAATCGCCTGAAACACGTTCCACTCACTTCCTCACTGATAATCATTATCAGTTAATGTTAAAAATAATAAACATCCCATTACACGATGAATGTTTATTTGTTACACAAATATGCTTTGCGATCATTTTTAAATAATAAGTAATGCGCTGTATGGACTTTTCTTTCTAAATAATCGATAGAGTACGTGCCGGATGGATCTACTAAATCTCCAATTGCACCTGAGAGCTGGTCGATTACTTTCTGCAATGTTTCTAAGTTCTTCTTTTCATTTTCAGCATTCATTTCATCCATAATGTCACAAATAAGATATTGCACTCGCCGCAAACGTAATTCCTTTTGCTCCACGTGTATCTCCTCCTTACTGGTCATATTACGGTTTAAATATATGGCATCATAGCTTAACCAATGCTAAAAAATATGAAGGCAACCACCTTCATAACGGTGGTTGCCTCTATTTTTACACTTGTATCGCTTTTTCTCGTAATGCTCTTCGGAGTAATTTACCCGTTGTATTCTTCGGCAATTCTGCTAAAAATTCAATACTCATCGGTACTTTATATTTCGCTAAATGTAGCGTGCAGTAATGCATGAGTTCTTCTTCTGTTACGTTCGTTTGTTTTAGAACGACGTAAGCTCGTACTGCTTCTCCTAAGTTTTCGTCCGGTACGCCGATTACGACAACTTCCGCTACGGATTCGTGCGTGTACAATACTTCTTCTACTTCACGAGGATATACGTTATAGCCGCCAACTAGGACGATATCTTTTTTGCGGTCAACGATATAGAAGTAACCTTCTTCATCCATTTTCGCTAAGTCACCTGTATATAGCCAGCCGTCTTTTAATGTCGCAGCTGTATCTTCTGGTGCATTATAGTAACCTTTCATCACGTTAGGCCCGCGAACGATTAATTCACCGACTGCACCGACCGGTACTTCTTCCCCAAGTTCATTTACAATTTTATTTTCTACATGCCAAATATTTGTGCCAATTGATCCTGGTTTACGAGGACGATCTAACGGATTGAAACAAGTAACTGGCGATGCTTCTGATAAACCGTATCCTTCTGAAACAATTACGTC
The DNA here is from genome assembly GCF_008368905.1 of Bacillus sp. SH5-2. NCBI lineage: Bacteria > Bacillati > Bacillota > Bacilli > Caryophanales > Bacillaceae > Bacillus > Bacillus sp. SH5-2. The sequence goes on from NZ_QOSD01000007.1 coordinate 196,967, forward strand.
AAAACGTTTTTCAAAGTTTTGCAGAAGTGCAACAGGCATTGACGCACCACCTGAAATACAAAGGCGAAGTGTTTTCACATCTTCTGCACTTGCTTCTTCAAATAAATATAAGTAATTGTACATCGTCGGTACGCCGGCAAAAATTGTTGGCTCATACGTACGACAAATACGGAATACTTCTTTCGGACTAAACTTTGGTAACATTAAAATCGTTGCTCCGTTCACAATCGGTGCGTTTACCGCAACGGTTAAACAGAACACGTGGAACATCGGCAGTGCCGCAACGACGCGATCATCAGCCGTATATTGTAAATACGACGCCACATCGCTCGCATTACTATATAAATTTTTATGTGTTAACATAGCGCCTTTCGGTTTTCCAGTTGTGCCTGACGTGTATAGGATAACCGCTACATCTTCTTCATCTAGTTCAGGACCTTCGTAAGTTGTATCTCCAGTGCCTACAAAACTAGTAAACGTTTTCATTTTTTCGGTTTCTGTATGGTTAAAATCTGATGAGGTTTCGCATATGATGATATTTTCTAATGAAGGAAGTCTTGTTGTAAGAGATTGTATAACAGGTAGAAGGACGTCGAGTACGATGATTGTTTTTACATCTCCATTTTGTAAAATGTAATGTATTTCGTCTGCTGTATAAATTGGATTAACTGGAATGACAGTTGCTCCCGCTTTCATTGTTCCATATAAACCGACCAAAAAATGTGGTGAATTCCCAACAACTAATGCGACATTGTCCCCTTTTCCAATGCCCATTTTTGCTAAATTGCTAGAAAACCTCGTGACCATTTTGTTTAATTGGTCATACGAGACCGACTGATCCATAAAAACATAAGCCGGTTTATCCCCCTTCTTTTTTGCCGTTTCAGCCAAAGATTGAACGAGATTCACACAAACCCCACCTTTATAAAATTTAGAATATTTAAAAATTCTAAATTAATTATATTAAAAGAAAATTAAAGTGGCAAGTGATATTCTATTAACTGCATATACACGAGTCACCTCCTCTTAGTTTACTTTGGAAAGATAAGGGAATTTTGTTCACAAGTAATTTATGAAACTAGACCAGAAATCATTTTAGGATAATATGCATTCATCTTTTCTCTAAGTTTATTAAGTTCCTCTTTATTTAACGTCGTATGCTCTCCATACAAGTTGATCGCGTCCGCTCCATCTGCATGAAAATACACCGTAACATATAGTGTCGGTAACCCTGTATTATCTTCATCTATTGAAAAGACGACATCTGGTGTTTTATTAACAGTGCTGAATGTTTCATTTCTTTTCCACTTCTTATTTTGAAACATGTCTTGTATTTCCTGTATCTTTCGTTTGTTATCTGTATGCGTAAAATATATAACATTATCTTTCGCTGGCTTTCCAATAGATAAAAGTGTGCGACTTGAGGACGTTTCATCGTTACAAGCTGTCATTCCGATGACAAAGCTAAGCAATAATACAACGTACATCACCCTTTTCATATCGATCCGCCTCCTTTTATTATGTATATTCATTTATTAGAGGCAGATGTCCTGTGATTTTATGGTATATGAAATTATATCGGCGATTTTTCGGATATATCAGCGCAACTCAATTTTTATCGGCGATTTTCCATTTATATCAGCGCAACTCGATTTTTATCAGCGATTTTCCATTTATATCGACTTACCGAAAAAACATGACAATCTACGCAAAAAGAAAGAGGCTGCCAGTTATGACAGCCCCCCATTTTTAGAAGAATAAATGTAAGAAATCTTCTGTTGTAATGTTACCGAAGTAACGTGCGATATCTACGCCTTCTAAAGCTGCGGTAAATGCGTCTTTATCAAACTGCACGCCTGTTAAACGTTCTTCAATGTCATGAACATCTAGTGAACCGAAGAAGTCACCGTAAATTTTGCATTCTGTTACTGTTCCTTTTTTCACTTCAAGGCGAACGTCAACTTGTCCAACTGGGAAGCGGTGTGAATGTTGTAAGTTGAACTTCGGTGATTTTCCGTAGTTCCAGTCCCAATTTTGGTAACGCTCTTCAGAAAGTTTGTGGATTTCTTTCCAATCTTCTTCTGTTAATTCGTACGTTGGAATTTCTGTTTCCCCTTCGAAAATTGTTTCTAGAAGAAGTTGTCTAAACTCTTCTGTCGTCATTTTTTCGTTTAGGAATTCTGTAATGTTCGCAACGCGGCTACGGATTGATTTAATCCCTTTTGATTGAATCTTATCCATTTTTACTTTTAATGCTGATACAACGTGATCGATTTCAGAGTCAAATAGTAACGTACCGTGACTGAACATACGACCTTTCGTTGAGAACTGCGCGTTACCTGAAATTTTTCTACCTTCAGCTAAAATGTCGTTACGACCACTTAGTTCTGCATTTACGCCTAATTTGCCAAGCGCTTTCGTTACAGGTTCTGTGAATTTTTTGAAGTTGCTGAAACTGTCTCCATCATCTTTCGTAATAAAGCTGAAGTTTAAGTTTCCTAAATCGTGATATACTGCGCCTCCGCCTGATAGACGACGAACGACATGAATACCTTTTTCTTTTACGTAATCTGCATTAATTTCTTCTACTGTGTTTTGGTTTTTACCAATGATAATGGAAGGTTCGTTAATGTAGAACAGTAAATATGTTTCGTTAATATCTAAATTCTTCACACAGTATTCTTCAATTGCTAAGTTTATTCTAGGATCTGTAATTCCTTTATTATCAATAAATAACATCGTATCACCTCATGAGTTCCATACGTAGCCACTATGCGCTAGCGTAATATGGCCACTGAAAATTTGTTTTGCTTCTGTTACTAAATCAGATGGGTTGCCTGTATGCGGTAAGTGCGTTAATAAAAGTTCTTTTACATTTGCATCTTTCGCAATACTTGCTACTTCTGTACTATTCATATGCCCTGCTTTTGCAGCCTCTTGATGTGCATACATATTACACTCACAAATGAAAAGATCAGCATCTTTCGTGAATGGAATGAATTCCGGAATATAACTGGAATCAGCGCTGTATACTACGATATCATCACCAGCTGTAATACGCATCGCAAAGCATGTAACAGGATGAACAGTTTTTAAGAATGAAATCGAGAACGGTCCAACTTGCAGTGTTTTTTCTGGGTTGTACGCGATCCCTTTCGTGTGTGGTTCATGCGTTAAAGATTGGAATCCATTCTCATCAAACGTATGACCGTATATTGGTAACTCCGGTAGTTGTCCCTTTGTCGCACTCATAATTAATCTCGCATATTGCAATACCCCAATGTCTGCAACATGATCGTGATGATAGTGCGACAGTACAACTGCATCTATATCAGATGGCGTTATATATTTTTGAATCTGTGCTAGTACACCACTACCACAGTCGACAAGTAAACGAAAACCATCGTGTTCAAACAAATACCCCGACGTTGCTTCTCCCGCTTCTGGAAAGCCGCCCCAAAAGCCGACAACAGTCATTTTCATATGTATCCTTCCTTTCTAAAACCGAGTAGAAATGCAGTTTTTACTTACATCCTACATTGTTAACTATAATCCATTTCCTAAACTTTTTCATTAATTTTCAATTTGTTATAAAACAGTTGTTGACTTTTGTTTCTTGTACTAATACAATGATAGTAAGAAATGGAAATGGAGGGATTGACATGATCGATCAACCAATGGAGTTTTTCAGAAATTTACCGACGAAAACTTGTGCGCACTGCGGGAAAGAAATTGATGAGCAGCACGAAGCATACCATAACAAATGTGACGATTGCGTTCACGAAGAATAGTAGTTTGTGAACAGAAAAAAACCTAGCAGACATAGTCTACTAGGCTAATAACATCGTATCCTTCATCGTTGAACCTTTCACCAAGAGCTCCAGTTCAAACTCATACAATTCTTTTTTCCTATAATTTTTTGTATGGATTTTATCCATCATCAGGTCGACAACTTTTCGGGCCATCTCATCAATCGGCTGTTCAATTGTCGTAATACCTGGCTCTGTAATCTGTGATAAAATTTGATTATCAAAACCGATAACAGCGAGATCATCTGGGATACTCCATTCGTGGCGTTTCGCCTCTGAAATAATTCCAGCTGCTACCTCATCGCCTCCTGCCAAAATCGCGGTAGGATTTTTTTTGTCCTTTAATACTTCATGGAATATTCGTTTCCCATCCTCCCAAGAGAAAGCGTTTTCAAGAAAATCAATCGCTTCCACTTCTCTACTCTTTTCAGTAATCGCACGCAAAAAGCCCATTTTTCGCTGCTGGCTAACAACTTTGGTTTCGTTACCACGGCAAAAAATAAGATTACGATATCCTTGTTCTAACACATGTTTGGCAGCTATGTATGCCCCTTGTGCATGATCAAACTTCACTGTTGGAACATTTGCTTCCTCAATATATTCATTACATAACACGATTGGACCGTGTTGTAAGTATGGCTCTACATCTTCCCACGGATTTTCTAGTGAACATAGAATAATCCCATCTACTTGTTTCGTAGATAATAATTGTAAATACTCCATCTCTTTTTCTGGTAAATATCTTGTTTGACAAATAATCAGTTTATATTTATGTTCAGAAGCAGCAATCTCGATTGCTTCAATAAATCGACTGAAGAAAGGATTTGTAATCCTTGGAACTAGCACCGCAATTGTTTCCGTTTTTTGTTTACGAAGTCTTCTCGCCGCAGAATTAGGAACGAATCCTAAATGCTTCATTGCTAATTGAACCCTTTTTTTCTTCTCATCTGAAACATATGGATGATTATTAATCACCCTAGAAACCGTTGTCCTTGATAACCCCGCTAATTTCGCCACGTCCTCGATAGTCGACACGAAATTCTCCCCCTTTGCATGAAAACGTTTTCTTAATCTGATTATATAGTATATTATTGGAAACTGCAATATAGGTTGTTATGATTTTACTATATTAATATTATACATAGGGGAAAGTATGTTAAGGGGAAGGGAAAACATGCTGCTTTTAGAAGTTTACATTAGGCATATTAAAAAGATGTACATACCATAACGTATATACACCGTCTTATGAATATACCCTTTATGTAATCAAATGCTATTCAATATAAAACCCCATCAATACGTCATCTCCATATAATCCATCTTCATATTTAATTTGCTTTCTTTGTCTTCCTTCTTCTACAAATCCCATACGTTTATACACCTTAATCGCCCGGTCATTAATAGAAACTACGCCTAAGCAAATTTTCTCTAAACCTTTCTGTCCTTTAGCCCAGCTAATCAGAAATTCAATTAGCTTCGTACCAATACCTTGATTACAGTACGCCTCTCTAATCCCCATTCCCATTGTGCCCGCATGTCGTAAACGTTCTAGTTCATATCGATTGAAAAGTAAAAAGCCAACTAGCTTACTATCTACTTCATAAACGATGTAAAGATTACCTTTTTCATTGCTTTTCCGTATCTTTTCTCTTTCTGTATCAATATCATTTGGTAATTGATTTGGAGACACTATAAAAAACTTTGTAGTACTTTCCGATAATATAATTTCTTTTCTAATCTCCATAATGGATTCCGCATCAACCTCTTTTGCTAATCGTATCACTGAATCACCTCATACCTTTTACTACAAAGATGAATAGATAACATAAGGATCCCCCGCTGATTCATTATTTTAACTCCTCCCACTTCGTCCAAACTTCTCTCCCGTTTATTTGGTACATATTATCTTCTCGATCCATAAATCCGTGCACGATAAATTCGCGTCTAATTGTACAAAAGTCCTCATGATATTGTTTGATGAATGTATTCATTTCTTTTTCCGTATACTGATTCTCTGCATTTAATTTGCTAACTAAATGCTCTAACAATACTAGTTTTTTCTTCTTTTGACCTGGAATCGATTTTAAGCGGTCTTCTTTATCGAAAAAGTTACGAATGGTCGTATCTCTGAATTTCATTTCGCTTTCGGTCATTTTTCTCCTCCTTATTATTTATCCTTTTCTTTTTCACCGAAAAGATCCAGCGCATAACCTATGCTTATGAGAAAATAGTAGAATGCAAGAAATGCTAACGTATCGTTTACACTCGTATATTCTTCTTTACGAAACAGAATCGGTGATAGTGTGAAAACTAAGAAATAGATGCATGGATACAGTATGAAATAATAGTTAAAATGTCTTCTCATAGCCCCTCCTCTTTATGTATGATTCTATTCAAATATTTGTAATCCTTTCTCTTCTAATGTAAATCAAAAGGCATTTCCACATAAAAGCGATATGTTCTATCCGATTATCTTTTACATATATTGAAAGGAATGAATTAAAATTCAAGGAGGAATATGAATGCGATGGATTTATTATGACCCTATATTTGAGGTAGACCAAGTCGCTCCATCTGTTAGAACTTCTTCGCCATGGACTGGTCACAACAAATTTGCATATGATCTCGTTACATTTTTCAAACCTCAAAAAATAGTAGAACTCGGGACATATTACGGTTCTTCTTTCTATAGTTTTTGTCAGGCCGTAAAAGATGAACAGCTTTCAACGCAATGTACCGCAATTGATACTTGGCAAGGAGATCCACACGGTGGTTACTACGGAGAAAATGTATTCGAAACCGTAACACATGTGCTGAATACGTGTTATCCAGGGATCGGAAAAACGATTCGTTCTACATTTGATAATGCTTTAGATCAATTTGAAGATGAAAGCATCGACTTATTACATATCGATGGGTTTCATACATTTGAGGCCGTCTCACACGATTATGCTACATGGTTACCAAAGCTTAAAAAGAACGGTATTGTTTTATTTCATGATACAGCCGTTTTAGAAAATGGATTTGGTGTATATATATTATGGGATACTTTAAAAGCACAGCACCCTCATCTAGAATTTACACATTCGTACGGTTTAGGCGTTCTCTTTCCAAAGGGATATGAGGAAAAGTTCGAAAATGTACTAAAGAACAATAAAGAACTACAGCTCAAGTACGGTGGGTAAACTCCTACTATAATTAGATAAGTAAAAAAGCACCATTTAGGTGCTTTTTTATTTATACTTCAACTGATTGATTTTCAGCAATATTTTTAAATTGTCGTTTGTGCATCCAAGTTAATGAAGCTATTGTTCCAATTGATAATACAACGATAAAGATCATGAGTATTCCAATGTTTTGCCACATGAAGTTAAAGTCTCCGCTTGATACGACTGCTTTCAATCCTGATACAGAGTATGTCATTGGTAACCAAGCATGAAATGGTTGTAAAAATTTCGGAATTAATTCTAGCGGGAATGTTCCCGCACTCGTTGTAAGCTGTATAATTAATGTAATGATGGCGATGAAACGTCCTGCATCACCGAATGCTGTTACTAAACATTGAATTAATGCGATAAACGATAAACTTGTAATGATGCTAAAGAGTATGAAGTATGGAATGCTTTGTACTTCTACACCTAATCCGAACAATAAAATGACATCTGCTACTATTGCTTGAATAATGCCGACTGATAGTAACACACCAAACTTGCTAATAAACCAGCTAAATCCGGATTTTGGAACACCGACTGTATCACGTAACGGGTATACGATAGATAATAGTAATGCCCCAACGAATAAACCAAGTGATAAGAAATACGGCGTAAATCCAGTTCCGTAGTTTGGCACTTCCGCCATTTTCTCCGTCTTCACTTTTACAGGGCTTGCAAACATATCATACGTTTTAGCTGTTCCTTTTACTTCACCTGTTTTTTCTGCCCCTTCACCAAGCTTCTCAGCGAGTTCACCTGAACCATCGTTTACTTTCACGAGTCCATCTGTCACTTTTCCTGATCCGTCGGCTAGTTTACTTACTCCGTCGATTAGCTGGGTTGAACCAGTTGATATTTTATTTAGACCACCGTTTAAAGTGCCTATGCCTGTCGTTACTTGGCTTGAACCGTCTGTTAATTGCTTTATTCCTCCTGACATTTGATTTGCTCCTGCGGATAATGTACCTAACCCACCTGTTACTTGCCCCGATCCATCCGCTAATTGGGTTACGCCATCAATTAATTGACCTGACCCGTTATTTAATTTATCTACACCTACTTTGGCATTATTTAATCCTTCACCAAATACATGAAACTTACTTACAAATTCGTTTTGCGCATTCGTTAATTTTTCAATGCCATTTGTTAAAGTGTTAACCACTCCTGAATTCGGTAATTTGTTTTGCATTTCACTTGTCTTTTGATTTATTTCACCTTTTAGTTGTTTTACTTCTTCGTTTAGTTGCTTTGTTCCACCCGATACTACAGCAACTTTTTGTTGAACTGTCGCTGTACTTTTTGCCGCATTTGTAATATACGGTTGTAACTGCTCTTGATATTCTTTTGGTAAACTCTCAATTTGCTTTTGTAAGTTAGCTACATCTTGCGTTGCATTTTTTGCATCTCCTGCTGTTGATTGAGTAAATTCATTTAACTGACTTACGTTTTTTTCAGCCCCATCTATTTTCTCATTTACTTTATTTAATATGGTAGGAACTTTCGCCTGCAGTTCCTCTAAACCTGCAGCAGAACTTTTCACTTTACTATCTAACTCTTGCAAACCATTTTTGATTTTTTGAGAACCTTCCTCTAATTGACTTTGTCCTCCAACAAGCTGTTCCATACCAGCTGCTAATTCATTCGTTCCTGTTTTTAATTCACCTGATTTATTTACTAATGTATTCAAACCCGCTGTTACTTTCTGAGACCCATCTTGTAATTTCCCTATACCTGCCTGCATTTCACCTGTTTTACTATTTAACGTATTTAAACCTGCTGTTACTTTTCCTGACCCATCTTGTAATTTATTAGATCCATCTGCTAATTTCTGAACCCCATCTTTCATCTCCCCAGACTTCCCTTGAAGTGTATGGAGCCCTTCCGTCACTTTCCCCGATCCATCATGCAATTCACTAGATCCGTCGTGTAACTTATTTGCCCCGTCCGCCCCATCTGCTAATCCTTTTGAGACGTCTTTCATGGAATCAAACATTTTCTCTGCATATGTTTTCGTTAACGTACTTGCTACTTCACCTTTCATTTTTTCAATGGCTGTTCCGCCAATTTGTGAAGATAAGAAGTTTAAGCTTTCGTTTGGGATGTATTCTAAGTTTAATGGTTTCGGATCATCTTTTAGTAACGTTGTAGCGTTACTTGAGAAGTCATCTGGAATGCGTACTAACATATAATACTTTCTATCTTCCATTCCTTCTTTCGCTTCTTTTTCACTTACAAACTCCCATTTAAAACTTTTATTCTCTTTTAAGTTATCAACGAGCCCTTTCCCGACCTCAATCGGTTTCCCGTCAAATACTGCTCCTTTATCTAAGTTAACTACCGCAACTGGCAAATCATCTAGCTGTTTATACGGATCCCAAAAGGCCCATAAAAACATCCCTGCATATAAAATCGGAACAAACAAAACCGCGATAATTGGAATTAATATTTTTTTACTTTTTATAATTTCAGCAAATTCTTTACGAAATAACTTATACCCTCTCATAATGTTTCCCCCTTTTTAAAATGACCAAAATTAAATTCTGGTCATCTTTACCCAAATAAAAAGGCTGTACTCGTTCATACATATGCCTTATCCCCGAATTTATACTATGCAACTTTTCCTCAATTTGAAAGTAATATTTCTATTATCCCCCCTTAAATTAAATATATGACCATTTTGTTCATATGGTCATTTTTTATAATAATAAAAGGATTATCTTAATTTGACAATCCTTTTAATAAATAAAGTTCAAATAATTCTGCAATTTTCTCTTTTTCTAGCGGTTCATGATTTTTTTCCCAATCAAAAATAAGCGATACGTATAAGCGAAGCATAATAAATGCTGTAATTTCTGGATCACATTTGCTAATTTCACCTTTTTCAATCGCAATTTCTAAATACGATTGAATAACAGAAACGATTTCCACATCAACTTGTTGCATCACTTCTTGTACTTCTTTCGTTCCCATATCGCGCTCTTCTTGAATTAATTTAATCATGAGCTGATGTTCTTTTCTAAATTCTAAGATGCTATATAATGCTCTATGTACATTTTCAAAAAATGAAACATCTGAACGAATTGCATTTTCTGCAACTTGCTTCATTTCTGTAATTAAATTAGAAATAATTTCACCAAATAGCTCTTCTTTATTTTTGAAAAAAGTATAAATCGTTCCTTTTCCTACATTCGCTAATTTCGCTACTTGATCCATCGTTGTTGCTTTATAACCGAACGCTGAAAAAGACTTTGTTGCAGCTTCAATAATAGAACGTTTTCGATCTATCGCCACATCATCACCTCCAAAAATGACCAATTGGATAATATAGTCAATCAGTACATCTTTGATATTACCACACGCTTACATTCTATACAAGTTCTCTTTTTTATTATTTCCAGTATAAACAATTCCAGTCAAGATATAAGATACTGTCCATAGTGTATCAGAAGAAAAGAGAAAAGGAAAAGGTGTTCTAGAGATATACATCTTAAGAACACCTTTTTGCTATTTCAACATAGAAAGCATAATTTTCTCTAACTCTTCTTTATTTACATTCTTATCGAATACTGCTTCTCCTTGGTTCTCTAAACTATGATTAATAATAACGATTTGGTATGCACTATTTTTCCCTTTTGCTGGAACAATCATCTTCATACCTTGTAAATTACTATCCGAGCTATGAGTCGCATAGAATATTTGATTGCCTTCTAATTCGTACTGTTCTATATTTTCAGGCACTACAAACTGGTGGCTAAATGGGTCTTTGCTTTCCCCAAAAACTTGCGATTGAGAAATTGTATAATTTCCTTTTCCGTTCGTATATTCTAATTCAATAGTGAATTCGGGCTTTATCTTAAGATAATAATTCACCCTTTCGTCTTTTTGGGTATATCCTTTAATTGTATAAGTTGGCCTCTTAATTTGGAAATCAACATGTTGCTGCACTTCTTCAACTGTATATGTTAAATATTTCCCTACCTTATCCTCATAAGGAGTTGTTTTATTATCAATTTCTTTTAATTTTTCACGATCTTCTGTACTTAAGCGCTCTTCTTTCACCTCTTTTATATCCCCTTGGAAATTTTCAGGTAAGTTTAATCTAACTAATCCTTTTTTCTCGATCTGTAATACCTCTTTATATAACTGCACATACTTCTCAAACTCTTCCTTTGTTAAAGCTTTTTCAGCATGATATAAAAAGGCTGTTCGGCTTTCATATTGCCAGTTTGACATCCCCCACTCTTTTCTCGCCTGTTCTTCTGTACCAAATAATGTATCTACAGCATTTTGGAAAGCATCCTTTGACTGCTCTACTTTATCCTCTTGCTTTTCTTTCCCTTCCGTTGCACGTGCATTGAATAAAGAAAGGGATGCAATAGCAACTATAGCAATAATCCCAAGTAAAGAAAGGCGATACGATTTCTTTTGGAACTTTTTAATCATAACGATTCTCCTTTTTAGCGTTCGTTTATTTCTACTTAAACTTGCTAGGCTTGGTGCTTGATAGGAATAGTGTTCTAAAAGGGTAATAATTGTATGACCGTATGCAATCTGCTCCTCTTTATCTATAAAAGTAAGTGCATATGCATCACAGGCTAATTCTTGATCTTCTCGCATACAAAAATAGGCGTACCAAAGAATCGGATTGAACCAATTTAGTAGGATTAAGCTATACATAATCCAATTTACAGCTACATCGTTTCTTTTAATATGAGCTAACTCATGATAAAAAACATATTGTAATTGTTGCTCATCTAATACTTTCAAATGTTTTTTTGATAGTAATACTTTTGGGCGGAAGAAACTAAACACAGTTGGACTCGCAATCTTTCCTGCTAGACGTAATGAAACTGTCTTCTTCATTTTCATAGACTGCTTACAGCGATTAAACACTGTAACGACCTGTTCATCCATAATATCCGGTTGTTTCTTTATGTACGAATATAAACGTCTATTTGTAATAAACGTGATGGCTACTAATACAATTACCCCAGCTAGCCAAACATATAGAGCAAGTTTGTATAAAGAAAATGTAGTCTGTTGTTCCGCACTTGCGCTTACTTCGGATTCACTATTTTTTGTCACAGTTTCAGAATTTGATTCCAATTCCACTGTACGATCGCTTTCTATGTTCACTCTACTCTCAATAGACGGCATATTTTTTGGAATAACTTCCGATACGCTAGAACTATAGGAAAGTAATGAATAAATGCTATACGAGCTATCTGGTGACCATGGTAAAAGGAGTCTAATCATTAATACAATCCACAGCATATATTGCCACCTGGGCGTTAATTTATTTCTAAATAAAATTTTTATACATAAAATAAATCCAACTAATATGCTAGCCATAAGTGACGTTTCTATAAGCCAATCAAAAAAATGAGGAAGGTATACATTTATAAGCATGTCTATCATTTTTATCGATCCTTCCTCTTATTCTCCTCTGTCTTCTCATCTAAAATGCGTTTTAGTTCATTAATATCTTCTGAAGACAATTTTTCCTCTTTTAAGAAATTAACAAGTAACGGCTTAAACGCCGCACCGCAAAAACGCTTTAGTAAAGATTTCGTTTCAACTTGTAAATAATTATCTTGTGATACTAACGGGTAATAGGCGTACATACGCCCTTTATCTTGATGATAAGAAACGGCTTCCTTTTGTACTAACCGATTAATTAATGTCCGAATTGTTTTCGGCTTCCAGTCCATTGCATCTTCCAATTCTTCTATAATTTCATTCGCTGTTTGTGGAGAGTTCGACCAAAGTACTTTCATAATTTCTAATTCTGCTTCAGATATTTTAGGTAATTGATTTGTCATAGTATATTTCACTCCCTCGTATTACATTTGTAATCTATAACTAAGATTACAAATGTAATACTTAATTGTCAACCATATTTTAGAAAAAATTAATTCCAGCTAAACCTTACTTCACAACAACAAATTTCCCTTTTTTCAAATAATCAAATAAAAAACAAGAAAATCTTTACATTTAATAGTAATATAGAAAATAGACAAGTTTATCAAAATAGTGGAGGCTTTTTCAGTCATGATGCGTGCGCTTCGTTTAAATATAAAGCAAGCTTTTTGTAGTCGTATTTCTTTAATTATGATGCTTAGTGGATTCGTTCTTATTTGCATTTATCACTATTATTATGTAATTCGTTATTTAGGTGACGCAGCGAATGGCCCTATATCAACGGATATTAAATGGATTGGATTTCGCGACAATGAAATAGATGTTTATTTATTATTAATGCCAGTTATTGCGAGTTTCCCCTTTAGTACAAGTTACAATTCGGATAAGTCAGATGGTTTTAAACCGTTTGTGAGTAGGGGGATTTCTATATTTCCTTATTCAGTAGCGAAATATATCGTTACGTTTTTTTGTGGAGGATTTCTTTATACGCTTCCATTTATCTTATCGTTATTATTTTGCAAATTAACCATTCCAGACGGAACACCTATGGTTGGTTCAGGCATCATAAATGCAGATGGAATGTTCGCAAACCTATATTTCAATGCGCCTCTCACTTACATTACTGTATATATCGGAATTATTTTTTTATTTGCAGGTTTAATGGCCCTTTTAGGACTTGCTGCATCTGTATGGTCACAAAAAGACTATATGGCAATTCTCTTTCCATTCGCAGCCGCCTCCATTCCGTACGTCCTGCTAAATACAATACTTCCTACAATAGGCGGAGCACCTTTTCATTTATATGATCCGAAACAACCATTGCAAGGCATGTCACCATATATTTTAATGATGCAATGTGCTTTCTTCCTTTTCGTTAGCTTACTTATGTATATACAAGGAGTAAAGCGGGATAGAAAGAAATATAAAAGAAGCCTGCAAAAAAGAAATCGGTGTAGAAAAGCGTTTCAAGTAATTTCAGACTAAATCATTGAACGAATAGGAGCGTAATTCCCTAAGTTAGATTAGAGAATTACGCTCTTATTGTCATTTATATTTATCACTCGTATATTTTCGATACTCATATCATCATCCTCCCCTTTACGGCGTACCTGCCAATCCCCATACAATAACGACCGCCGTAAAGTAAATCGCTTTAATACCTACAACTAAACATAATGAAATAATAGCATATTTACTTAATTCTCTTCTTGCGCCTATTAAAGTGAAAATAACCGCCAAACTAAACGTTACATAGGACACCGCTGTATTGATTAAGTTATACGTAATATCTAAGTTACTTGTAAGCCCTGTTATATCAGCTACAAATTGAAGCATGACGATGGTACTAAAAAAAATTGCAAGCTGATTCATTAACTTTCCGTTTAACCATGCTTGCATCTTTAACCTCCTCATTACAAAAAACTGAATTTTAAATTAATTTTAACATGAATTTTACAGAAAAAGAACGCTCAGTATATCTCTAAGCGTTCTTTCTCGACTATTTAAGAAGCCTTCTTCAAATCAATTTGAGCAAGTACTGGATCGTGGTCACTTACACGTCCGTGCTCTTTCATAATGTTTGAGTTTAAGTGTACTGGGTCTACGATTGTGTGTGATGCGATGTTGTTTGTTACTAAAATATGATCTAACACTTGTGCATTTCCTTCATGGATGTACGTGTAGCGATTTTCTTTCGGCACTGTGTTTAACATATTTTTCAAGATTGTTCCTTCTAATGTTTTTAATGGTTTAGCGAACTCAAAATCGTTCATATCCCCTAATACAACAACTGGGGCATTTGCATTCTTTTTCTGAATACCTTGTACAAAATGATTTACTTCTTGTGCTAACTGAACTCGTTTTTCTTCACTTTTTAATACGAGCGGTTGTACTTTTCCAAATGGCGTTGCATCCCCTATTTTTGAGTTTAGGTGATTTGCAACGACAACAACGTTTTGTCCTTGGAACGTAAATTCTGCCGCTAACGGTTTACGTGTACTTTCAAATAATGGATTGTCGTCTCCAATACGAACAACATTTTTATCTAGTAACTTCGGTACTGCTGCTAATTTCACGCGTGATGGGTTATAGAAGAAACCGACGCGAATGTTAGCTCCTGGTGCTCCTCCGTCTAGATTGTTGTTTGGAGCAATTTCTACATACTCATACTTTGGTCCGCGAATTTCTAGCACTGCATCAATGATACGTTTTGCACTTAATGAAGCATCTGTTGTACCGTCATTAATCGATCCGTTATTATCTTGCATTTCCTCTACACCGATAATATCTGGCATTTTTAAATTGTATTTAATAGAATACGCTAACGCTTTTACTTTTTCATCTGTTGTTTCTTTTTTATTCGCCGAGAAGTTTTCAATGTTATATGTAGCAACTGTTAACTTGTCAAGACGCGGCTGAATATTCGCCCCTACTTGCTTAAATCCACCGTCTACTACAGCTGGTAATTCCGTTATTGGCGCAATACGGAACGCACCGTAATCATATCCTACTACCCCTGTTATATCTCCTGTGAACGTATCTCCTACTTTCGCTACATAATCACGAGGTACTTTTACAGAAAGACGCTCTGGGTTTAATTGATTTTCATCTAAAAGAGGTGTGCCATATTTCGTTACGACTTTATCACCGCCATTTTGCACTGTTACATATAAATTCCCGTTTTTCTGAGGAGCAATAATTTTTGGCGTTGACATCGTAACGCGCATACCCTCTACACTTTCATAAAAGTCAATTGCATCTTCATTTGGATCAAATAAACCGAATGCATCATTATCGATAATTTGATCAGGTATTTTCACACCGTTTTCTCCAAGTACAACCGGTGCTGGTAAAGATTGATCTTTTGCGATTACAGCAACGCGGCTCGCCTTAATTTCCGTCGTTGTTAGGTCTGTTTCAAACCTTTCTGCATATCCAGGTCCAACATATTCTTCTACTTCTCCATCAACTTGAATAAGATCTCCTACCGCTACATTCGCATCTTTTTTGTATACGTAAATACCTTCTGACGTAGCTGGATCATTATCTGGCTGATTATCTTCTATATAAAAACCATTTTTATCGAGTGCTGTTACAACGCCTTCTACATTTTTTACTTTCTTCCCGTTGTAAGGAGAAATATGTGATTTCCCTTGAATATCATGAATACGAACCGGTTCATTGTTTACGATAACAAATGAAAAAGTTGAAATTCCTGAAGAAGTAAGCCCTTCTTTCTCTGCAATTGCTTTAATCACACTATTTTCATTCACTATAATTTGTCCGTTATAACGAACACTTTTGTTTGTAGGGTTAGAGCCATCTAACGTGTAGTAGATTGTTGCTCCTTCTGTGTTCGTTGTTAATGTTACTGCTGTTCCTTTCGCAACTTCTCCCCCATTCGGTGAAGCCACTACATCGCTAACACGGTTTTGTCCTTCTCCTTGAAACTTATGAGCTGTTACTGATTTTAAACCTGGGCTACTAAAATATAATTCAAGCGTCCCTGTTAAACTAACTTTCTTCCCGATATTTTCAGGATGATCTTTCACGTTTACTGCCGCTCTCACATCACCTTTTGGCAACTGAACAGGCATGATTTTGTCTGGATTCGTTTCATTTGGCGAATCAGCAATTGCTACGTTTGTATCATCAAACTTAGCCGGATCCTTCGTGTATTTAGAAGGACTTTGTGTATATCCAACGATATATCCTTCCACTGTCCCCTTCGTTTTCCCTTGCTGCTTAAATACTTGAATTGCTTTTTCTACTGACATAGAAGTAGTTTCTTCTGCTTGTGCTAAAGTTCCAGTAAATGAAAGCAATAGCAAGAGTGATAAAAAGATACTTAACAATTTCTTCACAGCCATTTTCCTCTCTCTATTTCATATTTTCTCAGCATGTCTATCATATCAAATGATTCGTTATATAGAACTATATTTCGACAAGTTTTACAAAAAATTTATTTAATTTACAAGCTTTCAAACTATAATACAAAATAATAATTTTACAGCCTCTATGAATGCACTCTATAATGTTAGAGAGAAAACAGAAAATATCGAAATTTCATTGGCATGTAAAATGGATTCATTTGAATAGGAGTGATTGGATGGAAGTGCAAACAGAAACATACCGCGCAGCTATGAATGGAACATTAGAACGTCATTTTTCAGATATGATTGCTGTTATACCAACTAGAATTACAATTGAGCAGTTAAAACAGCGGCTAGAAAATATCGCTACTAAAGTTGATGAGTTAAAAATTGTTTATAGTGATGAGACAAGCCTTATTGTTGAGTTACATATGGACGAAAAAGTCATACCGTATGAACTGCATATTGATGAGGCGAATGACCCAGAAGAATATAAAATGTACAATAGACAAGATTCTACAATCATAGATCGTAATTTTGAAGATGCGGCTTTCGGTACTGAAATTTTCACTCGCACGCTATTTGTAGGCGATGTGCTGGACTGCTTTTTCCAGCAGCTACAATTTTTATGGAACCTCGCCCCAGATTTGTTATTTGTAATTGATTCAAGTGCAGCAATGAAGGTAATATCTAGAAACTATATTGAATATCACGTTGAAAATGAATTATTACCTGACATTCCTGACTTATACGTTATTCATTCCGTTTATGAAGACGATAAAGAAGGCGAGCCTACGCAATATTGGTTTCATACACACGGCCTTTTAAGAGCGGGCGTAACAGAAATAGAATTAATTATTCCAAATCGCATTTCTTCCTACTATGGCATTGGTGACCTCTTTCAAACATTTGCTAATAATGCCGTTGAGAATGGACAAGTCCCTATGAATGAGTCTATCGTTATCGCACATAGTCAGCAAGGTTCTATACATACAGTAGCTGTTCCATGGGAGAAAGGATTATCTTATATTGGGCATAAAACGAGTATGGATCAATTATCTTCAATTGAGAATGAAGAAGTGAAGCTACAACCAATAGATGCACAAAACACATTCTTAGGCGGGATGGATGACCGAGATGAATACCATCAATCGCCATCTGTTCTCTTATTTAAATTTAATACTTCAGAAGAATGTATCGAAAGCTTTTTTAAAGAACACGAGGAAGCTACAGGGCTCATGTTTTATAAAACAAATAGTGAAACGGCTCGTATGGCTTACAATGCCAAAAATACTTTCGGGTATTTCAGCAACATTTTTCAAATTGAACAATCAAATGAAGATTTTCGTTTCCTCGCTAAGTTTGGTGTTTCCTATGAAGAGGGTAAAAGCGAACATATGTGGTTTGAAATGCAACATATTACAGAAGACCTTATTCAAGGAATACTCATTAATGAACCATATTTTATAGAAGATATGAGTGAAGGAAATTCTTATCATTTAGATTTTGATGACTTAACAGAATGGGTTATTTATGCTGGTGATGCCGTTATAAAGCCAAATAACTTATATATGTTTATTGGCGAATAAGTGTTTTATATTATAAAAGAAACGCCTTCAATACGATTGAAGGCGTTTCTCTTTATTGTGCGATTAATTCCGTATCCATTACTTTCTCCAAATGAGATAGTACACGCTTTGCAGCTTTCTCACCTTGATCAATACAGTCCGGCAGACCAGAACCAGCGTAAGAACTACCTGCCAAGTATATACCTGGCAACTCTTTCTCCATAAATGTTGTGAGTTTCTTCATTCGCTCGTTATGACCTACTGTATATTGGGGCATCGCTTCTTTCCAGCGACTCACAATTGTGAAATCCGGATCCATTGTAATGTCCATTGTCTTTTGTAAGTCCTCTAAGACGAGCTGTACAATTTCCTCATCAGTTTGTTCTACAATCGCTTCATCACCAGGACGTCCAACGTAGCAACGGAGAAGCACCTTCTCTTCTGGCGTTGTATGCGGCCATTTTTTATGTGACCACGTACATGCCGTAATGGAGAAGTCACTATTTCGCGATACGACAAATCCCGTTCCATCAATATCACGCTGAATGGCTGATTTCGGGAAAGCAAGTGCCACATTTGCAACTGATGTAGAAGGAATGTTACGAAAGAAACGGAATTGCTTGTACTGCGCAAACATAGATGGCAATACTTTATGCGAAGTTGCCACTACGACCGCGTCCGCTTCTATTTCTTTTCCGTTACTCAGTGTAATCGTATAACCGTCACCAAGCTGCGCAATTTTTTCAATGCGCGTTCCCTTCATTACCGTACCTTCGTGAATCTTTGCTTCAAGAGATTCTACTATAGATTCTAAACCGGTTTTCACTGTTTGAAAGATTCCCTTTTTTGGCTCCGTTTTCTCTTCTTTTGGAGCGAGCGTACGCATGCCAAGTGAAATACTACGATGTTTTTGCTCTATTTGATATATTTGCGGGAATATAGACATTAAGCTCATTTCATCAATATCCCCTGCATAAACACCCGATAGTAATGGTTCTATTAAATTTTCAACCACTTCGTTTCCGAGGCGGTGCCTGAAAAAATGCCCGAGTGATTGGTCAGATACTGGCTTTGATCTCGGCATTAATAGATCAAAACCAGCTCTTAGTTTACCAATTGGGGAGAACAGCCCGGAAAATAGAAACGGCGTAATTTGCGTTGGAATTCCCATCATTGATCCGCTCGGCATTTTATGTAACCGATTATTTACGAGAACGAATGATTGACCGGCCTTATTATTTACAAGTTCATCGCCAAGCCCTAATTCTTTCACTAATTTAGCTGCACTCTCTTTTCGTGCTAAGAAAGAATCTGGTCCGCGTTCAATTGTAAATCCATCTTTTCGAACGGTTTGAATTTTCCCGCCAAGTTTACCCGATGCTTCTATCAGTAATGTATCAATCGGCAAGTTCTTATCACGAATATCTTTTTGTAAGTTATACATTGTTGTTAATCCTGTGATGCCACCGCCGATGATTACAACTTTTTTCCTCAAGCACGCTCCCCCTTTCTTCTTACAATACAGATTCTTTTTTCTTTAATACAACATCTGTTAAAGAGTCAATAAATGCGTCCGATGCGTTTGGCATTTCTGGACGATAATATTTCGCGCCAATTTCATCCGTTACAACTTTACACTCAAAGTCGTTGTCATATAAAACTTCTAAATGTTCCGCAACAAAGCCAACTGGTGCATATACGAATGAAGTATAACCGTGCTTTTCATTTAGTTCTCTCGTTAAATCTTGTACATCTGGACCAATCCAAGGATCTGGTGTGTTTCCTGCACTTTGCCAACCTACTGCATAGTTTGCTACTTCAGCACCTCTTGCAATATAGTCAGCTGTTTCATTTAATTGATCTGGATATGGATCGCCCATTGCAATAATTTTTTCTGGTAAGCTATGAGCTGATACGATTAATACTGCTTTCTCACGTTCTGCGTCTGACATACCGTTATATATACTTTTCACTGCATCAACCCAGTACTGGATGAATTTCGGTTCTTTATACCAGCTGTCGATGCCATGAATTGTTAAGTTTCCAAGTTTCTCAGCTTCTTCTTGTGCTCGTCCAACGTATGATTTCACGCTAAACGTAGAATAGTGCGGCGCAAGAACAAGTGCGATTGCATCTTGTATACCGTCGTTATGCATATCTTTCACCGCATCTTCAATAAACGGTTCAATATGTTTCAAGCCAAGATACATATGGTACTCTACTTCATCTTGTACTTCATTTAAACGTTTCTCTAACTTCTTAGCTTGCTCTAATGTAATAGTAGCTAAAGGAGAAATGCCACCAATTGCACGGTAACGCTCTGTTAAATCTTCTAGCATTTCAGGACTTGGCTTTCTTCCTCTGCGAATATGTGTATAATAACGTTCAATATCTTCTTCTTTATATGGCGTTCCGTATGCCATTACAAGCAAACCAATTTTCTTTTTCATACAGCCAATCTCCTTTACTTCGCTAACTGCCCTTTAGAGTATTCATGAATAAATGTAGTTAAACGTTTTAATGTATCTGGATTTACTTCTGGGAATACACCGTGACCTAAGTTAAAGATATAACCCGGCTCTTTCATCCCTTGATCTAAAATACCTTTTACATGTTCTTCAATAACAGACCATGGCGCAAGTAAGAATGAAGGATCCATATTTCCTTGTACCGCCTTATGAACACCGCGTGCGCGTGCTTCTTCGATCGGTAAGCGCCAGTCTAAACCGACTACATCAAGCGGTAAGTCGTGCCATTCATTTACTAAGTGTGCAGCTCCTACGCCGTGCATAATCATCGGTACACCCATCGTGCGAACTTCTGCAAAAATACGCTCCATTGCTGGTTTAATAAATACGCGGTAATCTGCTACGTTTACAGTTCCAACCCAAGAATCGAAAATTTGAACTGCTTTTGCTCCTGCATTAATTTGCGCTTTTAAATATGTAATAACCATATCTGCTAGCTTATCCATTAATGCGAACCAAGCTTTCGGCTCTGCATACATAAACGCTTTCGTATTATGGTAGTTACGAGATGGACCGCCCTCAATCATATAGCTCGCTAATGTAAATGGAGCTCCTGAAAAACCGATTAACGGTACGTCTAACATTTCTGTCGTTAATAAACGAATTGTATCTAATATGTACGGTACGTCATCTTCTGGATTGATTTCCCCTAGTTTTTCTACGTCTTGTAAAGAACGGATTGGATTATCGATAACTGGGCCAATACCTGATTTAATTTCTACATCCACACCAATTGCAGGTAGTGGTGACATAATATCTTTATACAGAATTGCTGCGTCTACGTTATATTGATCAACTGGTAGTTTTGTAACGTACGCACATAACTCTGGATTGTGTGTAATTTCAAATAAAGAATATTTTTCTTTTATCTTTCTATATTCCGGCTGCGAACGACCTGCTTGACGCATATACCATGCTGGTACATAATCAGTACGTTCCCCCCTACATGCTTTTAAAAATGTCTCATTTATAGTTCTTACCAAGACCCTTGCTCCCTTCCTTACCAATGCTTCGAATACGTTCGATATTTATCTTTTTTTACTATACAGCTTGTAAAAACAAAATGCATAATATTATGTACGTTGTTCATTAAATTGACACAAACATTCTTAAAAACGCTTACCATTTTCACAACATTCTTATTATAACACAGAGAAAAACTATGGTTTAGCTACTTTTGACTTTTCTCCTTCACGATTCGTTTGTCTATTATATGGCACAACGTAAAAACTCGGTTTTGAAAAGATGTTAACGAACTTTTCCTCATATTCCCCGGCACCGTTTACAGTACCTACATGCGTATGAACTCCATTTTCCACTCTATAAATACGGTACATAATTCTTTCATCTGGAAGTGGTGTCCAGCTCAATTTCGCTTTAAATAAACCGAAAGGGCTAAATGCTAATTTCATTTTCACATCTTCAATCTTGCGCAGCCGAATCGGAGCACCGATTGTTTCTACACCTTCTGGTTTCATAAATTTCTCTTTCTGTTCTACATTTGCCTTCGTTAAAATTTTCTTAAACAATTTCGTCGCCGATGCACTTTCCCCTTGCAGTTGATGATCTTTATCTGTGCGGTCATACCCAATCCAAACAGCGCCTACTAAATTTGGCGTATAGCCAACGAACCACATATCTCTCGCTCCATTGTCGTCATCCGGCAAAGAAGTAGTACCCGTTTTCCCAGCTAACGCACCGTTATATACACCGGCTTTTGCTGTCCCTTCCTTCACGACTCCTTCTAACATTTTTGTCATATACCATGCCGTTTGTTTTGAGAATATATTTGTTTCTACTTTTGGTGATTCCCCAATGACTGCGCCGTGTCTATTTAACACTTTATCAATAACGTGCGGCTCAATAATATCGCCATTTGCTAAAAATGCACGATACATTTTCACAAGATCAAATGGTGAAACACCGTTTTTCAATCCGCCAAGCGCTGTACTTAAACCAGCGTCTGCAATGTGAACATTTCCTTTCTCTAAATATTGCTTTCCTTCTTCTACCCCTAACTCGTTTAATAAAGAAACTGCCGGTACGTTTGCTGATTCTAAAATCGCATCGTACATCGTCATTTCTTTCGTATACTCATGATTATAGTTTCGAGGTTCATATCCTTCGAAAGAACTCCTCTCATTCGTTAATAACGAATACGGATTATACTTTTTCGTTTCAAGTGCTGGTGCATAGACGATTAGTGGTTTTAAAACAGAACCGGGCTGCCTTTTTGCGAAAACACGATTAAACCCTCTTGGCACATACTTTCTTCCGCCAATCGCCGCTTTAATTCCGCCCGTACGATTATCCATTAATAAAAATGCACCTTGCGCTCCTTCTTCTTTACCAGGGAAATTTCTCGCATCTTGAAACTGGTTATACGCTACCTTTTGAATCTTTTTATCCATCGGTACGACAAACGTATATCCACCGCGAAGTACTTCTTGATGAGACAACCCGTATAAACGAGCTGCTTCATCTATGACCATATCAATATACGGCATATATGCGAGCTCATTCTCATCTAAGTTTTTATAAAGGGCGATTGTCTTTCCTTGATAACGAACGCTTTCTTCTGCCGTTAAATAGCCTTGTTTATGCATAAGTGACAATACGAGATCACGGCGCTCCTTACTCTTCTCTGGAGATAAGTACGGTGAATATCCGTTCGGTGCTTTCGGAAGACCTGCAAGCATTGCCCCTTCTTCTACCGTTAAATCTTCTACATTTTTATTAAAATACAACTTCGCTGCCGCTTGAATACCGTAAGCTCCATGACCAAAATAAATATGATTCATATACATTTCAAGAATTTGTTGCTTCGTATATTTTTGCTCTAGTTGAAGAGAAATTGCGACTTCCTTCAACTTACGCGTAAATGTTTTTTCACGAGTTAAAAAGACGTTTTTAGCAAGTTGCTGCGTAATGGTACTACCGCCTTCGACCTTCCCTCCAGCTAACGTGTCTTTATAAAGAGCACGAAATATAGACGGATAATCAATTCCTTGATGCTCATAAAAACGAGAATCTTCCACCGCAACGAACGCCTGCTGCACATATTTCGGAATTTGCTCGACTGGTACGAGTTCTCTATTTTCTACGTATAATTTCGTAATTTCTTTTCCTTTCTGGTCAACGATACGTGATGAAGAGTGGAAAACGAGCTGCTTTTCATCCATCATATAGCCACCAGCTAACACGATAAGTTTATAGAGTACAATCGCTACTACCACCGTTGCGACGCCTCCTAATAAAGTCCACTTTACTTTCTTCATACATCGTCCTTCTTTCCAAATGATGGTACATTTATTATTTGAAAAAGAAGTATCTTTATGTATATAATCTTCGAAGTTTTTTAAGAGAATTGATATAATAGAAACAAACTATTAAGGGGGCATTACAATGAAGGCTATTATTTCATACGAAACACCTCTAGAACAATCACATTTCACTGCAAAAAACGATGAAAAAAATATGTTTTATAAAGAAAATACTGAAGAATCTGTAGAAGGATCACTTCAGTATGACGTACTAGACGCTGTTGGCGAATTCAACGGACAACCTGGCTATATCGTTTGTAACAACATTTCTGTAACAGACGAAGGTCGCCCAGTATTTGAAAACCGTTTTAAAAACCGTGCAGGCCTTATCGAAAACGAACCAGGATTCCAAGCGATCCGCGTTCTACGCCCATTAAGTAACGATACATATGTCATCTTAACGATGTGGGAAACAGAGCAAAACTTTAAAGACTGGACAGAATCACGCTCGTTCGAAAATGCTCATAAAAAACGTCCTGCACAAGCAGAAGGACAAGCTCCGGCGCATCCACATGCGGAACAGCAAAAGAGTATTTTCTCTCGTCCATCTTTTGTGACTACTTTTGATGTGTTAGTTTAATTTTTTGGAGTTCGGAGACCGCGGTGCGTGAAATTATATCGGCGTTTCTTCGAATATATCGGCGATTTCCTGGATATATCAGCGCAACTCAAATTATATCAGCGATTTTTCAAATATATCGACTTATCGACAAATCACGACAGGTGAAACCTTTTACTTTGTACCAATTATATATACGCAGCGCGTCTTCTTTACGCATATGCTTCCCTTCATAACCGTGCCCCGCTACTGATGCGGCAGCTGTACATAACTCGTCTTTCTTTTGAAAATACGATTGATTATATCCGACTACTTGCACATGCCTTCTTCGCATGATTCCTGTATATTTCGCAAGACGACGGTACACCATCGTTAATTGATTTTCTCTTATCATATAACCGCCGCTTGTGTAGCGAGCATATGCAAGTATTGTAAATACGATACATAGTGGGATCAGAGTGAACAATGCGATATGCTGTTTAAAATATATACTCGCACCGGTAATCGGCACAGCGAGCACAGCACTTGTAATCCAGCTCATTATTACGTAACGGCGTAATGCCGCTTTCGGTAAATGAACGATTTCCTCTTCCATTTCATATGGCAACTGCAAATACGTAAGTAACTGCTGTACATCTTTTTTCTTCATAAAAGGATGTAACATCACTTCATTTCCAGCGGATTCTATACTTTGAATGACTTCTACTTCGACAGAGCAATATCCGAAAGGCTGGCGGAGAATGCCTTCTTTCACCGTAATCGCTTGAATGCGGTGTAATTTTAACACAAACTCTTTTTTATCAAATAATCCTTGCACGATGCGAACTTCATTTCCGTTTCGCTCAATTTTAAAGTTCGCGTATTTTAATGCATAACCAGCTGTTGAAATGACCCATGAAACCGCCATTAAAATCGCCGCTATAACGATTAATTCATATACACCGTTATCCATCACATACGCTTCCACTTTATTGATAAGCCATTTTGGTAGAAATTGATTAAACTCTGTGTAAATAAGAAGTAATCCAGAAAATACCAATCCGAATCTACCAGATGTAACGGATGCAACTAAAATTTCTTTCGTTGTTAACTGATACACCGTCTGACTTTCTTCTGCCACTGGCGTCTCTTCAGTCACAACGCTTCTGTCTTTATGTAATAAATCAATGAGTTCCTTCGCTTCATCTTCTCTAATACCGGCTAACATCACTTCTGGCTCAGTACCGCCGCCCGCTACTTCGATATTTAACTTTGTCAGTCCAAGCACCTGATAGATGATGTTAGAAGATGTACTAATATTTTGCACCCGCTCTTTATTTAAGTAACTTTCCTTCTTCACAAACACACCCTGCTTTATATGTACAGTACTATTTTCAACCCAGTACACTTTGAAATACCACTTTATAGCTGAGAAAATTGCCATAATACATAATACGGCCAAAAGGACAAGATGTAAGAAATACCAAGGTTTCACCTCACCATCTGATCGAAATAGTACAAGAAAAATAAAAGGCAACAAGCCCGCAATTCGAATACCTAACAATATTGTGATCGGATGTTGCCTCTTATACATCCTCATCACTCACTTTCGCAAGTTCTCCAATTTGTCTTTTCAGCTGCTCTGCTTCTTCCTTCGTTAAACCTGGAATACTATGAGAAGTTGCTGCTGTTGAAATATGTAATTCTGCTAAATTATACTTTCTCATAATCGGTCCTTGTTCGATTGTAACGTGCTGCACGCGAATCATCGGAATAAGTACACGTTTTACAACGAACATTCCTTTTTGAATCTCAATCTCTTCTTCATTTAATCTGTAACTATAATAGCGCTGACGTAAATTTGGAAATACGAAATAATCAAGTGGGATAAATGTAATAGCGCCTGTTACTAACAAGCCAAACAACCAGCCCCACCAGTTAAAATTGATCATAAAAAAGAAATACGCAATTACGACTGCTAGTATGACCACTGCCCCAATTAAAGCGTGAATTCGCCACACTTTCAGCATATTAGCATGAATCTCCCTTTCTAACGGCTGCATCTCATCACTCCAATTATATGAATTTACTAATTATATATTAGGCGTTATATACACTTTTGTAAATTTATAGTTTTTCACATCGTATCGAGCATTTCTTTAAAATTCCCTTCATTAATCGCATACACTTGAAACTGAATATAATCTATT
The DNA here is from genome assembly GCF_008368905.1 of Bacillus sp. SH5-2. Classification (NCBI taxonomy): domain Bacteria; kingdom Bacillati; phylum Bacillota; class Bacilli; order Caryophanales; family Bacillaceae; genus Bacillus; species Bacillus sp. SH5-2. The sequence continues at coordinate 223,949 of NZ_QOSD01000007.1, forward strand.
TCACTCGTATCCGGATGAGCAAATGGCAAAATGTTAAATTTAGAAGCAGACCTTCCTAACATATCTACTATCATTAGAGAAATATCAATATATTCGAAGTCTACACGGAATACTACCGCTTCTCCCGTAAACTCATAATCTTTAATCGCATCATAAGACTTATTCGCACTTATGAGCATTATTTTTAATAAGTGATTTAAATTTTCTGGTTTGAAATTAATCATATACGTGGCTCCTTTTTCAATAAAACACTACAAAAATAGTGGAATCTTATACTTTCCTAGCTTCACACATCCAGCATATAAAAAATAAAGCTAGTTTTTTATATATTTTTTGATATAATTACATACGGGAAACGGGAAGAATTTTGTCTTCCCTTGTGTTTTTATTTGCATCTAGTACTTTTGCTAGATGCTTTTTTTTATGCAAAAAAAAGGTATCCTCACATACTTTGAGGATACCTTTTCATCAATTTAGTGCATTTCAATAATTGTACCGTCTTCAAATACTTTGAATACGCCTGTAAATCCTGATCCAGCTGCGCCTTCTATTTTATATGTCGTACGCACTCTAATTTGATAATATTTCTTTCCATTCTCTACTTTCGTATCTTCTAACGTGTAATTATATTCTTCTTTATATTCATTTTTGATATATGCTTTAGCTTTCTCAAAAGTAAAGTCATCTTGAGTTTTTCCTGTCTCTACCTTTTTATTATTTTCTGTCGTTACGTTTTGAGTTTTATTTGCCTCTACTTTTTTATTATTTTCTGTCGTTACGTTTTGAGTCTTATCTGCTTCTACTTTTTTATTATTTTCTGTCGCTACTTTTTGAGTCTTGTCTGCTTCTACCTTTTTATTATTCTCTGTTGTTACCTTTTGAGCCGTTGCTGTATTCATTTTTTCTGTTTTCGTTGCTACTGTTTCATTCTTTGCATTTTTTTCTTCTTCACCAATTTTCGTGATTAATCCTGCGGCTTTTTTATTATATTCTTCAAGGCTCTTGTTATCTTTTGTTTCTGAAACTAACTTCGTTAATAACTCTTTCGCTTCTGCATAATTTTTCTTGCCGATTAACTCTTCGCTTTTCACCAGTTGTTCACTATATTTCTTTTTGTTTTCTAAAATAGCTAGTAACGCTGTTCGTTCTTCCTTTGCTTGTTTTACAAGCGTAGTGCTTCCATTCTTCACGCTTTCTACTTTTTCAAATGATTTAACAGATTCTTCTACCTTTGTTTCTTCTTTTAACTTCACTGCTTCAATCATTGCTTTCGTTTGTTCTACAAGCACTTTTACATCTGAATCATCTTTTTTCTCATCTAATGCTTTTTCAAATGATGACAAGGCTGCTTTATATTCTTTATTCGTTAGTGCGGTATTCCCCTCATCCATTGCTTTTTCATAATTCCCATTACTACATCCAGCTAACATTAAAAATGTAAGTCCCATTACTGTTAATAATTTTTTCATTTTTTTCTCCTCCTATATATCCCTAAAAAAATAGCTTTATATGTATAAAAGTCTGTGTAGCAATTAGACTGAAAGGAAATATGTACTTTGTGTGCGGGAAAGGAAGTACACTTCATTTGCTATCATTATGTAAAACTCCTAAATAGTTGGTAGTTGGTTTTCTTCTTCTTTTCAGACAGAAAGGAATTTTAATAATGCGCGTAAAGCTCTCACCAGGCTCTTTACTACACACACTTTTATACACATAAAAAATCATTTTTAGTTAGAATACGAACCGAAATTCGTAACATACCGAAAAGCAACAGAAAACAAACCGTAACATAAGTCACAGTCCGTAACTTTTCTGTAACACAAATGTAACATAAGGTTTTTAAACATACAATAGTTTTTTTCATTATTTTTCCTCTATCTACATTTTTAGGTGTTAATATGGTTCCAGTCTTTAGTGTAATACGCGTTTTTTATAAAAATTGTGCATGCCATCCCGCCACAAAAAAGAGAGAATTTACATTTCTAAGTGAAAATGTACAAAGTTATTATTTTCAGATGTTATAAACTTCTTAAGTTGAAGGATATGGGATTACACCACATCGCTATCAAACTAACTCCCCCTTAAAATGAAAAAATACGCTATTCTTTCCTGTGAGCCTACGGAAAGAATAGCGTATTTTTCAAAAATGAGTTCTTTTATTAAAACGTTTTGGTTCTATATCACAATTAAAAGGGCTATTAACGCTAATATAGCTGGAAGTCCTTGTTTCAAAATAATTGATTTATTAGAGGTGAAGCCGCCGAAAAGAGCTGCTACTACCACACACATTACAAAAAATAATTGAACCATATAGCCAATTGAATTGAGACCAAGTATAAGTCCCCAAATGAGACCAACGGCTAAAAATCCATTATATAAACCTTGGTTTGCAAACATAATGGCTACGTTTCGATCTCCTTCTAAATGCTCCGGTAATTTAAAAGCACGTTTTGCCACTTTTGAATTAATAAAAAACATTTCGAGAATCATAATAAATAAATGTTCTAATGCTACGATCCCGACTAAAATAGCTGCGATTATTTCCACACCATTCTCCTCCTCTATTCCCTAATATCAAATTTATACTATCTTTGCTTTAACTTTGTAGCTTATATAAAACTCCCTCTTCTTCCTTATTAAACATTAATTGATATATCAACATTTGATACGTCAACTAATATACAACTCCCCTTTTAGTTTTGCAAGTTTTTTTTGCTCAATTAGTTTTATTTTGTTCCATCAACCTTAAATCAATTCAAAACCTCTGTTCACATCTCTAGAGACTATAATGTTTTTAAATGACTATATAAAAGGAGTCAGCTGTATCATCAAATTAATAATTAGTTGTCTCTAAAAACGAAAATTTTATTATTTTAGAGACAGTCCATTTGGTTAGCTCTATGGGCATGGGATCACACCAACGAAATAAGAATTTCATACTTAACAAAAAAGCCTACTAATTAGAGTAGAAGTGAACCCCGAAAACAGAACACATATCAAAAAACCTAAACCATCCGCTCCCTATATTCTTTAGGCGAGATGGTTTAGGTTTTTTATTAGAAAGTAGTACCTTCTTTTTTATAATATTCTTTTGAAATCTCTTCATAAAATGCTGCTGATGTCGCGTAGAAATAAGGTGCTAACCATAAGAAACCGATTCCTATCGTAAGAATACTTAAAATGAACCAGCCAATGAAGCTTAGGCATAGTAAAAAGTAATCCATTTTATGCCCATCCATCATACGGCGACTTTCAGTAATTGCTTGATTCGCTGTATATTCTGGATGATCATTCAAAATAAAGTACGTCATGAACACTCCCCCACTTAG
>NZ_QOSD01000008.1:0-11017 GCF_008368905.1 Bacillus sp. SH5-2
CCTTAAGTTGATGGCTATGGTCCATATGGGCAGCTTATTTTATTTTTCGTTTTGCGTAGGTTTTTGCAAAATGTTAGTCGTTCTCTCATTGCTATCAATTCAAAAAGGTATTTTCTTAAAAATGTATATGAATGCAATAGTGATAATATATATCCTGAAAGATCGGTTTGTTCGTTCAAAAAGATATTTCTTTTTAATCGCATTAATTATTTATTAGAATATCTTTTGTGTCTGAAAAATGATTTTTCAATAAAGGTGGATATAAATATCTTTATAATAAGTAACTTAGGTAGCTAATGTAATATTGTATTTTTTTCTAACTAATACAACTTTAAGCATTTAAAACAATTGCTACATACTAACTGTAAAATATTATCCATATAAAATTTTGTCCGCTAAATATTTCTGAAAATATAAAAATATTAATTTTATAAATATACACGTTATAATGAGGGCGTCGAGAGAAAATTTATTATCTCTGGAGAAAATATAAAAAATGCGATGACTAGTAAGAAAGGTGTGTGATTAGAGGCAAAATGTATGTAAAGCGCTTTAGTGGCTTGTGTAAGCAATAGCATTAATGCTGACGAAGTTATTAAAGTAATGCACAGATTCGAGAGACAAATGCCTCACAAATTAAGAGAGGCCGGTTTATCTGAAATTACTGTTAAAAGTAAAAAGGAGAGAACCATTAAAGTAATAAACAGTTAGTAGAAACGTTGTAACGCATTTAGGAAATCTATTCTATATTTTTCTCTTAGCGGGTCTTTATATAAATGGTCAGTATTTTGAGTAAACTGTTTTGTGAACGCTAACAATTATATAAAGATGCCGACTAGCGAATGTTTCAATGTGGATTAATTTTGATGAAGGTCATACAATGTGGGGCAACTTGTAAGACATTCATTTTTTCTGGAAAGGTAAATGTTCGTTAGCCATAAAGAGAGAGGTAAGAATAGGAGATAAGGGGGATTTATTATATGAACGGGAATACTGCAAAGAAAATAGAAGTTCAAGCTGAAATGAAAAATGAGCAATATGCAGATCCAAAAAAGTGGCATAAGCAGGATACTACTTGGGCACTGAGTCTATTTGGAACTGCAATTGGAGCAGGGGTGCTCTTTTTACCGATTAATGCAGGTTCAGGTGGTTTATTATCATTACTACTAATTACATTACTTGCATATCCAGTTATGTATTATTCACATAGGGCGCTTGCTAAAATGATATACGCTTCTAATTCTGCTGATGAGGGGATCACAGGTACAATTAGAGAGTATTTCGGAAATAAAGCGAGTATCATTTTTAACATCGTATATTTCGGTTCAATTTATACAATCGTACTAATGTATTCGGTTGCGCTTACAAACACTGCAAGTAGTTTTATCGTGCATCAATTGCACATGCCAGAACCTCCAAGAGCTATTTTATCACTTGTATTAGTTCTTGGTCTTATCGCTATACTGAATTTTGGCCAAGATATTACTGTAAAGGTCATGAGTATGCTAGTGTATCCTTTCATAGCTTCTCTACTGTTTATCGCAATATCTTTAATTCCACAGTGGAATACTTCAATGCTTAGTTTTTCAGCTGTTTCTACTTCTTCAACAGGAACAGGATATTTTGGAACGATATTAATGATTCTACCAATCATCGTATTCTCATTTAATCATTCACCTATGATTTCATCATTTGTTGTGAAACAGAGAGCTACGTATGGAATCGAAGCCACTGATGCTAAATGTGCGCAAATACAAAAGGTTTGTTATATCATGACATTTGTTGTAGTTATGTTCTTCGTTTGGAGTAGTACATTGAGTTTGACTCCAGATGATTTGAAAATGGCAAAAGAACAGAATTTATCAATCCTTTCATATCTTGCTAATGAGCTTAATTCGCCTATAATCACTATTGCAGCTCCTATCATTGCTTTTGTGGCTATTACAAAGTCTTTCCTTGGTCATTATATCGGAGCATATGAGGTAATGCGTGACGTGATTATGAAGTTTGGTAAAACACGTGGGAAAGATATAGAAGAAAAAACAATTAAGACAATAATCCTTACTTTTGTCGTATTAACATGCTGGTATGTTGCTTATGCAAATCCAAGTATTCTTGGAATTATTGATTCTCTAAGCGGTCCATTAGTTGCTGCTATCTTATGTCTATTACCGATGTATGCGATTCAAAAAGTACCAGTACTAGCTAAATACAAAGGGAAAATGAGCAACGTATTTGTTATTATTGTAGGTGTACTTACTGTTTTAGCAAGTATTAAGTCATTATTCTAATTCACGATTGTAATGAATTAAATTTATATAAATAAGTTTACTCATCCAATAGTATCAAGATCTAAAACTAAAAAAATTAAATTACTAAGCGCCTACCATATTAGTCACACATAATAGGGTAGGCGCTTTTATCTTTAGTAATTGAATAGTATATGTCTCTACCTGGGTTTTATTTAATATTTCAAAATGTGTATTGAAAATCTGAAGTTTTAAAAGTATCATATACATATTCAAACATTTGAAGATGTATATGATACTTTTTTAAAATTGAGGGTAAGTAATGGAGGGGTTTGAATGGGAAACGAAATGCAACAATTTAAAGCAGATTTCTTTAAAGCATTAGCACATCCTTTGCGAATAGGTATTTTAGAATTATTGTCAGAAGGTGAAAAAAGCGTAAATGAAATTCAAGCTATTTTAAATAAGGAAGGATCAGCTGTTTCTCAGCAGTTAAGTGTACTACGCTCAAAAAATATTGTTGTTGGTACGAAAGATGGGAAAAGAGTTTTATATTCTTTACGAGATCCTATCATTGTGGATTTATTGGTTGTTGCACGGAAGATTTTTAACAATCATTTAATCGATACGATTTCAATGTTAGAGGAGCTAGATGAAGCAGAAGGTGAACTGATAAGCAAGGAGGGATAGGTTGAGTATTGAAGTAAAGAAAGAGGACATCATCCAACATGGGATTGAAATATTTCGCTTATCAGGAGCTTATCACGTTTGTAAAGTTTGTATTAACAGTGGGAATTCTTGTTGTTTTTCATGCCAGCATTTACAAGATGGAGTTGGATGTCAACAAAGAAATACAGCTTGTACAGCTTGGTTGTGTGGGATGCAAGGTTTTTTATTTGACCAAATAGGATTACTAGATGAATGGAATCGTTTTTGGAGTGAAATTCCAGGACAAATGTTTCGTAGAGATAGTACTCCAGATACGGTAAGGATTACATCGTTTATTGATACGAAGAAGCTAGATAGCCGAGATGGAGAACAGCTAGCGGAAAGATTGAAATCCTATGTACAAGAAGGTGGCGATATAGGTAAATTAGAGCACCATTTAAGCAAAACGTATAGTGAATATTAATCTTTTGTAAAAATGAAGATTTCATGTATAAGGAACGAGAAATGTATTTGTAATCCGGATTGATTAAAAATAGAAAAGAAGGGTTTGTAATGAGAGGTTTATTTACGGGAAGGTTTGAAGGCTATTCATTAGGGCATTTTCAAAAGGATCTTCTTTCGGGAATGATTGTTGGAGTTGTTGCGATTCCACTTGCTATGTCTTTTGCTATAGCTTCTGGCGTTAAGCCGGAGTATGGGATTTATACAACTTGTATTGCCGGGATACTTATTTCACTGTTTGGTGGTTCGAAGTATCAAATTGGAGGACCTACAGGTGCTTTTGTTCCGATTCTTTTAGGAGTTGTAATTACCTATGGATACGAAAATTTACTACTCGCGGGTTTAATGGCTGGAATTATTTTATGTCTTATGGGAATCTTCAAGCTAGGCTCTTTAATTAAGTTTATTCCACGTCCTGTAACAATTGGTTTTACGTCAGGTATTGCTGTTATTATCTTTACGGGACAAATTGCTAGTTTTTTAGGTTTAACAGGTATAAAAAAGCATGAGGAATTTTTAGCGAATCTGAAGGAACTCTTCACTCATATTAATACTACCAATTTTTATAGTGTTATAACTGCTTTGATTTGCTTTTTTGTTATAATCACAACACCAAAGATTTTGCCGAAAGTGCCAGGTTCATTAGTAGGCGTTGTTATTTCAACTATAATTGCAACTGTATTTTTCTCGGGTCATGTACCTACTATTGGTACAGCATACGGTACGATTCCAAATACACTTCCGCAGTTTGATATACCAGAAATTACATTAGCACGTATAGAACAGTTAATTGGTCCTGCATTTGTTATTGCGATGCTTGGCGGGATTGAATCTCTTTTATCCGCTGTTGTGGCAGATGGTATGACAAATAGTAAACATAACAGTAATAAAGAGCTTATCGGTCAGGGGATTGCCAATATTGTTACCCCGTTATTTGGCGGAATTCCGGCGACTGGAGCAATTGCTCGTACAGCGACTAATATTAAGAGTGGGGCTGTATCTCCGATGTCGGGTATTATTCATGGGGGATTTGTGTTATTGACACTTTTACTGTTAGCTCCATATGCTTCACATATTCCTCTTGCTAGTATGGCTCCTATTTTAATGGTGGTAGCTTGGAATATGAGCGAACAAAAACATTTTTATCACATACTTAAAATGAAGACAGGAGATTCTCTTGTATTACTAGTAACATTTTTACTTACTGTATTTACTAGTTTAACAACAGCTGTGGAAATCGGTCTTATTTTAGCTGTTATTTTGTTTACAAAACGTATGAGTAATATGCTTGTTATATCTAAAGTGCTTCCTGATCATACAAAAAAGAATGAAAAATTGTTACCACATGTTGTAAATAAAGCTCATGATTGCCCACAAATTAGTATTTATACAATAGAAGGGCCATTATTCTTTGGGGCTGCTCAAACATTTGAACAAAATATTTTAGCAACTATTCATTATAAACCTAAAGTTTTAATTTTACGTATGGGAAAAGTTCCTTTTATTGATACGACAGGAGAGTCGTATTTTAGGAATATTGTTCAGCATTTCCAAAAACAAGGTGGCGTACTTCTTATTTCAGGAATTCAATCCGAGCTAAAAATAGCTCTAGATAAGAACGGATTGTATGCTGAGATTGGGGAAGAAAACTTCTTTGATCACACAGGAGAAGCCATTGATTGTGCTTTAAGACATTTGAATACAAAAAAATGTATAGGGTGTAAGCATTTCGCTTTTCATGAATGCACCGGGCTTTCTCAGGAGATGAATACAAGAAAGAATAAAGCAAATGCATTAGAATATTAAAAAGTTTACTTTGGAGAATGTGGAGGAAGTTTTTTTATACATTCAACAAATGATTATCAAATGGCAAGAAGAGAGTGTCTTTCTTGCATTTAAATGAAAAAATATTTATCTTTTAGAATATACGATAACGAGTGGAGGAAATAAAATATGTCAAATTTACCAAACTGTCCAAAATGTAATTCAGAATACACTTACGAAGATGGAAATTTTTTTGTTTGTCCAGAATGTGCTCATGAGTGGACTTTAGAATCAGAAACTGAAAATAGTGAAGATACAAAGGTAATTAAAGATGCAAATGGAAATATTTTAAACGATGGTGATTCTGTAACAGTAATTAAAGATCTTAAAGTAAAAGGGACTTCATCAGTCGTAAAAATTGGTACAAAAGTAAAAAGCATCCGATTAGTTGATGGAGACCACGATATTGACTGTAAAATTGATGGTTTTGGAGCTATGAAATTAAAATCTGAGTTTGTTAAAAAGGTATAAATATTATTCCATTAAATAAATGAATATATATAGTTCTTCCTGTTGTACCTTATGTTCAGCGGAATTACCCTCATGTTAGTACCTTATGTTCAGCGGAATTACCCTCATGTTAATACTAAAAACCACCTTATTATAAAAGGTGGTTTTTAGTATTAACATGAGAAAATGTAGTATCTATTCACAAGGCTATTATAGGACTTGTAACCATCTTGATTTATATGAATTAGTCACGTCTAAATGGGCCTTTTGGAGCAATTAGCTCTAAATTAGTACCATCTGGATCACGGAAGTAGGCAACGCCTGTACCAAATCCAGATTTCAAGCCGTCTCCTTCTTGAAAGACAATTGGATCTCCATCTGGTTCTATCCCAATTGCTTTTAGACGCTCTACAGCGGCATCAATATCTTCTACTTCAAAACAAAGATGCATTGCACTAATTTGATCATTTGAGTAAGATGCTTTATCTGATTTAGGGACAACGTATTCTAGAATGTCTATATTCAAATTATCTAAGTGTAGGTTGGCATATTTAATGCGAGTATCTTCAAGTCCTTGGGTTTGCGCCATTCTCGTTCCGCCAATTTCATCGATGTTTGATATTTTCTTACCTGTTAATGCCTCATAAAAAACGATAGATTTTTCTAAATTACTTACTGTAATTCCGACGTGATTTACTTGTGAGAATCCTGCTGTTTTTTCACTCATTTTTGCTGCCTCCTATTTTTAGGTGGTGTAATGTATTCGTTTCACCAATCTTTTACTGTAATTAAAATGGGCCTTTAGTAGAAGTTCTATTCTAAGTTGTTTGTAACAACACCCGAGAAATATGAGAGTATTTTTTGATCAGAAAAGAATCTAGTATCGGCTAGGTTCTTTTTATTTTTCGTTTGTCTTGATACAAAAATTTGATGAATTTGAATTACAGCCATTGAGCAAAAAAGTTTGATATGAAAAATATTATTCTTTAGTACATACATTTTTAAGATGTTAAATATATTTCATAATAGTCTCTGTAAGATAGGGATAAGTAGAATAGTACTTTAAAGTACCTATAGCACTTTAAAGTGCGTACTTTTTATAACTTTGAATATCATTCATAATAGCATCAGTAAGAAGAAAACAAGCTTTACGGTACTAGTTAACAACGATGTTACAGCATTTTATTCAGAATCAGATTGATTGAAAGGCTGTACTATATGGCCTAATAATTTCAAAAAATGCCGCAGTGGCATAAAACAATTATGGAGGTTAAAGATATGAGTACTGCAAATTTGAATGAAATAAGTAAACAAATTGTAAAAGAGGAGGAAACACTTCAATTTTCCGCTTTTACAAATGAAGATGCCTTGCAACTAGGTTTATTTATCGTTGAAACAGCAAAGCGAGAGGGAAAATTGATTGCTGTTGATATAACGAAAAATGGTGTGCAATTATTTCATTTCAAGATGACAGGGACAAATGAGGAAAATACGAAATGGATTGAGCGTAAAAAACGAGTCGTTTCCCTGCATGATCGTAGCTCGTATTATATGCAGATACAAAGTGAAATAACTGGAATCTCATATAATGAAAAATATCTTTTAGATACTTCAGAATATGCTGCGTTTGGTGGATGCTTTCCTATCAGAATAAAAAACGTAGGGGTTATTGGAATGATAACAGTTTCAGGATTACCACCAGAAGAAGATCACGAATTGGTAGTAAGAGCAGTTAAAAATCATTTGAACCAATAGTTGTAGCTAGTGAATAAATAATTAATTAACTTTAGGGGGCAATACTATGCCATTAATTGAACTAAATACGTGGCCAACCATGTCAACAGAAGAAAAAAAGGAATTCATTTATAATGTAACGGAACTTACAATAAACCTATTAAAAATTGTCCCTGACAAAATTCAAGTGTTGATAACGGAACTTGAAAAAGAAAATTGGGGGAAAGCTGGGGCTGTAGCAAGTGATGCTACCTTTGCTGAGAAAAGTAGGGTGTCCAATTGGGAGACAAAAGAGTCTTACGATACACCGTCTGGTAACGTTGATGGAATGGCTATTATTAAGATTGATATATGGAATACATTTGATCAAGATACAAAGGATAAGTGGGTAAACGAACTTACACAAGTAACATCTAAATATACTCATGCACCTTTGGATAAAGTCCTTATTCTTATCCGTGAAATGATTCCAGGAAACTGGGGGCAAAGTGGTGTAACGGGGGCTCATGCAGATTTCCTTTCTAAAAGTCGTACATTTTAATTGTTAAATAAAAAAGGCGAAAATGAACATATTTCTGTTCGTTTTTGCCTTTTTATTATTTGTCTGCGGTAATGAACATGATCCTTTACATGTTTAAGCAATGTCCTCTAAAGTTGCCTCTACGGGAAAAGTGTATTTCTTCATTTGAAAGCCTTCTTCATGGAATGTAGATTTCAATTTTGGAGCAAAATAAGCTAGGTTATATAAATGTTACTTTTTAGTACCTATAGTACTTTAAAGTACGTACTTTTTATTATGTTAAATATCATTCATAATAGCACATGTGAGAGGGAAACAAGCTTTATGGTACGAGTAATTAACTATGTTACTTTTTAGTGCCTACAGTACTTTAAAGTGCGTACTATTCATTATGTTAAATATATTTCATAATAGTACTTGTAGGAGAGAGACAAGCTTTACGGTACTAAAAAGTGCCTATCGTACTTTAAAGTGCGTTCTTTAAAAAGAGAATGAAACCATTCATAATAGTGTTTGTAGAGATTAAATATATTTTTTGAAAGATAAAAGGGCCTTTTTATCACACTATTATGATAGGGATTATAGGGAAGAGGGGAAACTCAATTGAATTCATATACAGCATCGTCTTCAGAAGTTCAGACGAATCGAAGAAGTATATTTGCGTTATTAGCGCTAGCAATTAGTGCGTTCGGGATTGGGACAACTGAATTTGTTAGTGTCGGTTTATTACCATCTATTTCGGGAGATTTACATGTGTCGGTTACAACAGCTGGTTTAACAGTTTCTTTATATGCGTTAGGCGTAGCGTTTGGTGCTCCAGTATTAACGTCATTAACAGCTAATATGTCACGAAAAACGTTATTAATGTGGATTATGATTATTTTCATTATTGGTAACGGAATCGCAGCGGTAGCAACAAGCTTCACTGTATTACTTATTGCGCGAATTGTTTCAGCACTTTCGCATGGTGTGTTTATGTCAATTGGTTCAACGATTGCTGCGGCACTCGTACCAGAAAATAAACGTGCTAGCGCCATTGCTATTATGTTTACTGGCGTAACAGTTGCAACTATTACAGGGGCACCAATTGGAACATTTATTGGTCAACAATTTGGCTGGAGAACATCATTTTTGGCAATTGTGGTAATTGGAGTTATAGCTTTAATCGCAAATGGTATTCTCATTCCATCTAATATGAAAAAAGGTACGTCTGTATCATTCCGCGATCAGTTTAAATTGATTACGAACGGAAGACTGTTACTAGTTTTCATCATTACTGCATTAGGATATGGGGGAACATTCGTAACATTTACGTATTTATCTCCGCTATTACAAGAAGTAACAGGATTTAAAGCTAATACGGTTACTATCATTTTATTAGTGTATGGAATCGCCATTGCGATAGGGAATGTGATTGGCGGAAAATTATCGAATCATAATCCAATTCGAGCGCTATTTTACATGTTCTTTATTCAAGCGATTATATTATTTGTTTTAACATTTACAGCACCATTTAAGGTAGCTGGGTTAATCACAATTATTTTTATGGGACTATTCGCATTTATGAATGTTCCAGGGTTACAAGTATATGTCGTAATGTTAGCTGAACGATTTGTACCGAGTGCTGTCGATGTTGCATCGGCAATTAATATTGCGGCGTTTAATGCTGGGATTGCTCTTGGTGCTTATTTAGGCGGTATCGTAACGAATTCGTTAGGGTTAATTCATACGGCTTGGGTAGGCGGCATTATGGTAGTAGGTGCTGTTGTTTTAACAGCATGGAGTATGTCATTAGAAAAACGAGATCAAGCAAAATAAAAGGAGAGAAAATAAAATGAAAAACTTACAAAGTACAACAACATTGCATAACGGTGTAGAAATGCCTTGGTTCGGTTTAGGTGTATTTAAAGTAGAAGAAGGACCAGAACTTGTAGAAGCAATTAAAGCAGCAATTAAAGCAGGATACCGTAGTATCGATACAGCTGCAATTTACGGAAATGAAACAGCTGTAGGTGAAGGAATCCGTGCAGGTATTGAAGCGACTGGAATTTCAAGAGAAGAATTATTTATCACTTCAAAAGTATGGAACGCAGATCAAGGATACGAAGAAACAATCGCTGCATATGAAGAGAGTTTAAAAAAATTACAACTAGATTATTTAGATTTATATCTTGTTCACTGGCCTGTAGAAGGGAAATATAAAGATACATGGAGAGCGCTAGAAACACTTTATAAAGAAAAGCGCGTACGTGCAATTGGTGTAAGTAACTTCCAAGTACATCACCTGCAAGATGTAATAAAAGATGCAGAAATTAAGCCAATGATTAACCAAGTAGAATACCACCCTCGTTTAGCACAAAAAGAAGTACAAGCTTTCTGTAAAGAACAGGGTATTCAAATGGAAGCATGGTCACCACTTATGCAAGGTCAATTATTAGATAACGAAACATTACAAGAAATTGCTGAGAAACACGGTAAAACAACAGCACAAGTTATTTTACGTTGGGATCTTCAAAATGGAGTAATCACAATTCCAAAATCAACGAAAGAACACCGCATCATTGCAAATGCTGATGTATTTAACTTTGAATTAACGAAAGAAGATATGGAAAAAATCGATGCGTTAAACCAAAATCACCGCGTTGGTCCAGATCCTGATAACTTTGATTTCTAATAGAAATGAGTAAAAAGAGTGCAAAAAATTGCACTCTTTTTTATAGTTTCTATCATTCCTTTCGAGAGAACTCCCACCTCTAAACGTAAGTGAAGGTGGTGAGGTGAATCGAAAGAAATATTTTATTTTCAAGAAAAAAGCGGAAACATATGTTCTTTTTTGCTATAATATCCTTAACAAGGAGGTGAATAAAATGACAAAGGAAAATCCATCAAACTATAAAACTCTTCAAATCTGGATTAAAAAAGGGCATCGTATGTATTCTTATTTTCAAGAATGTTGTCATAACGCTAAGAATATGTACAACACCACAAACTTTTATATACGCCAGGTGTACACTGGATTAACACAAGAAAAAGAGTTGCAGCCTTTGCAGAAAGAAGTTCTGGATAATAT
>NZ_QOSD01000009.1:0-87358 GCF_008368905.1 Bacillus sp. SH5-2
AATTGGGGCTACCTGTTTATATTTAGTTTGAATGCATAACATTTTTTAGTTAGAGTCATCGCTTCGCAAGTAGTTTTTTCCTCTTCATAATAACGGTGTGAAGTTTTTGTATAATCTGCTTGTATTGCTAAGTTACAACTATTTCCGCTTATAGTGTACCTCTTATTATCGATACATCGTCCACATCCCGATGTCTTTAAACCCTAGCCGTTTATAAATTCGTCCAGCAGCTGGATTGTTATAGAATAAACAAAGTGTTCGGCCTTCTTTCGTAAATTCTTGAATCATTTTTTGTAATATGAGTGAAGCATATCCATTTCCGCGGTAATTCGGTTGTGTACATACGCCAACAACCATAGCGGATAATGAATTTTCAGCGGAAGTAGAGGCGGATGCGATGATTGCGCCATCTTTTTCAATATAATACGTACGTCCTGTATTTGTTTCGAGAGCTTGTCTTAATATTTTCTCTGATTCATTAGCAGTCGGGAATTCAGCGATGTTACTTCGTAATTGCATAATTCGCACTACATCATCTAGTGTGGCAAGTTTAATTGTTTCTTGGGCAGGCGTACTAGGTAAGTTGTCGGCATTTAGACATTCGCAAAAATACATTTCATTTTTCGTACCTAGATGTATACTTGAAACGGTTTCAAATCGTTCAACAATAGTTGACTTGCCAGAGAGTTTCAGCGGCTTATATGCGGAAAGAAATGACTCATAGTCAGTTACTACAAACTCTTCTTTGCTATACGGTATAAATGCATCATGGAAGCGAAGTAAAATCGATTTTAATGTTCCATTCTCTTTAAATACACCCCATAATTCTTGAAAGTCTGCTTCATAACCGAAAGCTTCTATATCCCCAATAATAAACAAGTTAAGGGCGGCTTCTTCTTTTAGGTAAGCGAATACTTGTTCATGATCTTTCTTTGTTAATTTTCGCATCATAACGAATTGGCCCTTTTTTTGTTTTTTCTAAATATTACAACTTAAGTTTTTTGAAATCAATATAAAATTTTATGTTTAGTTCACCAACTTTCGGAAAAACTAGGAAAGATATGACAAAGGAGGTTATGAACGGTGGATCATCCAATTCAAGGGTTAATGAAAGCGGCAATGGAAAATTTAAAAGAAATGGTCGATGTGAATACGATTGTTGGAGAGCCTGTTCAAACGGCTGACGGTGGTGTGGTGTTAACGGTTTCTAAAGTCGCGTTCGGTTTTGGAGCAGGAGGTTCTGATTTCCAGACGAATGATGGTCAAAGAGCGAATGGTACCCCTGCATTTGGCGGAGGGAGCGCGGGTGGTGTTTCTATTACACCAGTAGCATTTCTTGTGGTGAATAAAGACGGGGTAAATATTCTTCATTTACAAAATGCGACACATTTAGCAGAAAAAATGATTGAATTAGCTCCACAAACAATTGATAAAATTCAATCGATGTTCCAAAAAGATGATAAGAAAGAGGGAAATCATCATCCTCAAAACCCAGATGATATCCTTTAAAAACACCTGCTTATGAGCAGGTGTTTTTTCTTGTAATCACTATGTAATAAAACACATGAAATTGTAAATAGTTTTTGAAGTTTTTTCTATGTTTCTAAAATTTTTCATGTTAAAATATGCTATAGAATTGAAACATACAAAACGAAGGTGGCTAGGTGCTTTGTCTGGAGGATCTGACCAAGTAAAGAATATGATATATATTAATGGTAATCGTCGGGGTCATTGTTTTATTACATCAGGAATTACGTTTAAAGAGTTTGCGAGTAACATCCCTTCACCACTTCATCAAGTGTTGCTTTTGAAGCATAATTTTGAATGGACAGATTTTCATTATCATACTTTATTTGAATATGTTGAGGAAGAAAATATACATAAGTTAATTCAAGCAGAGATTGATGAATTTGATGAATTTTGTTGGGTAGATTTTGATGATGCAAGCGATTTAGATGAATTAGAGCCAAAAGAAATTGCAGAGCTTTTATATTTGGCTCACAAAAAAGAACCACTTGCTAGAACATTCTTTCCGCTATTGAAAAATAGATTTGTTTATTTTTCACATGATGACGGGTGGTACAACAAAGTGTACTATCGTAGAATTGCTGATTTTGTAGGAATGTTAAGTAAAGTCATTCCTTATAAAATCGGTGCTTTCGGTAAGAAACGTTTTTCTTTCTTCCAAAAATCAAAAATTTTCCCAGCAATTTCGAAAGAAGTGATCATGGGGCTTCTTCCATTAATGGAAGATGGTCTTTATATTGATCTGGCAGGGAAGATTGAGTCAAGAAGAGGTCTTGAAATTCCGGTATATGTAGTTGGTTCGTATGAAAGTACGGATGAGGTGCTAGATAATATTGATGAATTGAAAGAAGAAGCAACAGAGACAGGTTGGCTCATTTTTGATAAGAAAGAACAAGAGTGGCAATGGGTTGTGGACTAAGAAAACTTGGCGCATGAAGTCAAGTTTTCTTGTCTTTTGAAAGGAGAACAAATGAAGAAATATTATACAATTGTGGGTATTGTAAGTATTATTCTCGTAGCGATATTACTTATTACTTGTCCGAAAGAATCAGATTTCAAATTGTATCTAGAAGATAAGTATGCATTGAAATGTGATGAGGGTAGCTTTGAATGCACGCAAAATGTAGAGGGAAAAAAAGAGAAATTACAGTTTGACGGTATTGATACACGAAATGGTGTTTTCTTTATGACTGTAAAGCAAACATATAAAACTGAAGCTGGTGTTACGAAAGAATACAGCGGAGTAGGGATGTTTGGTACATTTCTTTTTGTTTCAGAGAAGACTTTCTAGTAATAGAAGGTCTTTTTTTTATGCTTATGTTCATATAGATGGAGTAAGACAAGCATAGGAGGGATATCGATGAAAAAAGAATGTATTGTTTGTGGTGGAGAAGAGTTTTTCTCTTCAACGTTATATGCACGTACGAAACAAGATTGGGCATATGCACCTAACATGTATCGATTTGAAAAAGTGTTTATTGAGCATCGGGATGAAGAAAATTATCCAGTCTTTCAAGAAATTACAGCGAAGCATTGTTGTGGATGCGGTCATATTATGTTGTATCATGAATGAACACACCAAGTATAACTTGGTGTGTTTTTTTAAAACGCTGATAAAGCAAGCGGATAAAGTAAAGTAAATAAAACAGAAAAACTACCAAAACCAATTGCTGTATACCCGAGTGTTCTCGCTCCGAAATTGACAGCTAATAAGCCAATTAAAATCGCAAGCGAACCGAGTGTAACAGGATAAAAAGCGATGGAGAATAACGAAAGAAATAAAGCGACATAGCCAACCATTGCACCGGTATTTGTACCTTCTATTTCATTTGCAATTTCTTTCCGCTTATGTCTAATTGGAATGCCAGCTGGTGATATTTCAGCTGCATACTCTTCGTGTTTTTCACCACTTTTAAAATGATGATTTCTCTTTCTTCGCATGTACATCCCTCTCTTTCAATTGGGTGTACCTATAGTATCTGTCATCAGGAGAAGAACATGAGTATGAGTTAAACCCAAGTAAAGCAAAAATTGGAGAATAAAGATTTTAACTTTAGCTTGTACATCTCCCTATGAAGATAAACAGGAATTTTGGAAAATGATGTAGAATGAAATGAATGATAATACGTGAAGGTAGGGGAATGTATGACGAAATTTAATTGGCACGAATCAGCGGAAAAGAAATGGGATAGTAGCGCAGAGTTTTGGAATCAAAATAGTCAAGAGATGTGGGACAGTGGTAGCAGAAGTACAATTATTCCATTTTTTGAGCAGTACGTGGAAAAAGAAGCTCAAGTACTCGATGTTGGTTGTGGTGATGGATACGGTACATATAAATTAAGTGGCTCGGGTTATAAGGCAGTCGGAGTAGATTTATCGGAAGTAATGATTCAAAAAGGTAAAGAACGCGGAGAAGGCCCAAATTTATCTTTTGTGAAAGGGGATCTTTCTTCCTTACCTTTTGAAAATGAACAATTTGAAGCGATTATGGCGATTAACTCATTAGAATGGACCGAGAATCCATTATTAGCATTGAATGAAATAAAGCGTGTTTTAAAGAAAGAGGGTTATGCATGTATTGCGATTTTAGGACCGACAGCAAAGCCTCGAGAGAACAGTTATCCTCGTTTATACGGCAAAGACGTTGTTTGTAATACGATGATGCCTTGGGAATTTGAACAATTAGCGAAAGAACAAGGTTTTGAAGTTGTAGATGGCATCGGTGTGTATAAGCGCGGAGTAAATGAGAAGATGTTAGGTCAACTACCTACAGAGTTACAACAATCATTAACATTCTTATGGGTATTTATGTTAAAAAACGTATAAAGAAAAGAAAGAATTTTTAGGAGGTAAATAAGTGCAGAAAATACAAAAAACTGATACAATATCATCAGAACCAATTAAAGGGGGACTAGGGTATATGACAACTACTACAACAGTTAAATCTGATATTGAAATCGCACAAGAAGCAAGTATGAAAAAAATTCAAGAAATTGCAGCTGATTTAAATATTTTAGAAGATGAATTAGAGCCATACGGGCATTATAAAGGTAAGTTATCTCTTGATATTTTTAAGCGCTTACAAGATGAGAAAGACGGTAAAGTTGTTTTAGTAACAGCAATTAACCCAACTCCAGCTGGAGAAGGTAAATCAACAGTAACAGTTGGTTTAGGTCAAGCTTTTAATAAAATTGGTAAGAAAACAGTAATTGCACTTCGTGAACCATCTCTTGGACCAACGATGGGACTAAAAGGCGGAGCAGCAGGTGGCGGTTTTTCACAAGTCGTACCAATGGAAGATATTAACCTTCACTTTACTGGAGATATTCATGCGATTACAACTGCCAATAACGCGTTAGCGGCGTTTATTGATAATCATATCCAACAAGGAAACACACTTGGAATTGATACGCGTAAAATCGTTTGGAAACGCTGTGTTGACTTAAATGATCGTGCCCTACGTAACGTAGTAATTGGTCTTGGTGGACCAGTTCAAGGTGTACCACGTGAAGACGGTTTTGATATTACAGTAGCATCTGAAATTATGGCCGTATTCTGCCTTGCAACAGATATTCAAGATTTAAAAGCACGTCTATCTCGCATCGTAGTTGCTTATAACTTTGCAAATCAACCTGTAACGGTTAAAGATTTAGGTGTAGAAGGTGCGTTAACATTATTATTAAAAGACGCATTAAAACCGAACTTAGTACAAACGTTAGAAAATACACCAGCTATCATTCATGGCGGACCATTTGCGAATATCGCTCACGGTTGTAACAGTGTTATCGCTACTACAATGGCAGCAAAATTAGGTGATTATGTTATTACAGAAGCTGGATTCGGCGCAGATTTAGGTGCAGAGAAGTTTTTAGATATTAAAGCTCGTGCAGCTGGCATTAAACCAGAAGCAGTTGTTATTGTTGCGACTATTCGTGCGCTTAAAATGCATGGTGGCGTAGCAAAAGATCAATTAAAAGAAGAAAATGTAGATGCATTAGCAAAAGGTATGGAAAATTTACAGAAGCATGTTGAAACAATTCAAAGCTTCGGTGTGCCTTTCGTAATTGCAATTAATAAATTCATTACAGATACAGATGCAGAAGTTGCTTACTTACAAGAGTGGTGTAATGAGCGTGGCTATGCAGTATCCTTAACAGAAGTTTGGGAGAAAGGTGGCCAAGGCGGAGTTGACCTTGCTGAGAAAGTATTAAAAGAAATCGAAAAAGGTGAAAACAACTACGCACCACTTTATGAATTAGAATTGCCATTAGAAGAAAAAATTCGTACAATTGCTCAAAAAGTATACGGCGCAAAAGATATTGAATTTGCTCCGAAAGCACGTAAGCAATTGGCTCAATATGAAGGAGAAGGTTGGAGCAACCTACCAGTTTGTATGGCGAAAACACAATACTCTCTTTCTGACGATGCAACGAAATTAGGGCGTCCATCTGACTTCATCGTAACAATTCGTGAACTAAAACCATCTATCGGTGCAGGGTTTATCGTTGCGTTAACAGGAACAATGTTAACAATGCCAGGTCTTCCAAAACAACCAGCAGCACTACAAATGGATGTAAATGAAGATGGAAAAGCAGTAGGTTTATTCTAAAAGGTTGTAATTCATCTCGTTTATCTGTAAACTATATATACATCAAGTGGCGCCTTTCCATCGAAAGGCGCCTGTTTTTTGGAGGAAATTATGTTTGATCCAACTGCTTTTGACAATTTAAAAGTAATCGTAGAAGGTGCTGTTTATGATTTTGATTTACACGGAGACATTCTTGTAACAGATCGAAAGGATATGATGGACCTTGCTTCATTAAGTCGTA
This sequence comes from Bacillus sp. SH5-2, assembly GCF_008368905.1. Lineage (NCBI taxonomy): Bacteria > Bacillati > Bacillota > Bacilli > Caryophanales > Bacillaceae > Bacillus > Bacillus sp. SH5-2. The sequence continues at coordinate 6,357 of NZ_QOSD01000009.1, forward strand.
TATATCATATTTCATTTCAATTAACAGAACCATTCGAACCGTTAGTAGAAGCAACATTTTCACTATCTGTGGATGCAAAGAACTTGTCTGGTGAAATATTAGAAGTACCACAGTTTACACCAGGTTGTGAAATGAAGTTAGCATTTTCATTCCCGATAGAAAAGCCAGAGGTAGTGTGCGAAGAAATTGAAACTTTAATGCATTCTATATGGGGAAAAGAAAGAATGATTATGCAGAAACTTTCATACGAATATAATAAGCAAGCGATTTCATATCATAATAAGGTAGAGGTTCTATTTCAAAAAGCGATTACAGAAGACCATGTTGATGATTTAATAGCTGTTATTTCACACATGATAGAAACGGTGCGAACAATACAACATTTTCTTCAAAAATAGAGATAAAGGAGAAAAACAAATGATAAAAGATATGCAACCATTTTTACAACAAGCTTGGGAGAAGGCTGGTTTTAAAGAATTAACTGAAATTCAAAAACAAGCGATTCCAACTATTTTAGAAGGACAAGACGTTATAGCTGAATCTCCAACTGGAACAGGAAAAACATTAGCGTACTTATTACCCCTTTTACATAAAATTAATCCTGAAGTAAAACAGCCACAAGTTGTTGTTTTAGCACCAACACGTGAACTTGTAATGCAAATTCATGAAGAGGTTCAAAAGTTTACAGCAGGAACTGAAATTTCAGGGGCATCTTTAATTGGTGGTGCAGATATTAAGCGCCAAGTTGAAAAATTAAAGAAACACCCGCGAGTAATTGTCGGTTCACCAGGACGTATTTTAGAATTAATTCGTATGAAAAAACTAAAAATGCATGAAGTGAAAACAATTGTATTTGATGAGTTCGATCAAATTGTAAAACAAAAAATGATGGGTGCTGTACAAGATGTAATTAAATCAACGATGCGCGACCGTCAATTAGTATTCTTCTCAGCGACAATGACAAAAGCAGCAGAAGATGCAGCACGTGATTTAGCAGTGGAACCACAATTAGTACGTGTAACACGTGCTGAGTCAAAAAGCTTAGTTGAGCATACGTATATCATTTGTGAGCGACGCGAAAAAAATGATTACGTAAGAAGAATTATGCATATTGGCGATGTAAAAGCAGTTGCTTTCTTAAACGACCCATTCCGTTTAGATGAAATTACAGAGAAATTGAAATTCCGTAAAATGAAAGCAGCAGCTCTTCACGCAGAGGCAAGCAAGCAAGAACGTGAAGCAACGATGCGTGCATTCCGCGGAGGGAAATTAGAAATCCTACTTGCTACAGATATTGCGGCACGTGGAATCGATATTGACGATTTAACACATGTAATTCACTTAGAATTACCAGACACAGTAGACCAATATATTCACCGCTCAGGACGTACTGGACGTATGGGCAAAGAAGGAACGGTCGTATCTCTTGTAACACCACAAGAAGAGCGTAAATTACTACAATTTGCGAAAAAACTAGGTATCGTATTTACGAAGCAAGAAATGTTCAAAGGATCATTTGTAGAAACGAAACCGAAAGCACCAAAGAAAAAGAAACCAGCGTTTACTGGGAAGAAAAAGCCTAGATAAATAATGGGGAAGGCGTAACTATTTGTAGTTACGTCTTTTTGTTTGTAATTAAATGAAAAAGGAATAATAATAGTACATGTAGAAAGCTACATAGAATATAAAAACCATTAGGGGGAAATGCAATGATCCATAAAGTTGGACAAATTATGTTATATGTAAATAATCAAGATGAGGCAGTAAATTTTTGGACGGAAAAGGTAGGATTTCATGTAGTTGCAGAGGAAGATAACAAACAAGGAATGAGATGGATTGAAATTGCTCCAACTAACGGTGCTGAAACGAGCATTATACTACATAATAAAGAAGTGATTTCTAAAATGAGCCCAGAATTGAATCTCGGTACACCGTCTTTAATGTTCTTCTCAGAAAATCTTGATCAATTATATACAGATTTAAAAAATAAAAATGTTACTGTTGGAGAAATGGTAACTATGCCTGCTGGTAAAGTGTTTAACTTTGCTGATAGTGAAGGGAATTATTTTGCGGTTATGGAAAAGAACCAATAATAATATTGCTATGTGAAAATCCCCCTCATATATATTGAGGGGGATTAAATCTTTGAAATGAATTTTTCATGAGAGAGTTGTTTAATAAAAAATGCACCTTTTTCAATAGCAGTTTCAATATAACCGACAATTTGATTAAACGTAAACACCTTTAAGTCTTCATGCAAATGTTGCTTTGGATACAACATATCTTCAAAAAGATACTTTCGAAAAGCTAAAACGTTTTCTTTAGAAACCTCTTCAATATCCACAATGTGAGCCTCTTGATTGAGAAGAGAGAAGAGCTGTTGTTCTTTATCGTAATGATGAAGCAACTTTGCATTTAACAATTTAAAATCGTTATAGTACATAGGTGCGATGGTTTCGTCATTTTCTATTCTATTTTTTAGCCAAGGTAGAAAAAAGCCACTTAGCCAATTATCATCGGCAATGAGGTGGGTGTAATAGCCTAAGAGAAAAGGGGAATCCATTTGAGCTTTATATTTTTGAAAAAAAGAATTGAAATCTATCCTTCTCGTATAGTTTTTCGTTGTACCAGCGTAAAAGTGTGAGGCTCCTTTTTCTTCTTTTGAATGAACAGCATCAGGGGCCACACTTCCAAGGATGAAAGAAGTTTTATCTTGAATACATAGTTTTTCGGCAATACCGTTAGCTATAATAGCATGCATAATTCGTGATCCCATAAATGACACCTCGGTTTCAAGTATTCATTTCAGGAAGAGGACTGAACAGTTAGTATTACTTTCCCTGTACTTTTTCTACTTTCGACCCATTCATGTGCTTTCCCTGCATCTTGGAGTGGAAAAGATTTCGTAGCCTTGATTTGCAAACGTCCGTGACGCAAATAACGGAAAACTTCATATGCAGTTTCTTGGAGTAGTTCAGGACGTTTTTTTCGTGTAGTGCCAAAGCTAAAACCGAGTATAGAACGGCAGCTTGCATGTAAATCTTTCGTTTGGAAATTGCCAATTTCACCACTAGCATTACCGAAATGAACGAGGCGACCATAATAAGTGAGACAGTTTAAACTTCTTTCCGAAACAGTTCCAGAAATAGAGTCCAAAATGATATTCACTCCTTCGCCGCTTGTCAGCTCATTGACTTTCTCTACAAAATCTTCATCTTGATGACAAATTACATAATCAGCTCCAGCATATAAAGCAATTTCTTTTTTTGCTTCACTTCCGACAGTACCGATAATTTTTCCAGCTCCTAATAGTTTTGCAAGTTGAATAGCTGTAGTGCCAATTCCGCCAGCAGCCGCATGAATGAGTACAGATTCACCTTGTTGAAGCCTTGCAACATTTGCGAGTAAATTATAGCTTGTAAAAGATACGACAGGACAAGCAGCTGCAGTTTGAAAGTCAACTTCATCAGGTAATACGAAAGTAAGATTTTCATTTGCAACTACATATTCAGCGTAAGATCCATTTTGAGGAAAAGCGATGACACGCTGTCCAGGATGAATATGCGTAACTTGAGAACCTACACGTTCTACAATACCAGCAGCATCTATCCCTGGAATAAAGGGAAATGCTTTATTTCCTTTTTTACCATACCGAGATTTAATGTCAGCGAAATTTACACTAGTAGCAACAACACGAATTAAAACTTGATTGTCTGAAATAGCCGGCATATCTACATCTGTATATTTCATCACTTCAGGACCACCGAACGACGTTACAACGATAGCTTTCATCATATATCCTCCTAAATTTGACTATATAAATCATTTTAAATCTTCATTAGGAATTGGAAAATTATATAATTGTTATGCATGGTTATAAGTAAAGCTTATGAACTCATTGAATTATTATATTAATTTATATAAAAAACTTTTTTGAAAAAATCGAACGAAATATCAATTACTTGCCAATATATAGTGTAAGACAAAGGAGGGATGGTATATGAAGGATGAAACAGTGTATATGGATTTAATCCAATTAACTTTATCGGGCAATAAAGAAGCGTATAGCGAATTGTATGATAAAACGATTCAAGAAGTATATAAAACGGCGCATTTCTTAATAGATGATAAAACGGATGTAGATGATGTCGTTCAAGAAATATACATACAGCTATACGAATCGCTTCGTAAGTATGATAGCGAGAAGCTATTTCGCCCTTGGTTAATTGGACTTGCGATTAAACAAATTCATTCTTATAGAAGAAAGAGGTGGATGCGACTACGAATTGTAAAAAAAGCAGAAGAGCAAAGAAAGCCAGTGCAAATTGATTTTTCTAACGATGTTGTAAGTAAAATATCAAACCAAAAACTAATTGAACTCATTCATAAATTACCGTATAAATTGAAACAAGTTATTATTTTAAGATATTTACACGAATATTCACAAGAAGAAGTAGCACAAATATTACATATTCCACTTGGTACTGTGAAATCTAGAATTCATGCGGCATTAAAGAAACTACGTCAAAAAGAGCAAGTAGAAGAAATCTTTTTAGGAGAGGTAGGGAATGTGAAATGAGTTTAGATTGTAGAGTTAGAGAATCTATACAAGAAGAAGCGAAGGGGATTGTAGCCCCGCCGGAGTTAAAAGAAAAAGTAATCGTTCAAATAAAAATGAAGCGCGGGGGAAGTAAGGTGAAGAAACGTCTTATCGCAGGAGTTCTTACAGCAGCATTTTTAATCCCTACGACTGGTTTTGCTTATCAATCTATTATGGCAGATGGTATATACGGATCTTTTGAAAACCTAAAAAAACATGCTGGCGCGATGACATTAGAAGCCTATATGCGTTTTAATGCGAAGTTATCAGAAGCGAAAGATGAAATGGGTGCAAAGGAATATGAAGAGTTTACAAAAGAACTAAAAAAATTAACAAATGCTAAGCTTGAGTACGGAGATCCGAACGGTAATATTGATTACGATCAATTATCACCAGCTAAAAAAGAAGAAATGAAAAAAATAGAGATGGAGCTTCAGCCGTATTTTGATAAATTAAATGGCCATAAATCTAGTAAAGAAGTATTAACTCCTGAAGAGTATGAACAATATATGGAAGCATTAATGTTATATCAAACCGTATTAGTAAAAACGAAATCAAGTGGTGGGATAACAGTAAACGAAGTACCTGAGGCATACAAAGAAAGATTTATTAAAGCGGAGCAGTTTATGGAGTATGTAGACGAAAAGGTACGATAAGTAAGAAAGCTCATAGCTTTAGCTTTGAGCTTTCTTTATTGAAATGTAATTATATTAACCACCTATTCCTTTTGCTAGCAATAGAAAATATACAACTACTAGTATTACGCCATTTAATGCAGTACCAACTATTCTGAATAACCAATTTTTTGATGCTAGTGCAAAAATAATTCCGAGTAACGAAAGTAAACTTAGTATAGCAATAATTAACGTCAAATTCGCATTAGGTCCTCTTAAAATAAAGAAAGAACATACACTCCCGATAAAAGTTAGAAATGAGAAAGCCCCTAATCTATACATAGTAAGTCTCCCTTGGCTAAAATGTAATTTAATCTAATGTACGATATTCTTTAGTTTAACATAAATTCCCTTTTATACATTAAATATATAAATAATAAAAACGAGTAAAAAATCTAAGTGATTTCATACTCGTTTTTGCTATTCATTAAATTTCCTTACTGCATGTATGCCGACTCTTACAAGTAATAATGTACTTTTAAATAAAGCGCCGTAACCAACTACTATAAAAAAATTGGTCATCAATTATATTTTTTCATATTTGCAGTATCCTTTTGTATAAAACAATCTAAAAGTGAATAACCAGCTATTAAACTAATTATCGTAACAAAAGTTGTATTTATAAGAATAATATTAGTTAAATAAGGTAGGTATTTGCCAACTGGTGAAAAGAGTAGTGCTGGGGAAAAGGAAATTAATATTGTAGGAACTGTAATCGCAATAAATTTATCCGGCTGAAAGCTCCAGTTTTGTTTACTCGTTTCACGATTAATGGATTGAAGGAATCGTAATAAAATGCCAACTACAAGAGGAAAGAGTGTATAGAAGAATAGCCTTGGGTAAACGTTAAAGTTCACTTGCGCGTCTGTATCTAAATAAAATTGAATTTTCACTCCGACAAATAATAATAAGACGATAAATAATGTAAAGCAGAGGTATAGTATCACTTTTTGCATTGCATTCCACCATCCTTTACTCAAAATATATTCAAAAAAAGAAGAGATATACAATAACTACTGTTGTATGTCTCTTCTTTTACTGTTATTTAATAGTGGAGTTCGAGCTTTCTTGCTTCGTGAAATAATCAATAATGCCCATCGCGCTAATTTCTATATCTAGATGTAAAATGTTATAAACGGAATGATCGGATGGGACGTTTAATTTTGTAAGGTGAGAAGAGATGTTATCCATTAATACAGTTTGTAAAGCCTTAGTCGCTTCATCGAAGTCATTATACTGTTCAAAGATCTCTTTACCAGTATGGACGAAAATAGGTAACCAATGTTCAAGCTGGTTATATACTTCTGTAACATTTGATGAAGCGCCGTAATGACCGAAATAAATAGTGTCTACATTCATACTTTGAATGTGATTTTTAGAAGCAATCATCGCATCTGGCTGAAATTGTGAAGGAGACGTTGACGGTAGATATAACTCTACATTAAGATCTGCAAGTTCTCTATAATAAATTCCAATTGTATCGCCAGTAAAAATGCCGTTTGTTAATGAATCGTGAATGCTAATATGGTGTTTTGCATGTCCCGGTGTATCATAAAATGTAAGGGTGCGGTCTTCTGCAATTTTTAACGTATCACCATTTTGTACAATATGAACACGTTCTTCTTCTATAGGAAGAATTGGATCAAAAAGTTTATCGAAATCTTCTTTGTACACAGCTTTAGCGCCTACAATGAGTTTTGTTGGATCAATCATATGACGAGCACCGCGAGAATGTACATATAAAGTAGCATTTGGGCACTTTTCCATCATTAAACCAGCTGCCCCAGCATGATCTAAATGTACATGTGTAACGATAATGTTTTTTACATCGTTTAAGTCAATATGTAATTGTTGTAAGCCGTCTAAAATATACGGAAGAGAAGGGGCTGCACAAGTTTCAATCAAAGTAATATCGTCACCTAATAAAACATACGTACCTGTTCGTTCATTATGTTGTAAATCGAAATCATCAATAAGATATAGGTGAGAAGATAGTTGCTCTACTTTTTTCATATTTACCACTCCTTATATACTACATGTTTCTATTATACGCTAAAAAAGAAGAAAGGCAGAAAACGAAAGCTCGTCTTCTGCCTTTTTGTAATGTTGTTATTTCGTTTGTTCTTTATTGATAGACATAACGAACAGTCCAACAATGCCACCAACGATTGGAAGCATAATCTCTCCTGCTAAATTAAAGTAGGAGCTTAAAAATAAGCCGTTCACATCGATTACCCAACCAGTAACATACAATAACATCATATATAGTACGAAATAAAACTCGCGATTTGAAATCGTTTCACGTTGTGCAGTTTTCATAATGAACACCATCCTTTTCTTTTATAATGGAATATAAACTGTCACATTTTGTTCACATTTTAATTGTAAAACTTTCCATCATAAAAGTCTAGTAATTTGTGTCGAATTTTTGAACAGAAATAAAGGCTATCATTTTAGCGTATAAATACGTAATAAGAGCCGTATATTCACGAATGTAGTATAGTATAAACATAGAATGATAGTGTAGAGAGGGGCAGGAACAATGACAATTTATGATTTTTCAGCTAAAACAATTACAGGTGAAGAAAAATCGTTAAAAGATTACGAAGGAAAAGCACTTCTTATTGTAAATGTAGCTAGCAAGTGTGGTTTTACACCGCAATATAAAGGATTACAAGAAGTATATGATAAATATAAAGATCAAGGACTAGAAATACTCGGTTTCCCTTGTAACCAATTCGGAGGGCAAGAACCAGGAACAGAAGCAGATATTACTAGTTTTTGTGAGTTAAACTATGGTGTAAATTTCCCGATGTTTGCAAAGATTGATGTGAAAGGTGATAAGGCTCACCCACTATATACATACATGACAGAACAAGCACCAGGCTTACTCGGTATGAAAGCAGTAAAATGGAACTTTACGAAGTTTTTAATTGGAAAAGACGGGAAAGTAGTAGGGCGTTTTGCGCCACAGACGAAGCCGGTGGATTTAGAGGTTGAAATTGAAAAGGTACTTGGGGAATAACTAGAAGTTTCACTTTATTAAAAAACGCCTCAAAGAACAATGTAGTTCTTTGAGGCGTTTTCTTTCAACTCACATTATCAAGATTAAATCACTGTATTGAAATCATTTGATTTAGGCGGAGAAGCTGCTTTTTTCATAAGCACTTCCCATAAGTGTACGGATTTCTTCCATTCGACTGCGGCCTGCCCCTTTTGATACATCGCGTTCTCATAACTGAAAGTAAGTTGTTGCATATCGGCCGAGTTGTAAAGTGTATCGATGTGGAGTGCGTATTCTCGGAATGTTTGACTTTCACCTCGTGGTATGCCAATTCTCGCAAATTGTTTTAAAAGTGCACCGTAAGCTTTTGGATAAACAGCATCATCTTTTCGGTATTTATAGAAATGAATAATAAAAAAAGTAATCCATTTCATTCTAGTAATGAAGAGAATGTATCCAATAATACTAACCGGTATCATAGTGAGGAATACGTACCACCAAGAAAAACTAGTTTTAGAATTTGTAATCTTTTTAGTAGAGGCTTCCTCTGTATTTTCTATTAAACTTTTGAGTTTTGCTTCATTATTCCGCTCTTGCATTTGCGCGTTTTGAGAATTAGTTTCTTCGCTATTTTGTGAAGCAGGAGCAGGAGTATTATTTGTGAAATTATAGGGATTTGTAAATCCTTTTGTTGGCTCGAATGGAATCCAGCCGTATCCTGGAAAATATACTTCGACCCAAGAGTGTGCGTTATTGTTCGCGATTTTATAAACATTTGCATCTTCAGCACTGGTAATTGTATTCTGGGGAGTTCCTTCTGTAAATCCTTTTACCCAGCGAGCAGGAATCCCAGCAGAGCGAAGTAGTACAATCATAGACGTCGAAAAATTATTACAGTAGCCGCTTTTCGTATCGAAAAGGAATTGATCTACATAATCTTGGTTTTTGGCAGGAAATAAGACATTCGTTGTTTCGTATACAAAAGAGTTGTCTGTGAAGTACTTTTCAATAGCTAATACTTTATCATACCGGTTGTCTTTATCATTTGTAAGATTGGCAGCCAAGTCTTTTACTCGCTGTGGTAACGATTCGGGAAGTTGTGTGTACTTTGCCATGAAATAAGAACTTGTTTCATGCCCTTCATTCGTTTTTACAGCTTTCAGGTTTTCTATGGGAAACTCCGGGATCTCATATGTTACTTTATACGAATTTAAAGTAGTAGAAGAGCCTCCGTGCATCGTATAGATTTTTTCTGAAAATGGGTCAACGCTGTATGATACATCAGAAGAAGCCTCAACTGATACCAATCCCGTTGGATAGGTAAGGTGAGGAGTACTTTTTTGCATAGTGATTGTTGCTTCGGTTGTCTCTGTTTTTGTATTTTGTTCGTACCAGCTCACGACGTCGTTTTTATTTTTAAAAGAAACCTTCTTCGGATTCTCAGAAACTTCCCAGCCTTTTCCTGTATAAAAATCTTTCGTTTCTACTCTCCAATATTGTTTATTTTGCGTTTGTGCTGTAAAAACAATTGTATTATCTGCCTTAAAGGGACCACCTAATTGCGAGTCATCTAAACCATACCCAACTGTAGAAACTTCTTCTTCTTTACTTGTTTCGGAAGTGTTGAATCTTAAAAAATCCATTGGGTTTAGCCATTGAGGGCCAAATTTTGGAGCGAAGTATGCGATGGTTGCTGACAATACAATAAATAGTGTAAGAGGTTTAAGTAATTTTGAGATTTCTCTAGCATAATTTTGTAAGTGTTCCATCTCTTTTATTCGTTCAATTTGAAGAAGACTAAGCATAAAAAAGCCGATGACAACCGTACGAATAATAGCGTAGTTTGCATTGTATAAATGTAAGTTATGAAAAGTTACGATATAAATAATAGTTAATACAAGAAATAACAATCCACGCTTTTTATGAATTATCCAAAAAGAGGTGAAAGAACTGAACAACCAAAATGATAGAAAAAATAAAACTGTTGGAAAAACTGGCGAAATATCTAGTAAATTCCCCTGAAAAAATAGGGAGAAATTTCGAGACATATCAGAAAAAAATGTTGTTAGCCAAGATGGATTTATAAAAGATTTTTTATAATATAAGGAATGAATGATGAATAAAATCGTGACGATCTTTATTAGAATCTGCCACCTTGTTTGAAGAAAAGAGAGAGTGGAGCAAAGTCCAATAAATAGTACAAAAATATCTAATCTACCTACGTTTGTAATACCTATAAGGGGTCTTAACCATTCTAGTAAAAGAAGAAATACACATACATGCATGAAGAATCTGTTCATATCCCGTTTGTATTTTGTTTGTAATGTTATCATTTGCTCACCTCAAAAAACACGTTTGTATACTGGTTTTCATAAACCACGTTTACAAATATTTTTCGTTTTTGTAGAGTTTCTAGTATACTTAGTTCTCGATAAGAGAGTTGGTTCGCTTTTTCTTTCACGACAAACACCATTAACTTTCTATTTTTTATAGCAGCACATTCAGCCGCCTTTTGAATATCGGGTGAAAGGTCGCTTGTCACGAGTATAATCGTTACGGGCTGATACATTTTTCTTAATTCCATTTCTACACTCTGGGAGAGCGGGAATACACTGTCTGCTTGTACTTTCGCTAAATGAAAAAAGATTTGTTGCAACTGCATATCTCCATTGTCTAAAGGGAAAATAGTTCGTTCTTTTCCGACAGACACAAATGACGCTGTTGAATTTTGCTTTAAGACAGACCTCACAATAGAGGCAGTAAACGTTACGACTGATTCGAATAGAGGGGACTCAGTTCTGTCCATGAATATCATGATATTATGGCTGCGCTGTTGTTCAAACTCTTTCGTCATAATATTGTTTGTTCGTGCAGTTGCTTTCCAATCAATCCATGAAAAGCGGTCACCAGGTTTATAGTCTCTAACACCGACAGAGACTGTAGAGTTTTTGGCTAAATTTATATTTGCTGAAAGCGCTCCTTGTTCGAAATGATTTTCCAATTGTCGATACGTTATATCTACATACTGAGGATAGACTAAAAATGTATCTGGAGCTGAAAAAGTTACTTCTTTCTCCATTGTGCCGAATAGATCGCCAGTTTTGACACGTACGCTTGAAAAAGTGTGTTCTCCTCTAGGGATTGTCTCAATAACATATTGAAACGAAATATTTCGTTTGAATCCTGGAAAGAGTATTACTTTATTCATTTTTGTTTGTCTACAACTTGTAAATTGTGGTGGTAGTTCATCTTCTATAACTAAATAAAGTAAGGGAAAAGGAAATTTTCTTTTTATTGTAATCGTGCTTAAAAATGCTTCTCCTGCTACATACTCGTTTTGGTTTGTTATTCGTTTTACTTCAGCATCTCGTAAAGCGTAGAAGGGGAGTAGTAGTGAGTAAAGGCCAATAGGAATCGTACTGTAAAACAAAAACCAACTTACAAATCCTCCTTGAAGCATAGCGTACACAAATGTTAAGAATAGGCATAAAGGGATTAGTAATAACTTGGTAACGTGATAGAGTACTCGTAGTAGTCGTTTCATCAAAGGTTCATCGTCCTTTGATTCGGCACGGCAGTTCGTGCAACGATTTTTGCGATAACTTGTTCTCCTGTTATTCCTTCAAATTTTGCCTCCATTTTTAGAATGAGTCTGTGAGCTAAAACGTAAGGAGCTAAAAATTTAACATCGTCTGGAATAACATAATTTCTGCCATGGATGAATGCATAAGCCTGTGAAGCTTTCATTAACGCAATTGAGCCGCGTGGACTTGCACCTAGCTGTATAGAACTATAAGAACGAGTCTGATTAACAAGCTTTACAATGTAATGCTTAATCCCTTTGTCCATGCTTACTTCCCGTACACTTTGTTGTAGATAAAGTAATTCTTCAATTGTAGTAATAGCTTTTAAATGGGAGAGTGGGCTTGTTTTTTCCATCCGGTTTAAAATTTCAAATTCTTCTTCTGGTGTAGGATATCCCATTTTTAGCTTCAACAAGAAACGATCAAGCTGAGCTTCTGGTAAAGGATATGTTCCCTCATATTCGACCGGATTTTGTGTAGCCATTACAAAGAACGGTTTTGGTAGCGGTCTTGTAATACCATCTATTGTGATATTGCCTTCTTCCATACTTTCAAGTAAGGCAGATTGTGTTTTTGGCGATGTACGATTAATTTCATCAGCAAGTACAAAATTCGCCATAATTGGTCCAGGCTTGAACTCAAATTGGAGCTCTTTCGGATTATAAATAGAAACACCTGTTACATCTGACGGTAGTAAATCAGGTGTGAATTGAATTCGCTTGTAATCAGCATCAATGGATTTAGAAAGAGCACGTACTAGCATCGTTTTCCCGACACCGGGAACATCTTCTAATAGTACATGACCTTCAGCTAAGAGAGCTGTTAAGGCTAAGAGCGTTTCTTTTCGTTTTCCGACTATTAATTTTTCAATATTGTTGATTATTTTTTCTATAATGGGATGTAATGAATCAAGCTGGGGCATCGTAATCCTCCTAATTTTAATATCATTTTCTAATCTATTTAGTGGAAATAGAATGTATCACTCTAATTGCGGACAGGAAAGATTTCATCTTTAATTCTAAGAATATTCAGATTATTTATTCCGATTATATCTAGTATAATTGTTTCCGTAACTAAGGGCAATACGGTAAATAATGATTTCTAGTTTTATATGAAATATGTCTTGATAAAATAGCATTGTTAAATTAAAAAATCCTTATATACAGAAATAAAAAGATTTTTGAAGCATGGGAACAGTGGAAGAAAAATCCTCATATTTTTTAGGCCCAGATTCTTTAGTAAGGCTAATAGATATTGTGAAATAGTACATTTAAACTAAAGAATACAGTTTAGGTCGATAAGATAAAATTATGAATTTGTATAAATAATCCATAATTTTCTTTATGAGTCATATTTGATATGTTAAAGAAAAGAGAAGGAAGGGAAATGAGATTTTTTGATAAACATTTTCATATTATCGATTTTAATTTTCTTGTTATTTAGAATTAAGGTGGTTTCCGCCCAACTTTGTTGTAGAAGATTATCAGAATGAAACTCCTGATTTGAATGTAATTGGTGGAGCAATTGTATCTGGTTCTTTCCAAGGATTTGATCAAGAATATTTATTAAAGGCAATAAGACAATTGGGTTCAACATTTTGTGGCATAACACAATTACCTTTTACAGTGACGGACGAAGAAATACTAAATTTAAATGAAAATGGGATAAAAGCATTACGCTTTAATATTAAAAGAGGTGGTTCAGAAGATTTATCGAAGCTGGATTACTTTGCTAGAAGAGTTCATGATTTAGTAGGATGTCATAGTGAGCTTTATATTGATGCAATAGAGTTGCCCGAAATTGCATCCACTATAGAAAAGTTACCAGCTATATCAATTGACCATTTAGGGTTATCAGAAGAAGGTTTACCACATTTATTAAAAATAGTTGATAAAGGGGTACATGTGAAAGCTATTGGTTTTGGTCGTGTCGAATTAGATGTTGAGAATGTCTTAAATTCGATTTATGAAGTTAACCCAGATGCACTTATGTTTGGAACAGATTTACCATCTACAAGAGCAAAAAGACCTTTTGAGTATGGAGATATCAAATTGATTCAACAGCTATTTGATGAACAAGCTACCGATAACATCCTGTATACGAATGCTTTTAAATGGTATTTTGGGTAGCGTCAGAGGCTACATTTGAATTAAATGTGTCCATATTTAGTAAAGCGTTTAATCCAACTAAAATATATTTAGAATGAGGTTTTAAATGTTTGTTTTTATTATATTAGACGTAATATTACCAATATTAATATTGATGCTAATTGGTGCAATCTTACAAAGAAAGTTCCAATTTAACTTAAAGCAGTTATCTACACTTATTACTTATTGCTTGATGCCAGCGGCTGTATTTGTGAATATATATGATATTCGTATAGAAACAGGTTTGTTGCTTCAGATAATATATTATTTAATGCTTTATAGTCTGAGTCTGATGATAGTAAGTCATTTCATTTCAAAAACATTAAAGTTAGAAAAGGGAGAAAGTGCAGCTCTAAAAAATAGCATTTCGTTAATGAATTCCGGTAATTATGGATTACCAGTAAGTCAATTGATTTTCAGTCACAATCCAGTGGGGGTTTCTATTCAGATTTTCATTGTGATTTTCCAGAATCTTTTAACTTATTCGTATGGGATATATAACTTACTATCAGCAACAAAAACAATCGGAGGTATTATTCAATCATTTCTAAGACTACCTGTATTTCATGCGCTCGTATTAGGGGTTCTCTTTCAATCTTTTAGAATTCAAATACCTAATTCTATCTTGCTACCTCTTAATCAGCTTGCGAATGGTTTTGTTGCAATAGCACTCATATTGCTAGGGGCACAATTATCCAACATTAAGCTTAATTTTTTCCATCGAGTCATAACATGGGCTTTAATTGGAAGGTTACTGATGGGACCATTATTAGCACTTGCCATGATATACCTACTAAACATTGATGGTATTGTTGCACAATCATTATTTATTGCAAGTTCTTTTCCTACTTCAAGAAATACATCAACCATTGCTATGGAGTATCAAATAGAGCCTGAATTACATGCACAAATCGTTTTATTTTCAACACTTTTCAGCATTGTTACAGTAACTGTCGTTATTTATTTGTCATATATTTTGTTTTGAATATACGTGCAAAAACGAATAGATTTGAGGCGGTAAATGATGGATGGAAATCCCATCGATATGAGAAGAAAACAGTCTTTGATATATTAGGTGTCGTTTACAATTGTACCATGTCTGATAATCAAGCGGTTTAATTCAAAAAAGGAAACTCATTAGGGGTTATTTCGTATGCAAATCTTTAAAGCATCTACATATAGACTTGCGAAAAAAGACACAATCCCGCTTATAATTGAAGTTACATGAGCTTAGGTAGATAGCGATGGCGTGGAAGTTTCAAGTAAGAATTTTATCTTTATTGATTTTATGCGGTTTTTCCGCATAATTGTAACTAAGGGGATGATTCCAAGTTGAGTAAAAAGAATATCAGCACAACAGTTTCTGGAGATTTAATTGTTACCCATCTAATTGGCCAGATTAAAACAGAGGACGTGTATGAATGGTTTAATGAATTTGAGCAGGTTTGTCAGCAATTTATTTCTGAGGGGCGGAAATACAAATTATTGGTAGATAGAAAGGGATACACGCCAAATCATTTTTCTGTTCAAAAAGTATGGAAAGATAAGTTCTTCAATGAAACCATTTTGAATCATAGTAAGGCGATTGCATTTCTTCTTGAAGAAGGGGAGATACTGAACTATTTGCAACAATCCAATGCAAAAGAATCTGTGAAATTTTTCGATGATTATGAACAAGCACTAATTTGGTTGAATGAATACCCAATATAAAATTGAATTGAACGAGTTGTTCGTAATGTTGCACATGCCATAAAATTTACTTGTTTACAAGTTGCCAACACCATTCATTTTCTTTGCAGATTGCCTGTGGAATTTCAAAAAAAGGAATCAAAACTAAAAGGACAAACGCTTCTAAAAAACGTTTGTCCAAAGGTAATTACTATTTTTCACATGCAACTCCATCGCCATCACGATCAAGTTTAGAGCTATAACCTGGTTGATCTCTATATAATGGAGCTTTTCCAGCATTTTTTACTTCAGTACAATTTTTGTAAGTTACATTCCTATTGTTATTTGCAGTTGGTTGTGTTTGAGCTTGCTGTGCTTTTTGCTGTTCTTCTTGTTGTTTACGAGCTAGTTCATCAGCCAGACGCTTTTGTTCCTCTTGTTGTTTACGAGCCTGTTCATCAGCCAGACGCTTTTGTTCCTCTTGTTGTTTACGAGCCTGTTCATCAGCCAGACGCTGCTGTTCTTCTTGCTGTTTACGAGCCTGTTCATCAGCCAGACGTTTCTTATCTTCTTGCTTACGAGCTAATTCCTCAGCTTGACGTTTCTCATCTTCTTGCTTACGAGCTAGTTCCTCGGCTTGACGTCTTTCGTCTTCTTGCTTACGAGTTTTTTCTTCTGCTTCTTTCTTTTCTAGTTCTTTTTTCTTTTCGCTATTTTTTTGTTCTTCATTGTTTGAGGCAACTTTTTGGCTAGTTGCTGCTGTTTTTTCAGAAGAAGGAGCTGAAATACTTGAGAACGTAACAAACAGGACAAATAAAACAGCTGTAATGATAAATTGTTTTTTTGCTACACCTGTTTTCTTAATAACAGATAATATTGCAAGAACAAGGAAGAAAATAAATAGAATGAAACTTAAAGTAGAAACAAACTCGGCGACTGGGTGTTCCGAGTTTGTTGTGCCGGTCATTATTAACATGATTGAAATCATAAAAAGAATAACTGTAGGACGCCCATATTGTTTTGCTTTTCCATTTTTCTTAAAGAATGAAATGATACATAAGATTAAAAGAATGATAGCAATTAAAAATAAAGCTACACCAATATTACTCAAAATAGCCATTTTCATACCTCTATTTGTAAGATTTTTACTATTGATTATATAGGGACTTATTGGATATTACACGTTTTATATAAATTCAGAAAATTAATATTTTTAATAGACTAATAAACATTTATTCTGTATATAAAGAAAAATAGATATAATTCCTATTACTTTTTGAAAGGATATTCATAAAGTATAGTATATCGATTGAGAGGAGGAGAGCTGAATGGAATTTCAATTGTTAGTAAATTGTGTATTACAAGAAGGTAATGCGTACTTTTTAGTAACGAAGGTGGACGATGTTATTACGTTAAAAGTACCGATTACAGCGGGAGTTGCAGCATTGTTTTTAGCTTTTGGTGTACCAAGATGTTCTTAATTTAAATCCCTATAGTAGAAAGGGGAGGACAAGCCCTTTCTACTTATACATAATTATATTATGTTAACTCAAATATTATTTTTGTAATAGCACGTTTAAAAGGGACATGCATATACTATAATGTTTCATTTGCCGTTATTGATGAACGCTAGTTTTAAGAAATGTATGGAGTGAAATTCTTTTAAGTTATGAAAATAAAAGAGGTGCTATTATATATGAAAAGACGAACATTTGATATTCCAGTTGTATTGCGAAGAGAGTGGTTTTTAATGGAATTAGCCCATTTAACGAAAAAATATGGAATTGAAATTGCAACTAGCAAAATGGAAGCTGCACCGTTTTTAAGAGATCAAGTTACGGAATCAAAAATAGGGTCAGGGCTCCAATACGATAAATATGATAATGAGTATATCATTGATTTATAATAAAGAAGCTGCGTATAAAAGGTTATGAACAAGACCTTTTATACGCAGCTTTTTTGTTAGAACTGTATTGAGAAATTTTTAATGCGCTTATTAAGAAAAGGAATGAGTAAATGTTGCGAGAATAACGATTTATAAGAAAGGGCAGTTACTATTTATTGTATATGCAAAAGAAAGCTAGAAATAAATAACTAGAATGAAAATAGTGCTTCCTTTCAAAAAAGGGGGAATGTTAATGAGGATTTTGAAAAGGTGTATGATACTATTTCTCGCATTTATTATTATGGCTCCATTGGTTGTTAGTACGAAAGTAGAGGCTGAGGGAGTAAAAGAGCTTAAAACAGGATTTCCTGATCAAGAAGTATTTACACCTGGAGAATGGTTTTTAGGTCAAAAGCCAATTAATTATGATGAGAGTAAGCCTCCAATCCTTTTTGTCCAAGGAAGGAATGGTAATGCGGATAGTTGGTATGGAAAGACAGTATATCACGATATAAATGATATGTATGACTACGCTTTGAAAGCAGGTTATCAAACCGTATTTATACAATTATATGATGCTGCGGGGAAAGGCTCGGCTAGTCAGTGGGACAACGGAAAATTGTTAGCACAAAAACTTGAAGAAATATATAATCATTTCGGTAAAAAAGTTAATATTGTAGCGCATAGTAAAGGTGGTATCGATACACAAGCTGCATTAGTTGGGTATGGAGCGAATCGATTTGTTGGAAATGTTATTACGCTTGCGACGCCACATCACGGATCAAATTTAGCAGATTTATCATATAGCTGGTGGGCAGGGTGGCTTGCTTCTATATTAGGTCAAAAAGATGATGGTACGTACTCATTACAAATAGGAGAAATGGCAAAATTTCGTTCTACAATAGATAATAATCCTGCAGTTAAATTAAACCGTTATTATACAGCTACTGGTACAAGCTGGGGGCCAGTATTTTCTGCATTATCTATGGGCGGTTTGTATTTGTCATCGTACGGTTCGAATGATGGGTTAGTAAATGAGTGGAGTGCTAAGTTACCATATGGAACGCATTTATTTACAGATTCAAAGTTTGATCATGACAATATACGAAAAGGGTCAGCCGTTTTCTCACGAATTGAACCATATTTACGTACAGCAAGTGTAACTATGCCAACATTAGTGTCTAGCGCTAGTTCAAATGAAAATATCGAACAATTAAATACAACTTCAAATCAAAATATTTTAGGAGGAGAATTGCCACAAAATCAGTGGATTGAACAAACTGTTACGGTTGATCAAAAGGCTGAAGGGATAGTTTCAATATTAACAGCTTCTTCTGAAGTAGACGTGCAAATGATATCTCCAAAAGGAAAAATGTATACAAATAAGGATAGCGTTATAACTACTGGCGAAGGTGAATCTTTCTTTGGTGGGGCGACAATTAGAACATTTAAATTTAATAAAATGGATGTAGGAGAATGGAAAGTTAAAATGATGGCGAAGCAGTCGAAAGATGCATATTTTGTTATAAGCGATTATAATAGTGACGCGCCATTTGTTCTTCAAATGCCTACAAAAGTTAAAGCGAATAAATCTGAGTATAAATTAAAAAAATCACCTGTGGCACCTGAAATGAAAGGGGACCTTTCCATAACCGTAAGAGTCGTGAATAAAGAAGGCAAACTAGTCTCTGAATTTAATGAAATACAAAATGTTAATAATAATACATTTACTGGTGCTTTGAAGGACATAAAACAACCAGGAGTATATAACGTTACGATGGATATAAAAGGGTTGAATAAAGAAGGACAACCATATAACCGTACAATTGTTAAGTCGGTTTATGTGGAGAAGTAAAAAAGAATGGGACGTTTTTAATATAAAAAGTACCGAACTTTTGTAGGAGAAGGGTTCGGTACTTTTTTCATGTTTATTAAATTAACAGAAAAGTACGATGAAAATTTATGTTCTATGAAGGAGATGATGGGAATCAAAAGAACATTATTCAATAAAAAAAAGATGCTGAAATAGCATCTGAATGTGACGGAATACTATTAACCTAGTTTTGTAACTGTTAATTCAAGTGAATTTATACCATTATCACAAGTTACAATACTTTGATGATTAAAGCCGCTATTATTTCTAAGTTGCAGAGTTGCATTAGCTGGAACCGTAACGATAGTTTCACCAACTAGTTGAAGGCATTCATTATTTGTTGAGGTATTCATTTGAAAAGCGAAATCACCCTGGCTATTAGCAAGTGGATTGTTGTTTAAAAATATAGTTATGACTGGAATATGTGGAAATACAGGATTTAAAGTAGTGTTAATACTGGAAATGAAAGAAACTCTATAGTCACCAGCTTGACTAATTTGTAGAGTAGTTGGATTTAGTAAAGAAACTCCTCCTGCCTTTGGCCCAACGTGATTAAATGGAAAAGAACTGCCGAAAGGGACAGTTATAAATTCAGTCTGCCAAAAAGTTCCGTAAGCTGGCTTAGCTGGTTTATGTGAATCGTGGCATGAACATTTTTTATATGAACTAGAAGAAGATTTGCATGAACATTTATTATACGAGTTTGAAGAATGATAGTATGAACCCAATATATTACCTCCTATTATTAATAAATTTAACGAATTTCCCGAAAGAATTCTCCTTCCTGGGGCGTGTGAAGGACGTAGCCCAACGATAGGTGGGAGATGAATTTCGGTTTGGCGTAGCCAAAAGGCTTTGTCTTTTATTTTCACCTCCGATATAATCAGTATTATAAAGGGTAAAGGTTGGTATATCAATGAAGTTAGATAGTAATAATCATTCAGTATTCTTGTTGTATTATCACCTTGTATTGGTCGTGAAATACAGAAGAAATGTATTTGATGATGATATGTTGGACTATGCAAAAGACATGTTTGTCCGATTATCTGAAAACTATAACATCACATTAGTTGACTGGAATCATGATGTAGACCATGTGCATACCTTATTCAAGGCACATCCGAATACAGAAATGACAAAGTTCATTAATGCTTATAAAAGTGCAAGTTCTCGACTCATCAAGAGAGACTTTCCCCATGTGAGAAAGAAACTTTGGAAAGAAATGTTTTGGTCAAGAAGCTTTTGCTTGATTACTACGGGTGGTTCACCGATAGATGTAGTAAAGAAATATATTGAAAATCAAGGGAAAAGTGAGGTGTAGGAAATGTTAAAATCATACAAATATCGTATCTATCCAAATAAAGAACAACAAATGTTTTTCTCAAAAACATTTGGATGTGTTCGATTTGTATACAACAAAATGCTTGCAGATAGAATCAAATCTTATCAAGAATCACAGGATAAACTTGATAAATCTGTTAAATATCCTACGCCTGCACAATATAAGGCTGAATTTCCATTCCTAAAGGAAGTTGATAGTCTTGCGTTGGCGAATGCTCAAATGAATTTGAATAAAGCATACGTTAACTTTTTCCGTGATAAATCTGTTGGATTCCCGAAATTCAAAAGTAAGAAAGATAACCATCGTAGTTATACAACAAATAACCAAAAAGGCACGGTTTACATCGAGGGTGGTTATATCAAGCTGCCAAAACTAAAGACCTTGGTAAAGATTAAACAGCACAGACAATTCTTTGGATTAATTAAGTCTACTACAGTGTCTCAAACACCTACTGGTAAATACTTTGTATCGATTTTAGTAGAAGAAAATGAGCAATTATTTCCTAAAGTTGATACAAAAGTGGGTATTGATGTTGGGCTAAAAGACTTTGCAATATTGTCTAATGGCAAGAAATATGAGAACCCTAAATGGTTGAGAAAAGCCGAAAGAAGATTAGCTCTTCTGCAGCGCTCTTTGTCGCGTAAGAAGAAAGGTTCAAACAATAGAAACAAGGCCAGGTTACAAGTTGCAAAACTTCATGAGAAGATTGCGAATCAACGCAATGATTTTCTTCACAAGATAAGCAATGAAATCACAAACGAAAACCAAGTAATTGTGATTGAGGACTTGAAAGTGAAGAACATGCAAAAGAATCACAAATTAGCAAAAGCAATCAGTGAAGTATCTTGGGCTAAATTCAGAGAGCACCTTGACTATAAAGCAATATGGAAAGGTCGTGATTTGATAATCGCACCTAAGAATTATGCGAGTAGCCAATTGTGTTCTTGCTGTGGTTATAAAAATAAGGAAGTCAAGAATCTAAGCCTTAGAGAGTGGACTTGCCCTGAATGCAATAGCCATCATGATAGAGATGTAAACGCAAGTATAAACTTACTAAAATTAGCCATGTAATTGGTATTTTCTTTAGGGGTAGGTACTACCCTTATAGCTTGGTAAATATAGATAGCTAATAAAAGTATCTACTTCCCAAGAAGCTTCCACTTCAAACAGTCCGTAAGGACGTTAAGTGGTGAGTAGTTCACGACACATAGTAGTTTATGCAAATGAACCATAATTGGCGTGTATGCTTGTACTATAAAAGGAAATAGATTTGGAGTATAAAGTGCTCCAGGGATGAAGTTTTTCATAGATTTACGTATAGAAGAAACGCTTTGTATATTAATTCCACCTGAAAAAGAAACATTTACTAATCTTAATTGCACGCATGTTATCGTAAAGTGAACTTCTAACATTTTAATGTTTGTATATTAGAGCTCTTAGTCATTGCTTTTTTATTTGTGCAGCTGGGCAGGAAGAAGACGAAAAGTATCGAATGAATGTAGTTATATAGCATTGTTTGCTTTTGGTGTGAATAGTAGTTAAAGATACGTTGAAATATTTTAATTCGTAACGAAAGAGTGATTAAATAATAGAGGGAGCAATTTATATGGAAAATATATTAAAGGTATCTTCAAAATCGAGTCCTAATTCAGTTGCAGGCGCAATAGCAGGTGTACTAAGAGCAAATGGCAATGTGGAAATCCAGGTGATTGGGGCTGGTTCTTTAAATCAAGCAATTAAAGCAATTGCGATTGCAAGAGGATTTGTCGCTCCAAGTGGTATTGATTTGACTTTTGTTCCAGCATTTCAAGAGATTTCTATCAATGATCAAGAAAGAACAGCAATCAAATTAATTGTAGGTCCTAGAAAGAAAAGGTCTTAGTAAAGAGTGTTAATAAGATGTAGTTTGAAAGGGACGATAGAAATCGGCCTTTTCCTTTTTTATTAATAAGTCTATGCATAATGTTGTAAAGTCGCATTCTTAGTAATAAACATGAATATAATAAATGAAAAGTGTCACAAATGCTTATATAACAGGCATCTGTGACACTTTTGTAGTTTTATATAATATAAAATATTCGTGTGTTATAGGGGTTTGTCAGCTGGATTTCAAAATGAATGTTCGTTATTTTAATTTTATTTTTCAACAAAATCGTTATTTTGTCAGTATCAAAAAAGAGCACCCAGTATAGGTGCCGAAATAAAAATTATTCAATGATAAAGATAATTACTTACCACCATTTTATTTGTATGTTTCAATTAAAAAACATGAACAAAAATTGTACATGTCTATATAAAATCTATGTTTTGTCTATGTAAACATTTGTTTGTTTCATGAAAATAATGAAAGAACAGAGAAACGTGATTAGCGTCTCTCTGTCCCTTTTATATTATTCACAAATAAATCCGGTTGCTATTCCAGTTGGAGCAACACCTACTGGGACCGTATCAATAACCGTATTTGTAGCAGTATTGATGACAGAAACAGTATTACTAGCTTGGTTTGTAACATAGGCGAGAGTGCCATCTGGTATGATAGTTACTTGATCAGGGGATAAGGCAACAGGAATTGTATCGATTACAGTATTTGTCGCCACGTTTATTACCGATACATTATTGCTAACTTTATTTACAACATAAATAAGAGTGCCATCTGGTGTAATATCTATACCAACGGGTTCGGTACCTACGTTAATTGTATCAATAACTGCATTTGTAGCGGTGTTAATAACAGAGACAGTATCGCTGTTTTGATTTGTGACATAAGCACGAGTGCCATCTAGTGTGAAGACGATTATTCTAGGACGAATACCAACAGGAATGGTAGCGCTAACTGTATTTGTAGCGGTATTAATAACAGAAATTGTATTGCTTAATTCGTTTGCAACATATGCAAAGGCTCCATTTGGAGAAACAGTGATTCCTTGCGGAGCGTTGCCAACAGGAATGGTAGCGCTAACGGAGTTAGTAGCAGCATTAATAACAGAAACTGTATTATTCCCATGATTTCCAACATAAACAGTTGTGTTATTTGGAGAAACAGCTACGCCGATCGGATCAGTTCCAACAGGAATGGTAGCGCTAACTGTATTGGTAGCAGTATCAATAACAGAAACAGTATCAGAAAAAATATTAGTAACATAAGCACGAGCACCATTTGGTGAAACTGTTACTTCAAGAGGTGCATTACCTACCATAATTGTATCGACTACAGTATTTGTTCCAGTGTTGATTACAGAGACTGTATCATCTGTAGGGTCATCTATGACTCCTGCGTTTGTAGCATAAACAAGGAAATTACATCTAGGTCCCGTCGGCCCAGTAGGTCCTGTTGGCCCAGTAGGTCCCGTCGGCCCAGTAGGCCCCGGTGGGCAATCACAATCTCCCGATGGTCCAGTAGGTCCCGGTGGTCCTTCAGGCCCTTGAATACCTTGCACGCCTTGAGGTCCCGTAGGTCCTTCAGGCCCTTCAGTTCCTTGAATGCCCTGCAAGCCTTGGGGTCCAGTAGGTCCTTTAGGCCCTTCAGTTCCTTGAATGCCTTGCACGCCTTGAGGTCCAGTAGGTCCTTCAGGCCCTTCAGGCCCTTGAATGCCTTGCACGCCTTGAGGTCCCGTAGGTCCTGGTGGCCCGGGAACCCCTGTTCCTGTCCCTGAACCAGTAGGCCCTGGTGGTCCTTGAATGCCTTGAATACCTTGCACACCTTGAGGTCCAGTAGGTCCTTCAGGCCCTTCAGTTCCTTGAATGCCTTGCACGCCTTGAGGTCCCGTAGGTCCTTCAGGCCCTTCAGTTCCTTGAATGCCTTGCACGCCTTGAGGTCCCGTAGGCCCTTCAGGCCCTTCGGGTCCCTGAATGCCTTGCACACCTTGAGGTCCCGTAGGCCCTTCAGGCCCCGTCGGCCCGGTTGTTCCAGTAATGTTTAATAGTGAGCTATTCAAGACTCCTTGCAAAATTAAGTTAAATGTCTGCTGTAACAAGGGGTCCGGTATATTTGAACAACTAATCAGTGAAGACAAGTTTTGGAATAGAAATTGGAATAATGCTGAGATTTGGGTGAGAGATGCAGTAGGTAAGGAATTGATTAATTGATTTATAGTTCGTATAACTAAATTTCTATTTGGAGTATTTGGTTGTACTGCAATTAATAAATCATGTAATGCTTGTAATGCAGATTGAAGTATTTGTGTGTTTGTTGGATTTGGTGTAGTGAAGAAAGAAAGGATAGCTTGGTTTAATTGGTTAATTAAGATTAATAATTCTTGCTGTTGAGAGTTTGAGAAAAAAACAGGTGTACAGCAATTACTTTGATCACAAGGGGATATAGAAATAAAGCAGGATTGCTGAAACTTATCACACGAATTTGGTGAGTTTGATTTTCGATTATATCTCATAAATACCTCCTTTTAAAAAAATCAAATTTTAGGTATGTTTTGATAAAATATATTAGCAACTGAGTTTAAAGTATTTGTGGGAATATGTTTAATGTGAAATGTTTTTTCCTTCAAAGTATATGTCAAAAAAATTGAGGCGTTCATATGGGATATATAAGCAATACTTAGTTACTAGTAGGATATTGTAATCATAGGAAAGGAAATGAAAGTTACAAAGTGAATAGACGAGGGATTGTATTTTAAAAATTTAACAAAATAGTTATTTGATTACATGGTATATAAACAAAGAAGAGCCTGATATGGCTCTCAGGCTCTTCCCTCAATAGCAAAGAGTCAAAGAGTAAGTCTTTTAATTACCCTTCTGCTACATAATACACAAAACGTATATAGATATGTAGAACAGGAAATTCTAATATAACTATTCCGATATAGTATTTAAAAGTAAATTCTAGATGTTTTAAATAAGGAATTAAATTACAAATTTTGATTTAATGCATTATAGAAACTCATTTATATAAAGCTATAGTTAATAAAGTGATATCGCAATAATAAAATACGAAATATTGCATATCGAATTGTAAAAGTAGAAGAAGTGAAAATGATAACTGAACAAAAACTCTATTTTATAAAAAAGAGAAGCGCTTAATCAGGGCGCTTCTCTTAATGCCAATATACAATAACTATTCCATTATAATGTATAAGCGCAAAATATTTAACAATTACTTTTATGGTAAAAATTTCATTTTGTAGAGAAATGAGGTGAGTAAGGATGGGCATTGAATAGGGAATGTTTGTATTAAAAAAGAGCAGACTTTAGTCTATACATAAAAGTGCTGGAATTGTTCTAAAGGAGGGAATATCTGAAATATAAATATGATTGAGAGGAGTGAAATAATGATGGAAACTAGTACTTTTTTAGGGCTGTTCTGGGGATGGATGACGGTTATCGTATCGGGAATACTTTTCGTCCGTCCGTCGGTGCTACGTGACTTAAAAAAATTAGTGGTTGAAGACAGAGGATTTGGTATTATGTATGGTTTTCTATCGATTTTCCTAGGATTAGGTACTGTAATTCTACATAATGTATGGGTATTCAACTGGCAGGGGTTCCTAACGGTTATTGCATGGCTTGCATTATTAAAGGGTATTTACATAATTGCATATCCTGAACCCTCCAAGAAAACAGACTTTGAAGTAAGGGTACTATCTACACGTATAGCGCTCGGTATCGTTGGTGCCTTGGCCTTATGGATGCTTATAGTAATCTATATAAAATAATCCTTTTCTAATAAGAAATTTACTCCCTCAGGCTCACAATAGATACATCCTCCGTTGCCATTCCCATTGCTTACTTCATCATCCGAACCGCCATTGTCATCGTTAATTAACTCTCTACAAAGATAGCCATATGAAGGGAATACATCACCATCACAAGTCTCTTGGTAATTTTGTACCGCTATAGTTACAGTTTGTGGTTCGTCTGTTTGATTAAGCGCAGGAACTTGAATGAAGTCCGTGTCCGCATTACGGAATAAAGGTCCAGATGTTAACATTTGATATCGTGGGTGGCAATGGCATTCACAGTCGCATTTTTTACGCTTCTTCCGATAGCACTTATGTGAACGGTCGTAATAATAATTTGACATGAAAATCACGCACCGCCTTTTTAGTACATGTTATGTGAAGGATAGGGGAAAGAGAGATGGAAATAGAAAAACCGCCTATTTAAATGACGGTTTTTTATTTCTATTAAACTTAGAATTTACTTTTAGATAATGCTTTTAATATAGGGTTTATGATTTTACTCAACAAACGAAATGCTCTGAAAATAGACCTCATAACCTTCATAGTATTGTCTCCTAATTTCAGATTTTCTATTTCAAAGTCTGATATTCTGGCTATATTTGGAAAACTTTATGTTTTTTAGCTTAAATCAATTATATCTATAAAATCAAGAAAAATTCTGTTATAGGATGCGTCAGTGCAAGTTATTAAATTCTTTATCGGATTTATGTCAGTTACAGTCATACATCTAGTTAGCAAATGACCATTTCTATAATAAGTAATCGATATCTTCTCTTCAGAAAGGTATGCACATAATAACTTGTTTTCAATCATTTCTTGTTCGTCTTGGGTTAATGTAGGGCGCTCCACTTTTGTTTGTGTTTTTATAATCTTACCAGTACCGATGAACTTCTTCGGTATCGAAGCGAATGGCGTCCGCTTAGCCGTTTCTATTTCTTTTGGCATATTTGTATAGTTCATGCTGTATATCTCCCTAGTTGCTATTAATAACTGTATGATTATATCAAACTTTCGAGATGTTGGTATTGTTTATAAAAATATAGTGTATCTCTAATAGGGTTCTTATAAAATGTAGAACCCCACTCTTTGTTTAATCCAACTAAATTGTAAATTGAAAAATCACTCTTTTGTCATTACCATTTTGTCTAAAATATGGATAGACAAAACCACATGTTTTACTCGAATTTTTGCTTCAATAAAAACAACCACGAATTAATAATAAGTAGTGATATCACAGAAAAACGTTATTAAACAAACTTAGATTTAATGCACGGTATGAAATAAGATGAAACGGTATTAAAACAAAAATATATCTTCCGCATACAAGTTCAACAATGAGAACGGTAATACCTATTTATCAAGGTGATTGTAATTCAAGATTTATCATAGAAATTTATGTTAAATGAATTGTTTTTTTAAATAAAATTCGATCTAATACGGTTTAATTAAAAGGCCATTATTTGCTCACAAATAATATAAAAACACATAAAAAAATATGAAATTCTTTTTAAAATAGAACATAATATAACAAATAAAAAGTGTCACAAATGCTTGAATAACAGGCACTTGTGACACTTTTATCGTTTTATAAAACATAAAATAAACAACCCTAAAACTGCTCATTCTTCTCCTAGAATTTCCGAAGCTTTTGCGTCCATGCGGTTAACTCCTATCAATTATTTTAGAACTTAACCAATCTCAGTTTGTAACTCCATTCCAAACATCGACATCGTTATCATCTAAAATTACCTTGATTTTATTTTTCTCAAAGACTACCAGATATTCATAAGGTAAGGCTAAAACTTGAATAATTGAAGGTCTAATTTTTAGTAGCTGATATGCGTAAAATGCTTCTAATTCACCTTCTGTTTCTTCTGTTTCATCGACAGGACCGATATACCAACCAGAATCACCTTTTTCACAATCCCCAGCCCTTTGTAAATAAATCTCATCTAGTTGTAACACATTTTTTGCAGTCACTATTTTATCACTAAACTTTATCACTTCACCATCAATATTTAACTGACGTAAACAGTGTACTTGTTCTAATTGCACCCATAAAGCAATTGTTAAATCTTCTGTAGTATCCTTAAATGGATTTTTTGTATAATCTGGGGCAATAATGTGATACCCATCTTCACGTTTGGATAGAACAAAAATAGACCAACCAACTTGTATAGAAAATCCATCAACTAATTTGTTATCTGCTACTTTAGTTAGCAAATACAATAATTTTTCTATTTGAGGGCTTAAATGTTCTTCTGCTGTAGCTAATATATTTTTACCACCTATATTTTTAACTATTGTTTTCAATGGACTGCAACCTCTCTTGCTAATTGTTGTTGCTGGTAGGATAGGTCGTCTTCTAAATCACTAAGGTCTCGTCTTTCTTTAAGCAATGTTTCTTTTTGGTTTTCCAATTCGAATGTAAGTTTTCGTTCGATGTGTTGTGCTTCTTGACGCATATTCATAAAAAAATGAGATAATTCTCTATCGCCGTGCCAAGTTTCTAGAATTCGGTTAAATAAACGATTACTTCGATTTCTCCATTCGTGAAAATCTGCTTCCACGTGTTCTTGAGTTTGAATTGCAGATTGATTCCGATCCTGTTCTTTGAATACATTTTGTAATTTTTGATTCAATTGATTGATTTGTTTTTCAATATCTTGACTCATCTTTTACCTCCTACCGTTTTGCTTTTACGAAGGTGGTCACATTAGCGAAAAGTGTTGTGAAGTTCGTGATCCATTCTCTCAAACTCTTTAGCTACCGAATGAATGTTATCGACCGCTTGTTGAAAGGCGGCGGAAAATTGTTTTGTCAAATCTAAAAATTGTTGGTTCGCTTCTTGTACTTTTGAATTAACAGAAAGCGTAGTACGCGTCGCCTTTTTTATAGAGCGATTTGTTGCACTTTGGATGGTATCCGACGCTGCTCTCATCTGCGTAGCTATTTGTTGTGCCGATTGAAAATTACTTTGAAATTGTCCCATCGTATAAACCCTTTCTATATTTCTATGAACGTATTAAAGAAGGGGAGTGCCTAGTATGTATGTCCATTATCCTATTGTTCTTTATAGGAACTCTCCTGGGAAAATATTGCAGATATAATTATAACAATAAATGGTTAAAGTATCCTCAAAAAAATGTATTTTACAACATATGTGTTTGTTATAGTTCTCAATAGGTAATCCACGATAATACCTATTTATCAAGGTGATTGTAATACAAAATTTATTGTGGGAATTTATGTTGAATGAATGGTTTTTAAAATGAAAATCGCCCTAGTACGGTTTAATTAAAAGGCTATTATTTGCTCACATTTTGCTCACAAATAATATAAAAATACATGAAAAAATATGAAATTCTTTTTTAAAAGCAGAATATAATATAACAAATGAAAAGTGTCACAAATGCTTGTATAACAGGCATTTGTGACACTTTTATCGTTTTATAAAACATAAAATGAACAAGCTTAAAACTGTTCATTCTTCTCCCAAGATTCTACAATATAATGCGCAATCGTCGGATTAAATCCTTTCCCAACTAAAAACATAA
Organism: Bacillus sp. SH5-2; assembly: GCF_008368905.1. NCBI lineage: Bacteria > Bacillati > Bacillota > Bacilli > Caryophanales > Bacillaceae > Bacillus > Bacillus sp. SH5-2. The sequence continues at coordinate 36,384 of NZ_QOSD01000009.1, forward strand.
TTGCAGCAACTTCAGTTAAAGCGTGTTTATGTGATGTATGTTTTGCTTCATTTAAACCGTAATCTACCCAAGGTTTTACGAAATCTAGCACAGGCTTTTTAAAAGGTAAGAACTGTGTACCGACAACTTGCTGGATTTGTTGTTGCGTAGGTTCTGTTATAGGGCCAGGTGGTAAAATTTGTGGCTGTGTAATATCTAATGTTGGTCCTGGTGGTAAAATTTGTGGTTGAGTTGGATCAATTGTTGGTGGTTTAGGTGGTGAAACACGTGCGTCATAGTTTGGTTGATACATTTGTTGTTGGTATTGAGGTTGTTGTGACTGAGTTGGATATGGATTTTGTTGAAATTGTTGTTCTTGGGTGCTACATATGGATTTCGTTGAAATTGTTGTTCTTGGGTTTATAGTGATTTTGTTGAAATTGTTGTTCTTGAGTTTGCGGTACTGCATATGGATTTTGTTGAAATTGTTGTTCTTGAGTTTGCGATTCTGCATATGGATTTTGTTGAAATTGTTGTTCTTGAGTTTGCGATTCTGCATATGGATTTTGAGGATATTCCAAATTTGGACGTGTGTCATAAGGGTTTTGAGGGTATCCAGGTCCTTGGTTCTGTGGTGTTGCATATGGATTTTGTTCATATTGTTGCTCTTGCTGTTGTAACTCTTGTTCTTCATATTGTTCTGTATATCTTTGTTCTTGTTCCTGTTGCTGAGGGTAAAATGGTTGTTGTGGGTAAGGCGGTTGATTATTATAGAACATGTTTATTCCTCCTTCATGATGATGCCTACCACCCAGTGTATGGGCGGACAAGAAAATATGTGATGAAAAAATGCGGGCGTGTTACAATAAGTAACTGGGTGAAGATAAAATGACAAAACAAGAAAAAATTCAAAAAACAATTACTTTTGTAAAACATATTTTAGAAAAAGATGCGAGTGGGCATGATTGGTATCATATTGAGCGCGTACATAAACTGGCGATTTCTTTATTTGAGCAAGAAGGTGGAAATCGTTTTATAATTGAAATGGCAGCATTGCTTCACGATGTAGCAGATGAAAAGTTAAATGAAAGTGAAGAAGCAGGAATGAAAAAAGTTTCTGATTGGTTAGAAGAGTTACATATTGAAGAAGAAGAAAGTAAACACATCCTTCATATCATCGCCAATATGTCCTATAAAGGTGGTCATGGGGGTAAAGTGGAGTCACTTGAAGGGAAGATTGTTCAAGATGCAGATCGCTTAGACGCTCTTGGTGCAATTGGCATAGCTCGCACATTTGCGTATGGCGGAGCGAAAGGGAGATTAATGTACGATCCAACTATTCCGCCGCGAGAAGTGATGACGAAAGATGAATATAGAAAAAATAACGATCCATCTTTAAATCATTTTTATGAAAAACTTTTAAAACTAAAAGACTTAATGAATACGAACGCAGCAAAACAAGAGGCTGAAGTTCGTCATCGTTATATGGAACAGTTTATTGAACAATTTATGAAAGAGTGGAATGCACAAATATGAAAATGTTAACTGTGGAGAATTTATCGAAATCATATGGAGAAAAACCGTTATTTGATGGATTATCATTTAGTATTGCAGAAGGACACCGTGCCGGGATTATCGGTGTGAACGGTACTGGTAAATCGACGTTATTGAAAATTATCGCAGGGGTTGAAATTCCAGATACTGGTGATATGACGCATACACGTGGATATACAATTAGTTATTTATCGCAGCAACCGGATTTTGATGAGGACTTAACAGTACTCGAGCAAGTATTTCATGGTGACACACCGTTAATTCGTTTGCTTCGTGAATATGAAGAAGCGCTATTACATATTGAAAAAGATCCAAGCAATGAGAAAGTTCAAGAGCGATTATTCGCAGTTCAACAGCGTATGGATGCGATGAGTGCATGGGAAGCAAATGCGAATGCAAAATCGTTATTAACAAAGTTAGGAATTACAGATTTTACAGCAACTGTTGGAAATTTATCTGGTGGACAGAAAAAACGTATTGCGATGGCACAATGCTTTATTGAAACGCCGGATTTATTAATTTTAGATGAGCCTACGAACCATCTTGACCATGAGACAGTTGAATGGCTAGAAGAATATTTAGCAAGATATACGGGTGCTGTATTACTAGTAACCCATGATCGTTATTTCTTAGACCGTGTGACGAATCGTATTTTCGAATTAGACAACGGAAAGCTATATAGTTATGAAGGTAACTATAGTACGTTTCTAGAAGCGAAAGCACTTCGTGAAGAACAAGAAATTGCGCAAGAATCAAAACGTCAAAACTTATATCGCCGTGAACTAGCATGGATTCGCCGCGGGGCAAAAGCTCGTTCAACAAAACAAAAAGCACGTATTCAGCGTTTTGACGAATTAAAAGGGCAAGAAGGACCAGCTGCAAAACAGTCAGTTGATATTGCACTTAGCGGAAGCCGTCTTGGGAAAAAAGTACTTGAGTTGAAAGATGTAACGAAAAAATTTGGTGATAAAACGGTACTACATAACTTTAATCATATTGTAAAACCAGGCGATCGTATTGGGATTATTGGAGCGAATGGAAGCGGGAAATCTTCACTATTAAATATGCTTGCAGGGAAGTTATCACCTGATAGTGGTGAAGTTGAAGTTGGGCAAACAGTGAAAATTGCTTATTATACGCAAGAAAATGAAGAGATGAATTTAAATCAACGTATGATTGAATATATTAAAGAAATTGCAGAAGTCATTCATACGACAGATGGCAAAGTAATTGGTGCATCCCAAATGTTAGAACGTTTCTTATTCCCGCCACATTCACATGGTACACCGCTTGGGAAATTATCTGGTGGTGAAAGAAGACGTTTATACTTATTACGTATATTAATGGGAGAACCGAACGTACTATTACTTGATGAGCCTACGAATGATCTAGATACGCAAACATTAACAGTACTAGAAGATTATTTAGAAGATTTCCCAGGTGTCGTTTTAACTGTATCGCATGATCGTTACTTCTTAGATAAAGTAGTTGATGAATTGTTCATCTTTACTGGCGAGGGCGAAGTGCGTGAATTTCTAGGTAGTTATACAGATTATTTAGAGATGGAAAAAACGAGAGAACTTATTGAGAAAGCAGAAGTGCAGAAAGAGAAGAAGGTAGTAGAGGAAGCACCGAAACAACAACGTAAACGTAAACTTTCCTATAACGAGCAGCGTGAATGGGAAACAATTGAAGACACCATTGCAGGGCTTGAAGAAAAATTAGAATCAATTGGAGAAGAACTAGCGAATGTTGGTTCAGATTTTACGAAAGCACAAGAATTGTCTGAAGCACAGCAACAAACAGAAGAAGAGTTAGAAAAAACGATGGAACGATGGAGTGAACTATCAGACATCGTTGAAGGTTTAAAATAAAAACAAGCTGCATATATTGAAAAGTAAAGAGAAAAACTTTACACTATTGGTAGAACCTATTTTAGGAGGGAAAAAATGAGAACATCTAATCCAATGTTGAAAAAAGAGGCATTCCGTAAAGAGGGAGCAAGTGCTTCTGCGATGACAATTGGCGGAACAGTAGGCAAAACGTTCATTATGCTTATCTTGCTACTTGCAACGTCTGTCTATTCATACATACAGATGATGCAGGGGACGATGAAGATGCCAGTATTAATTGGTGCTTTAATCGTTGCGGCAATCATCGCATTTGCATCTATGTTCTTCCCACGTATTTCACCTTTTGGTGCACCAATCTATGCAGCGGTAGAAGGGGTTGTGTTAGGAAGTATTTCAGCAGTTTATACAATGAAATTTGGCGATTCTATCGTTTTAAATGCTGTATTACTAACAATCTCAATTCTATTTGCAATGTTAGTGTTATATGCAACACGCGTAGTAAAAGTAACGGATAAATTCCGTACAGGTGTTATGGCAGCAACACTTGGAATTATGGTTATGTATTTAATCGTATTCCTATTAAACATGTTTGGTGTTACTGTTCCATATATTCACCAAGGTGGTACAATCGGTATTATTATTAGTGCAGTTGTTATTGTAGTTGCTGCATTAAACTTATTACTAGATTTCGATTTAATCGAAAATGGTGTACGTAGTCAAGCTCCGAAATATATGGAGTGGTACACTGCAATGGGACTAATGCTTACATTAGTTTGGTTATACTTAGAAATTCTTCGTTTCGTTTCTTACTTTACGAAAAATGACTAATAAAAAATCCTGCATGAAAAATGCAGGATTTTTTTATTTTCAAAGATAAATTGATGATATGGTATAATATGGATGTTGGTAACCTTAAATTGAAGAGGATGGGATATGATGAAAGAGAAAAAAGGGATTATAAAAAAACTATTTTCTAAAAGTTTTTTCATAGAACTAGATGATGCTTTAACATATCCATCATCAGAAGTTATTACTTCAGCTATCGAAGAGTATGCGATTGATTGTAATGAACAACTTAAATTTGAAAGCAAAGTAAAACCGATTACTTTTTACTTAGAAAATGTAATGTACCGTGTTGAAATAAAGATGGCTCGTGGAGGCTATTACATATCCTGCAGTGAAGTATAAATTTTGAAACCTTACATGTTTAAAGTATGTAAGGTTTCTTTTTTGTTTTTATATGATAAAAAAAACTATTTTTTACTATAAAATATTTTTTTTACATTTTTTACTCTTCAAACATTTTTCTTTACAATGAAGAAAAATATGTGAGGTGGTATAACTTATGATGAATAGAGTTGTATTAATCGGTAGATTGACAAAGGAACCAGAATTATACTACACAAAACAAGGCGTCGCTTATGCACGAATATGTGTTGCGGTGAATAGAGGTTTTCGAAATAGTTTAGGTGAGCAACAAGTCGATTTTATTAATTGTGTCGTTTGGCGAAGATTGGCTGAGAATGTAACTGAATATTGTACAAAGGGGTCACTTGTTGGGATTACCGGGCGTATTCATACGAGTAATTACGATGATGAACAAGGAAAGAGAATATATAGAACGGAAGTTGTGATTGAGAGTATTACATTTTTGGAGAAAAAACGGGAGGGCGCATCGTAATAAAAAGGGGCTTTAAACAATAGGTTCGGTAGAATTTTATGAAAGTATTTTGAAAAACTTTAAGGAATGGATAAAAAATATAGATTTATTTTTTATCCATTTTTATTAGGTGTCGCTTCGTAATGTTTCCAAGCTTGAAAGTGGCGGGAAACCTGCACGACTCCACAACCATAATGGAGTATGGATATCAATTGGGGTCAAACCACTACCAGTCAGTACATTCTCCCATATTTCAGCTACTGTCTGTCGGTCCTCAGCAGTTCCAACTAATACCTTGGAAGAACATAGTCCTAACTTTACCGTAGCTTTCAAAATATGTGTATCCGGGGCTATAGTAATAAGTTCACGAGAATTCCAAGTGACATTTGCATAATTCTCCAAGGTATATAACCAGTAATTGAAGATTTTTGGTCCAGAAAGATAAGGGAAATCAGATTTTCGCGTTCCTTGTATTATTTTCTTTAAGAAAGAAATATCAAATTGAACAGATTCAATAAGGCTTTGTACATTTCCTTTTGCTGAAGATTTTACTATGCCATTTGCTACACGTTTCCAAATCTCTGGATGACGGTTAGGTTGTAATCCTACGCGATGAAAAAGTAACGAACTTCGGAGAAGATTAATATCGCTATTTGCAGCAGCGTGCAGATTGAAAATCCATTTTGTTTCTTCATCTTGATACGCTTTTACAGCGGATTCCCATAATGTATAGGAATTTCGTTGATAATTCAATGCCATAGTTAGTGTTAAAACATCCATTAATTCATCCTCTGGAATAACACCGATCAAAACGTCTTCAGGCATTGTTTCTCCACCTATAAGCCCTTGAGAGTGCATTTTTATCAGTGTTTTTACATTTTTTAAAAGTCTCTCTTTTTCCATGTAATATCCTCCAAGACCTCTTCTACTTATAAAGTTTCCTATAAACCGAATTTCATGTTGCTTATACAGTTGACTCTTTTAATGTACGACAAAGAAAACAAATTCCCTCCATAAATAAAAAACAATCGAAAATGACAGGTTTTAAAATTTCATTCCTAATTTGAAATGCCAAGAAAGAATGAAATAGTATGGTAGCGGGAAGAAAGTAGCAAGATTAAGCATCCGAGTAGGAGTATAGAGTGATAACATGTTACAATACAGCTAAGAACATGCAATAAAGGAGAGTTTTTTACGTGAAGATTAAAGCAATTGAACCGACGCCAAGTCCAAATACAATGAAAGTTATTTTGAATGAAGTATTACCATCAGGAGCGCGTAATAATTATACAAATGAAAATAAAGAACAAGCACCAATGCAAGTGCAAGAAATTTTAAAAATTGAAGGCATTAAAGGTGTATATCATGTAGCTGACTTTTTAGCAGTGGAGCGAAATGCAAAGTACGACTGGAAAGTTTTATTACAACAAGTTCGTGCTGTTTTCGGTGAAGAAGTAGTGGGAGAAAGTGAAGAACAACAACTTGCTCATTTTGGAGAAGTGAAAGTGTTTGTTCAAATGTTCTTTACAATTCCAATGCAAGTGAAGTTAACAGATGGAACGACGGAAGAACGTGTTGGTTTACCTGACCGTTTTAAAGAATCAATTATGAAAGTTCAAATGTCTGCACCAAACGTTGTAAAAGAACGTAAATGGGTGGAACAAAGTACACGTTACGGTAATTTTGAAGAAATCGGGAAAGAAGTAGTAGAAGAGATTGTTGCTGCTTATTCAGAAGAACGTGTAAATGAAACGGTTAAAGAATTATTAAATCAGGCAGGTGCTGTTGAAGTAACGATTCAAAAGCGTGAGCCATATAAAGTAACAGAAGAAATGATGAAAGATGCTGATTGGAAAAAACGTTTTGCAGCATTAGAACAAATGGATCCTACTGAAGAAGATATTCCAGTGCTGAAAATGGCGTTAGATGATGAAAAAGTTTCAATCCGCCGTTTAGCAACAGCGTATTTAGGTATGGTAAAAGGTGATGAAGTATTACCGTTATTATATAAAGCTTTATTAGATCGCTCTGTAAGTGTTCGTCGTACTGCAGGAGATTGTTTATCAGATGTAGGTGATCCGGCAGCGATGTTTGTTATGATTAAATCTCTGAAAGATTCAAGTAAATTAGTACGCTGGCGTGCAGCGATGTTCTTATTTGAACTTGGAGATGAAAGTGCAATTCCAGCATTAAAAGCAGCGCAAGATGATCCAGAGTTTGAAGTAGCGATGCAAGCACGCCTAGCATTAGAGCGTATTGAAGGTGGAGAAGAAGCAAAAGGTTCTGTATGGAAACAAATGACGGAATCTCGTAAAGGGGAATAATGTATGATTGTTTTCTATGATAGTTGGTGTCCGGTGTGTACGGCAGTTGCAGAACGTACGAAAAAATTAGATAAAAAGGGTAAGATGAAATTTGTTTCATTTCGAGATGAGGATGTAGTTGAGAAGTATGAACTTTCTCAAGAACTACAAAGTAAGATGGAACAAAGGTTGTATATTTTAAAAAATAATAAGTGGTATGACGGAATTCATAGCATACATGTATTAGCAAAGGCCGTTCCATCTTATTGGTTTGTCGTTCCTTTTATAAAGTTATCTATCGTACTTGGATTTGGAAGTAAAGTATACGATTATATCGCTAACAATAGAAAACTTGTCCCAGTTGGACATTGCCGTGAAGGGGTTTGTGAAATCCCTACAAAAAAATGAAATCATTGTTATCTTTCTTTTGCACCTATTAATAGAGCGTGATATGATGAATTTGGAATGAAAGTTGAAGGAGAGATTACAAGATGTCAAATGCTTATGAAGAATACATGCGCCAAATGGTAATCCCAATGCGTCAAGAATTAGTGCGTTCTGGGTTTGAAGAGTTAACTACAGAAGAAGCTGTAACAGAATTTATGGAAAATACGGCAGGTACAACTTTAGTAGTTGTAAACTCTGTTTGTGGTTGTGCAGCTGGTTTAGCACGTCCATCAGCAGGTCAAGCGGTTGTTCGTGCTGAAAAACAACCTGATCATCTTGTAACTGTATTTGCAGGTCAAGATAAAGATGCTACTGCAAAAATGCGTGAATACTTCGGAGAAATTCCTCCATCTTCACCATCTATGGCATTATTAAAAGGGAAAGAAGTTGTTCACTTCATTCACCGTCATGAAATTGAAGGTGCAACTATGGACGAAATTATTACGAACTTAGAACAAGCTTTCGAAAAGAATTGCTAAAGAAGGGGGAGAGTAAATCTCCCTCTTTTCTTTATATAGAGGTGAAAAAATGATAGTAACAACAGCAGGAAGAACGAACAAAAAAATGACAGATTATGCAAATAAGGTAGCAGCAGAATTAAATAGTTCTTTCGTTAAACGTAATGACATACCAGTACATAAGCTGCATGAGCAGTATGAACAAGATGTGCTTGTCGTAGGGAAGAACCGATTAGCTATTTATCCAAAAGGAACGGAAGAATCGTTTTTCTTTCATCCAAACTCAGCGATGTTTCGTGTGAAAAGATTAATGCGCGGAGAACACGATCCGTTTGTACAAGCTGCTAAATTAGAGAGTGGAATGACAGTATTAGATTGTACGCTCGGTATGGCATCAGATAGTATTGTAGCCAGTTATATTGTTGGTGAAAGTGGAAGAGTAACCGGACTTGAAGGTAATGAATATATGGCCTATATCATGGAAAATGGTTTAAAAACATGGTCTTCATCCGTTTCTGAAATTGATAAAGCAATGCAACGAATCAATGTAAAGCAAACAGAGCATTTCGCATTTTTAAAACAATGTGAAGATAATAGTTATGATGTCGTTTACCTTGATCCAATGTTTGAAGAAACTGTCATAGAATCAGATGGAATTAAAGGGTTAAAACACTTCGCTTTGTATCATGATATTACTGATGAAACAATTGCGGAAGCGAAGCGTGTGGCGAGAAAGCGTGTCGTTCTGAAAGATCACTTCCGTAGTTCTAGATTTGAAAAACATAATTTTCACGTATACAAAAGAAAAAGTGCTAAGTTTCACTTTGGCGTAATTGACCCTTGCTAATTGTTTGAAAAGATGTATAATAAGCAATAATTAATTAAATATATTGTCTGTGATGAAGAGAGTAGTCTTTTTTAGAAGGAAAGCGAGCTAGGGATGGTGTGAGCCTAGTGCGGAAGAAAAAGATGAAGCGCACTTCGGAGACGCTTCTTGAACGAATAGTAGAGTAAGCCGAGGCCCCCTGTCCTCGTTATAAACGGGAAAGTGGTTCATAATGAACAACAAGGGTGGTACCACGGGTTCAAACTCGTCTCTTTTTTAGAGACGAGTTTTTTGTGTTTTAAAAAATAAGGAGGTTATATCATGGATTATAAAACGCAGTTTGCGAAAAGTTTATCTGATATTTTTACGAATGAATTAACGCAAAACCAAATTTTAGATTTAATTGAAACACCGAAACAAGATGACTTCGGAGATGCAGCGTTCCCATGTTTTTCATTAGCGAAGCAATATAAAAAATCACCAGCTCTTATCGCGAAGGAAATTGCAGAGAAATTAAGCGATCCATTTTTTACGAAAGTAGAGGCCGTTGGTCCTTATGTAAATGTATTTTTTAATCGTGAAACTGTAAGTGATGATGTATTAAAAACGATTTTAGCAGAGAAAGAAGAGTACGGTCATAATAGCTTTGGATGTGAAAAAACGGTAGTTATCGATTATTCCTCTCCTAATATAGCGAAACCTTTTTCAATGGGGCATTTACGTTCTACAATGATTGGAAATTCATTGAAACATATCGCCGAAAAATGTGGCTATGAAGTTGTAGGGATTAATTATATAGGGGATTGGGGAACACAGTTTGGAAAGTTAATTACAGCTTATAAAAAATGGGGAAATGAAGCAGTAGTTAAAGAGGATCCAATACGTGAACTATTTAAGTTATATGTTCAATTCCATGAAGAGGTAAAAGAAGACGAAGAACTAGAAGAAGATGGACGCGCTTGGTTTAAGAAATTAGAAGAAGGTGATGAAGAAGCAGTTGAGCTTTGGAATTGGTTCCGTCACGAATCCTTAAAAGAATTTTCTCGTATTTATGAACTTCTCGGTGTTGAATTTACTAATTTTCAAGGAGAAGCTTTTTATAATAATTTAATGGAAGACTTTATTGGGATTTTAGAGGAGCATAATTTGCTTGAAGAGTCTGAAGGCGCATTAGTCGTTAATTTAGAAGAAGAAGGAATGCCACCTTGCTTAATTAGAAAATCAGATGGTGCGACGATTTACGCAACGCGTGACTTAACGGCAGCTTTATATCGTCAAAACACTTATGGATTTGATAAAGCGTTATATGTAGTTGGCCCAGAACAAAGTCTACACTTCAATCAATTTTTCACTGTATTAAAAAAGCTTGGCTATACTTGGGTTGACGGCATGGAACATGTACCGTTTGGGTTCATTTTAAAAGATGGTAAGAAAATGTCGACACGTAAAGGAAGAGTTATTTTACTCGAAGAAGTACTTGAGGAAGCAATCGAACTTGCAAAACAAAATATTGAAGAGAAAAATCCAAACTTAAAACAGAAAGAGGAAGTAGCAAAGCAAGTCGGTGTAGGGGCAGTCATCTTCCACGATTTAAAAAATGAGCGTATGCACAATATCGAATTTTCATTAGAAAACATGCTGAAATTTGAAGGTGAAACAGGCCCGTACGTACAGTACACACATGCACGTGCTTGCTCTATTTTAAGAAAAGAAAGTGTGGAATTTGAAACATGTACGTTTGCATTAAAAGATGATCATAGCTGGAGTGTCGTAAAATTACTAAACAAATTCCCGGAAGTAATTGAAGCAGCATGTAACAAAAATGAGCCATCGGTTATTTCGAAATACGTATTAGATGTGGCACAATCGTTTAATAAATATTATGGAAATGTGCGTATATTAGATGAAAATGCCGAAAAAGACAGTAGACTGGCATTAGTGTATGCTGTGACGGTTGTATTAAAAGAGGGATTACGTTTACTTGGGGTGGAGGCACCTGAGGAGATGTAAAATAAATAGGTATACGTATCATATTAGATATGTATGCCTATTTATTTTTATAGAAAATATGTAAGTAGCAGTTTTATTTTATTAAATCTAAATTTTTTTGGAATTGTTTCAGGTGTAGGAATGTCTTTATTAAATGGAGAATTGTAATGTCATATATAAAAAGGGGGCATTACAATTGGCAACATACGACTGGAACAGTAAACTAACATATTTAAAAAACACGAGAGATTTATATTATAATGACGATTATGTAAGCTTTTTAGTAAATACAGTTTGGAAGATTACTAAGCCCGTACATATCGTTGATTACGGTTGTGGATATGGTTATTTAGGATTAGTATTAATGCCATTACTCCCAGAAGGTTCAAAGTATACAGGCATTGATAGTGGAGAAACATTACTAGCTGAAGCGAGAGAGTTGTTTCGTTTACTTCCGTATGATTCAGAATTTTTTGAAGGAGATGCTACAGAAATTAAATTGAACGATAAATATGATATAGCAATCTGTCATGCCTTCTTGTTACATATGAGTTCACCAAAAACGATGCTAGAAAAAATGATACAGTCAATTAAGGATGGTGGTAAAATAATCTGTTTTGAACCACACTGGATTTCAAATATGTCTTCATACGTGTTAGATGGGGAGGAGCAATCAAAAATTATTCAGCTAGGTATTTTACAAAAATTATTTGAAAGTGATACGAAGAGAAACGGTAAAGATGGCAATATCGGCATGAAAATACCGATGTATTTAAGTGAATTAGGCGTGAAAAATATTGAGTGTCGAGTGAGCGATAAGGTGAATTTTTTAGACTCTAATATACATCACAAAGATAAAAACGATTTGTATCATTCTTTAAAAGAAGAGGGAATAGCGGGCAATCCAGGAGATAAACAGCAATTTATAGAACGTCTAATGGCCAGGGAATTAACATATGATGATGCGCTAGCTCAATATGAAGCTGAACTACGATTTTTTAAAGCATTTCATATACATTCTTCTTTAGTATATGCTCCGAATATGAAAATTACATTTGGTGAAATAGAATGTTGAAAGATAGCAATTTATTAAGGATTGCTACCTTCAATATATGGAACCATGATAGTCTTTGGTTGGAGAGATTAGAAGCTATTTGTGAGGAGATTCGAACTATTTCTCCACATATTCTTGCTCTACAGGAGGTTAGAAGTTGTGTTAATTTGAATTCAAAGAAAAATGTTGCACAGTATATAGCGGATCAAATAGGGTATCCGTTTTGTATATTTAAGGAGTACCCTGATTCTCCAGATGAAGGCTTAGCCTTTTTAAGTAAAATACCTATTATAGCTGAAGAAGCAATTTGGGAAACTGATATAGAGGAATCAAATTATTGTGCTATTCGAATCACGTTTACATATAAAGGTTGCAAGTTCGGAGTTACGAATGTTCATTTAAATTGGAAATCTAGTAGGATAAGACAAGAACAAATGAACACTGTGAATAATTGGATTGAAAACAGAGCCAGTGATTATGAATTATTATGTGGCGATTTTAATGATGATCCATTTTCAATGGTGCATCAATACTTAATTCGGAAGCATTGGATAGATGTAGCTCAGTTTAAAGAAATCGAAGAGAACATGATAGCTCAACCAACTTTAGATTATAGAAAGAATCCGAATTTAAAAGACGATGTAAAGCAAGAAAAAAGATATGATTGGATTATGATACAAGAAAATGCCGCATTTGAATTTCCTACGATTGAAAACGTATCTATATTTGGGGATTCGGCACTAACTTCAACTGGTGTGTTTCCTAGTGATCATTACGGTGTTTTTGTAGATTTGAAATTTAATGAGTGAGAAAAATGTCATTTTTTGTCGATAAGTCGATATTCACCGTATAATCGCTGATATATCTTGAAAATCGCCGATATATTTTAAGAATCGCTGATATATTTGAATTATCGCCGATATAATTTTATATACAGCGTTCACCTTTTGAAAGATAAGAACCACATGTTACGTTATTTCATAAAATCAAACAAAATACAGAGAAAAACAAACATTTTTACTATATTCTGTTATGAATTAGAATAATATTAAATAATACCATTCATTATAAGAGATTATAGTTGAATACCTACAATATGATGTGTAAAATCTAAGCAAGTAGCAGTATAAATATAAATTCGAGGTGAATGCATGCTAGATTTTAAGCAGTTAGAAACTTGTTTAAAAGACAAGAGATTTGTAGATGGATTACAGGAAATAAATAAAGAAATTTCATATATAAAAGAAACGAATACTTTATCTTATGTGAAAAAGTGGCTTGCTAATATTTCTTCACATGAGGAGTTTGATATATTAATTCGCCTTACTGATGAAGGGCTTATGCACCAATACAGTTCATTCCTCATTCGCTACGCTTATAAAAAATTCCCAAATATGAGAACGCTCTCTTTATATTGTGATGAGTTAATTGATGAGCGGAAAATTCTTGAAGCAGAACAGTTGTTAAAAGACTCTTTAGAAGAGAGCAATAAAGAAGAAATAGATGCCGATTTTTTAGCGAAAACATATTTTACTTTAGTAAGATGTCTGTTAGAAATGAAACGAAATGAAGAAGCGCTAATCTATATGCAAAAAGCAGAGGAGTACAGTACACGTGCTGTATTTGATAAATGGGGCTACGTCTATATGCATACAGGTGAATGGGAGAAAGCGGAAGAACAATTTATAGCCGGCATGCAGCATAAAGATTGTGAAGAATTATCTACCTATTTATTATCACAGTTATATGCGAATAAAGGAGAACAAAAACGTGCATTACAGCTAATTGATGATGCGATTGTAAAGTTCCCGCAAGTACCATATTTTCATTTTGAAAGGGTAAAATATTTATTAGATTTAGGGAAGTATGAAGAGATGTTATCGGTAATAGATAACATAAATAATCAGCTTCCTTATCATGCGTATGAAGCTTACTTTATACATTTACGCGCCGAGGCGCTGTACAAAATGAATAAACTTGTAGATTTACAACAGTTATTAAAAGAAGAAAAAAGCTTAAAAGGTTCTTTATATCATAATTTAGCAAAAAATCCAGATGGAAAAAAGGTTCACCTGCCGATAGTACCTATTGTACAAAAGGATAATTATTGTGTTCCCACAAGTTTAGAAATGATGTTGCAAATTTGGGGAGAGAAACGTACACAAGATGAAATTGCAGAGTTTATTTTTGATATGACAGGTTCGAAGTTTTCGGATACTGTTTCGTATTTAGAAGGATTAGGTTATGAATATCGTTATTTTAAAGGGAATGAGGAAAATTATAAGAGACTACTTGACCGAGGAATTCCCGTTTTATTAAGTATAGATATTGAGCATGCTTCGCATGTGCAAGTACTATCTGGATACGATGATACGTTACAAGCTTTTTATGTTCAAGATCCAAACTTTATAGAACCAGTTTTTGTGGAATATAGTAAATTGCAAGAGAAATATCGCTATACAGGTTGTTTGGCAATCACGTTTGTTCCGAAAAAACAGAAGGAACAATTGGCATTTTTAAGTGAAGAAGAAAATCAGTATTTTAAATCCATTTTTTCTCTTACGGATCATTTAGATGAACACGATAAAGAGGGAATCAGTCATTTAGTACACTTCTTAAAAGAGACGAGTGATAATCCGAATACGTGGTTATATACGATTAAACACTTAGATGTTGAAGTAGATAAAGAGTTTATTCTTAATTGTATAGAAAAGTTAACGGAAAAGTTTCCGAACTCGGATTTTGTTAAATTACATGGTGCACAGTGCTTTATTCGTCTTCAAGAAATGGAGAAAGCTGGGCAAATGCTGACAAGTGTTGAGAAGAAAAATAATCGTGCTTTATATCATTTGATAAATGGAAGATATGCATTTGAACAGGAAAATTATATAGAAGCAATTTCAAGTTTTCGTTCGTCGTTACAATTGGATGCAGATCAGCCGATTGCTTGGAGTTTTCTCGCTTTATCCTATATGTATATCGATCAATGTGAAAATGCGTTGCAGTTTTCTCAAGTTGCTTTAGAGCGTAGTCCTGAAAGATTCACGTTAACGAATCACGGTTTAATATTAATCGATTTAGAAAGATATGAAGAAGCGTATGAAATCTTTAATGATTTGTTAAAAGAGTATAAAAATGAGGCGCATGTATGGTATGAGCGAGCGAGATGTGCACATCAATTAGGGAAATTACATTTAGCGATAAAAGGGCTTAAAGTAGCGATTCAGTTGGATAGCAATGCACCTTACATTTATACGAAACTTTCGGAAATATACGAATCAGATTTGAAGGATGAAGAAAGTACGAAGGAAATATTACTAGAAGGCATTGAGAATTGTGATGATAAAGCACCTCTTTACGTAAGGTTAGGTGACTATCATTTTCAGAATGATAGTTTGGAAGAAGCAGAAGTACTATATAAGCGTGCTTTAGAAGAAAATGATGAAGATGTTTATTCTCATTTCGGACTTACTCAAGTGTATATGGCAAAAGAGCAATATAAAGAAGCGAAACAATATATTCTCGGTATCGAAAAACAGATTGAAAAGAGTCAAGATTTCCTTATGAATGCTGGGATGGTTTTATGGGATGCGGAAATCGAACTGGGCGGGAATGAAGAAGAACTAAAAGTAGCATTGGCTAAATTAGAGAGTGGTATAAAGCAGGGAGATTATAGTGTAGCAAGTGCATTAGATGAATATGTAAATCGAATTAAAGGAACTGTGTTTGTGCAACGAGGTATAGCGTTTTTAAGAACGTTAAAAAAAGAAAGAAATGAAGTAAGTGAATACGGTTGTTATATAGGTATTTTATATGAATCTATTGGACAGTATGGCCAAGCAATGAAAAGATATAATAAGGCAATAGAACAAAAGAAAACGGCATTACCTTATTACCGAATTGGCGAAACACTTATGGCATTAGGGCAATTGACGGAAGCAAAGCAAGCGTATGAAACATGTTTAGAGCTTGATGGAAATTTCGTAGGTATACATTTACAACTTGCAGAAATATATGAAAAAGAAGAAAACAATTCAAAGGAACAAAGTCATATGGTTCAGGCGATGAAAGAGGAACCATTGCATATAAATATGGAATACTTGGCGCAGCTTTCAGTAAAAGTAGAATTACAAGAAGAGTTGCTAGCGGAATTAGAACGGTTAGCTGGAGAAGTACCTGAAATATGGCGATTAGATGCAATCGCATATGTGTATGGAGCAATGAATGAAATCGATAAGGAAAAAGAACAAATTGAGCAAGCGATACAATTAGATGGTGAACATACGGAAGTTCTATATCATTATGCGAATGTATTGGTGAAAAAAAGAGATGAAAAAGCAATGGAAGTTGCAATGAAAGTCATGCAACAAGATATAGGTAATGAACGTATTTTTGATGTTTATGTAAGAGCGGTAGAACAACAGAAGAAATTGTCTAACATACGTGATTTCTTGCATATATTGAAAGTGAAAAAAGCAGAAAGAAGTGCGGCATTTATGTATGCAGCAGCTGCGGTTACTGAAATGTGGATTGAACGCCAGCAAAATGAACAACCGAAAAAGTCTATATTTACGAGAACGTTTTATCGTATGAAAAACCGTGCGAAAGAAATTTCAATGATAACAACAATCATTGATTTATATGAAATTTCGTTAAAGTTAAATCCGAAAAATAGTATGGCAGCTCAGCGATTTGCACTATTTTACGAGAATGCAGCGATGAATAAAGAAGCGATAGAAGTTTTGGAAACGTCGTTAGAAAATAAATGGGATTATGATGTAGCGAAACAACTAGTAAATCTTTTCATCGAGTGTGAGGAACAAGATAGATTACAAGATGCTTTGGAACTAACGAAGCAAATGGTTCGAGAGTTACCAGATGATTATGATACTCTTTTTTTACAAGCACAAGTTTTCTTTGAAGCCGGAGAAGAAAGAAAAGCAGAAAAGATATACTTACAATTAACGGAGAAAACACCGTTTGTAAATAGAGGATTCCTTGCTTTAGGGGAAATGTACGAAAGTCAGGAGAGATTTGAAGAGGCAATTCACTTATTAGAAGGCGCTTCTATACATCATCCAAATGATACGGCAATTCTTCTTTCTTTAGCATCTTCATATCATGGGGCTGGACAAACGATAAAGGCAGAAAAAATAACGAGCGAAGTATTAACAATAGATGCAAGTGATTTATTAGCAAGGTACGATCATGCATGTTATTTAGCACAGTTAAACAGAACTGAAGAGGCGAAGGAAGAGCTTGAACTCGTCCTTCGTGAGGATGAATCGGGATTCTTTGCGGAGCTTATTGAAGAAAATGAAGACTTGGCTGGAATACAAGAATTTGAGAAATAGCTGTATAGGAATAGCGAAAAAAGGGTATAATTAAATATATATTTCGAATTGGTTGACAATTTGTTACCAAATGGCATAAAATAGCTTTTAACAAAGTATACAAATCTGAAGACGAGAAAGAGTAAAATAGTGTACTGTTCCCCAGAGAGCCGGTATGTTGCTGAAAGCCGGTGTGCAGACGTTATTTGAAAATCATCTCCGAGGAGCCGAGGCTGAAAATAAGTAAGCCCGGACGGATGTCTACCGTTACAAAGAACACGTATGATAGTACGTTGCTAAGTGCTATTAGTGAAGAGCTAATAGAATTAGGGTGGTATCGCGGGTAAACCCGTCCCTACTTTATAGGGACGGGTTTTTTGTGTGCTTTAAAACATTCAAAAGGAGTGATTGTAGATGAAGAAAGTAGATGTAAAAGAGTCAGCTGTAGGGAGAGAAACACGTATTCGTAAACAGTGGAACGAGCAAAGCATTTTCGAGCAATCAATTCAAAATCGAGAAGACGCACAATCTTTTGTGTTTTATGAAGGACCACCAACGGCGAACGGACTACCACATGTAGGTCATGCACTTGGACGAACAATTAAAGATGTAGTAGCAAGATATAAAACGATGGCTGGTTATAAAGTATTAAGAAAAGCGGGATGGGATACACACGGCTTACCTGTAGAATTAGGTGTTGAGAAGCAACTCGGTATTTCTGGTAAACATGAAATCGAAGAATATGGCATTGAGCCATTTATTAAGAAGTGTAAAGAGAGTGTATTCACATATGAGAAGCAGTGGCGTGAATTCACTGAAAGCATCGGTTATTGGGTAGATATGGATGATCCATATGTTACGTTAGAGAATCCATATATCGAAAGTGTATGGCATGTTTTAGGGACGATTCATGAAAAAGGATTATTGTATAAAGGGCATAGAGTTTCACCGTATTGCCCAAGTTGTCAAACTTCACTAAGTTCACATGAGGTTGCCCAAGGGTATAAAACAGTAAAAGATTTAAGTGCAACAGTTAAATTTAAAGTGAAAGATAGTGAAAATGAATATTTCCTAGGTTGGACGACAACACCTTGGACACTTCCAGCAAATGTTGCACTCGCTGTACATCCAAATATGGAATACGTTAAAGCGAAACAAGAAGGTCATGTATACATTGTTGCGAAAGAACGTGTACAAGATGTATTAAAAGAAAACTATGAAGTATTATCTGTTCATAAAGGAGAAGAATTAGTAAATACTTCTTATACAGCACCGTTTCCGATGAAAGAAGTTACAAATGGTTATCGCGTCATCGCAGCAGATTTTGTAACGGCAGATAGTGGTACAGGACTCGTTCATATAGCTCCAGCATATGGGGAAGACGATTATAGAGTCGTTCAAAGTGAAGGATTGTCATTCTTACATGTTGTAGATGAAAAAGGTGAGTATACAGAAGCTGTACCATTCTTGAAAGGTAAATTTGTAAAAGATTGTGACGTATATATCGTTCGTTATTTAGCGAAGGAAGGGTTACTATATCATAAAGAAAAGTATGAACATAGCTATCCACATTGCTGGCGTTGTGATTCACCATTACTGTATTATGCAGGAGAAAGTTGGTTAATTCGAACAACTGCAATTAAAGATACATTTTTAAAAAATAACGATTCTGTTACTTGGTATCCGGATCATATGAAACATGGACGCTTTGGTAAGTTTTTAGAAAATATGGTGGACTGGAATATTAGCCGAAATAGATATTGGGGAACACCATTAAACGTATGGGAATGTGAAAGTTGCGATCATCAATTCGCACCGAAAAGCATTGCTGATTTAAGAGAGCATAGTACGAAAGAGGCACCTGAAGATTTAGAATTGCATAAGCCATATGTAGATGAAGTGCAAGTTTGCTGTGAAAAATGCGGAGGGACAATGAATCGTACACCTGAAGTAATTGATGTTTGGTTTGATAGTGGTTCCATGCCATTTGCACAATATCATTATCCATTTGAAAATAAAGAGTTATTTGAAGAACAGTTTCCGGCAGATGTTATTGCAGAAGGCATCGATCAAACACGCGGCTGGTTTTATAGTTTATTAGCAGTATCAGCACTATATACAGGAAAAGTACCGTATAAACGAGTGTTATCATTAGGGCATGTTCTAGATGAAGAAGGACAGAAAATGTCTAAAAGTAAAGGAAATGCACTAGATCCAGTTGATTTAGTAAATAAGTTTGGTGCAGATGCTTTAAGATGGGCTTTACTTGTTGATAGTGCTCCGTGGAATGCGAAGCGTTTTTCTGAAAGAACAGTACTAGAAGCCAAATCTAAATTTGTAGATACACTAGTCAATGTGTATAGTTTCTACGTTTTATATGCAAATTTAGATGATTATAATCCGAATGAAACGTATGATGTAAAACGGACGAAATTGGATGAGTGGGTATTATCAAGATTGCATAGTACAACGAAAAAGGTGAGAACAGCACTTGATGATTATCAATTTACGAATGCAGCTCGTGAAATTGCGGCGCTTGTAGATGAAGTAAGTAACTGGTACGTAAGACGTTCACGCAATCGATTCTGGGAATCTGGTATGAATGCTGAGAAAGCAGCTGCGTATGACACACTTCATGAAGTGCTTGTGACAATTAGTAAATTAATTGCACCATTTACACCGTTTGTTGCTGAAGATATTCATTTAAATTTAACTGGAAGTAGTGTGCATTTAGAAGATTATCCAGTTGTAAATGAATCACTACTTCAGCTGAAATTAGAAGCAGAAATGGATGCAGTTTTACAAGTTGTTGAACTTGGAAGAAGTAATCGTAATCAGCATTCTTTAAAAGTAAAACAGCCATTAGCGGAACTTGTATTACTTGAGCATAGAGAGAATGATATGGATTGGGAATCTTATCGTGATATCGTCATGGATGAGCTAAATGTGAAAGCATTCCATGTTGAACTCGATGAAACGAAATACACGTCCTATCAATTAAAGCTGAATTTTAAAACGGCTGGGCCGAAGTTCGGTAAAAATGTGAATGCAGTAAATGGTTGGTTAAAACAATTGTCACAAGAAGAAGTACAGAATTTCGTTTCAACTGAAAAAGCGATATACCAAGCTACGTCAGGAGAAGAAGTAGTTGTAACAGCGGAAGATGTATTGGTTGAGAAAGTTGCAAAATCAGGCTTCTCCAATACGACTAACGGACAATATACAGTTATGTTAGATACGAATGTAACGGAAGAGTTGCTACAAGAAGGAGTAGCACGTGAGTTTATTCGCGCCGTTCAAGAATATCGTAAGCAGCTGAATTTACCAGTTAATTTACGAGTAGATGTTATTCTTGATACAGAGGAAGAACTACAGCAAACGTTAACGAATCATAAAGAGTTGTTGGAAGAAAACTTACTCGTTAAGCAATTTACATTTGATCGCTTAACGAATGAAGACGATGAACTATCTTTAGGTGAGACAAAATTCCGCATTAAATTAAGTTCAGCTAATTAAAGAAAAGGAAGTTGGAATGATTCCAACTTCCTTTTTTGTATGGAGGGGAAAGAAATATATTTCTAAAGTATTGTTTTCACTTTACACATAAATATTGAGAAAATTTCACTCACTCTAAATGGAAAGGTAATAGAATCGTTCTTAGAGAATTACTCGTAGATTCAATTTTTATCCCCCCATTTTGTGGGGAATGATTGCCTAGTGGTAATGGGATAAGGTTGAGCTACTTTATTAGGGAGAGTGGTTCTATGTTTAATAAAAAAATGGTGGCAATGGCAATGACTGTGCCGTTAGTAATGGGGACGATTTCTACGGTTTCGGCATTGGAAAAACAACAGCAAGTAAAGCTAGAAGCGTATTCACCACAGAAGAAAGCAACTGAATATTTAAAAGAAAATGCTGCGCAGTATGGATTAAAAACAGACCTTTCAGACTTGCAATATATTTCTACAACAGAAACGTCAGTAGCTTCATATGTTAGATTCCAACAAGTTGTGAATGGTGCGCCTGTATTTTCAAAACAAATTACAGTTACTCTTAACGGAGAGGGAAAGGGAGTACTTGCTGTTTCTGATTATCAATCCGTTAAAGGTGTGAAGGAAGTAACGACAAAAATTAGTGAAAAAGATGCAATTCAAAAATCAATGGCGTATGTTGGAGAAGCAAGTGAACAAAACTTATGGGCTCCTACAGAGAAAGAATTCGGATATATTGTTGAAGAGGGAGTTGCTCGTCCAGTATACAAAGTTGTAGTCCATTCTAATAATCCATTTGGTGCATGGGAAACTTTTATTGATGCAGAAAATGGAAAGTTAATTAAAAAGGTTGATATAAACCGAAAAGCTGAAGGATCAGGAAAAGTATTTTTACCTAATCCAGTCGTATCTAGCGGTAGTAAAGTAGGTTTAAAAGATAATAATGATGCCGATTCAACAGCGTTAACGAACCAATTAAAGACTGTTACATTAAAAGGTTTAGATGGGACAGGATTTTTAATTGGAGAGTATGTAACGATTTCTTCAAAAGCAAAAACGAAATCTACAAACTTACAATTTAACTATACACGCGCAAATGATAGCTTTGAAGATGTGATGTCGTATTATCATATTGATACATTGCAACGCTACATTCAAAGTTTAGGGTTTCAAAACATTAACAATCGTTCCATTAAAGTGAATGTGAATGGAACGACAGCTGACAACTCATTTTATTCTCCGACAACGAAAGCTTTAACCTTTGGTACTGGCGGAGTAGATGATGCAGAAGATGCGGGGATTATCGCACATGAATATGGACATTCGATTCAAGATAATCAAGTTCCTGGCTTCGGTAGTTCTGCAGAAGGCGGAGCGATGGGAGAAGGATTTGGTGACTTCTTAGGTGCTACGTATGAAGATGCTGTATCGACAACAGGTTACGGGAAAGCATGTGTTGGAGAATGGGATGCGACTGCTTATTCTAGTTCAGATCCAACGTGCTTACGCCGATTAGATAATAATAAAGTGTATCCGAAAGATATTACGAATGAAGTACATGATGATGGAGAAATTTGGGCTCAAGGGCAATATGAGATGGCGCAAGCATTTGGTCGTGATGTAGCAACAAAAATTATTTTACAATCGCACTGGTCATTAACACCAAATTCTAAATTCAGTGATGGAGCAAAAGCGATCAAGCAAGCGGATGCTCTTTTATATGGCGGACAACATGCCGCTGATATCGATCGTATTTGGGCAGCGAGAGGAATTAGTACGAATTAATATAAAAAGTCGTGGCATTTATAAGCCACGACTTTTTAATTTGCTTAAGAACTGGTACTAGTAAATTAAGCTATGTGAATGATAGTGTGAATTTATCCGCATTCCATTTATTTTTTTTCGTCTTTAAAAACAAAATGCTCTTTAAATTTTCTAGACTCAATTTTTTGACCGTTTCTCATTGAGCGGAAAGGGTGTTCTTGCCAAGTAATGATTACATCAACCTCATCTGCTTTTGTAGAAACAGGGAAGTTGGCATGTTTAAATCCGGTTTTCCCGCTTGCGAGACGACTTTCTTTTCGTGAAAAGAGTTCGTATTTTGTTTTCATATTTGGTTCATTGCGAAAGACTTCAACTTGTACGTTATATACTTCGTTTTCGCCAACATTTTTTACTGAAAATTGATAGGTTAGAAATTCATCTTTTTTAGCTTGAAGCATCTTTTTGCTTATTTTTTTCGCTTCATCAATATTCACTTGCCATTGATCAGAGTGTTGGGAGATTGGTAAAGATTTTGGTGAATAGGCGTACGTTTCATTCACTACAATTAAGCATAACAACAGGAGAAAGAAACTAATTGCTTTTCTCATATGTATACCTCCGTTACAATTTTGATATTAATATGTGTGGTAAATATGGAATTTATGTAATAAAATGGTAATTATTATTGAAAAGGCTAATGCAAATCTAAATGGATAAATAATAATACAACGTAAAAAATAATTACTAAATAACTATAGAGGAAGAGAATTTAATAAAAAGGCTTGCATTTTATAAAATAAAGAGTTAGAATACTCTGTAAATATAAAAAGTGATGATCAGGAAAAGTATATGATGCAAAGGTCTACAGAGAGCAGCCGATTGCTGGAAAGGTTGCGATACCGCATGATGGAAAGACACCTGTGAGTGTTGCTTTGAACGTGATAATTAGTAAAAGCAAACGGTACCTACCGTTATCAGGACTAAGATGGTCAGTAAGACAATTTGGGTGGTACCGCGGAAAAATCCGTCCCTATTTATAGGGGCGGATTTTTGTATTCTTTGAAAGGAGGTGAGTGACCGTGGATGATGGCGACGACAACGACAACAATAACGTAAATAAAAATACTGGAGGGAAATGTAATGGGTCAAATAATGAAGCGTTCACTCACACGAGAATGTACGGAGTATAGCGGGAAGGTTGTATTACTACAAGGATGGGTAAAAAAGATTCGTCATTTAGGAAATGTTAGTTTTTTATTATTAAGGGACCGAACGGGAGTTATCCAATGTGTATTAGAAAACGAGTTAGCAGGATACAAACTTGAGATGGAAAGTGTTGTCCAAGTAACAGGTGAAATAGTTGAGACATCGAAAACAGAAGTAGGTGTTGAGGTACTTGCTCATGAAGTGAAAGTATTAAATGGTGCAGAACCACTTCCATTTGAAATAAATAAAAAGAAGTTACAAGTTGGCTTAGATCAACTGTTGAATGAGCGAGTATTATCTTTAAGACATGAGCGGACCGCGGCGATTTTTAAAGTGAAAGCTACACTCGCTCAAAGCTTTAGTGAATATTTAACGGAGAACGATTTCACACGTATATTTACGCCGAAAATTGTCTCGCAAGGAGCAGAAGGAGGAGCGAATGTTTTTAAGCTTCCGTATTTCCAAAAAGAAGCGTATTTAGCTCAATCACCACAGTTCTATAAACAAATGATGGTAGCTGGTGGACTCGAACGTGTTTTTGAAATTGCTCCAGTGTACCGAGCTGAACATCATAACTCTTCACGGCATTTAAATGAATATATATCGTTAGACTTGGAGATTGGCTTTATAAATGATTTTCATGAAGTGATGCAATTGGAAACGGATGTTTTACGACATATGTTTCAACAAGTAGTAAAAAACTGTGAAAAAGAACTAAAACTATTACAAATAGAAGTACCTGTCATTACAGAAATACCGGAAATCACATTGTTAGAAGCACAAGAAATCTTGAAAAGTAAGTATCGTAAAGAATCTCCTGTAGGGGATTTAGATACAGAAGGTGAAAAGTTATTAGGTAAATATGTAAAAGAAACATATAATAGTGAATTTGTTTTCATTACACATTACCCGAAAGAAGCCAGACCGATGTATACGATGCCAAATAAGGAGAATGCAGCTGTAACGGATTCTTTTGACTTATTATATAAAGGATTAGAAATAACGTCAGGCGCACAGAGAATCCATGATTATAATATGTTACTCACTTCTTTTAAAGAAAAAGGATTACATTCAGAGAAATTCCAATCGTATGTAGATACATTTCGCTACGGATGTCCGCCGCATGGTGGCTTTGGAATTGGACTAGAACGAGTTGTGTATAAGCTTTTACAATTATCGAATGTGCGAGAAGCGAGTGCTTTTCCGAGAGATTGTACTCGTCTTATACCGTAAAAAAGAATCTTCGCGATTATCGCGAAGATTCTTTTTTAATGCTCTTTTATTTTTGCAGTTGGTCTAAAAAAGGAAAAATATTGACTTTCTCTTTTTTCTTTTGCTAATACACTTATTAAAAGTGAATTATCGATATGAACCATTTCATCTTTTAATGCATGTTGCAATCCAGATAACATCATGTACACAGCTAAAATAACGATAGTGAAAAATAAAACGGGGCCGAACGCTACCCAAGGTAAAACATTTAAAAACTGGTGATTATGACCAAGTAAAACAAGTGTACCCGCAATGTTAAATGAAATGGATTGAAACAGTGCTAAATGCAATAATAATACTAAAGTTTGCAGCATTTGTTGATTTATCCAAATGAAAATTTTTGGTGTAAGGAAGGGTTTAAGATGTAACTTACAAATATGAAAAAAACCACCACCTAATGTTTTAGAACTTGTCACAAATTCATTTTGTAGTAATAAACGAATTTCATTGCTGAAAAGTTGTAATAAATTAGGTACACTAATAAAAATTAAAACCGAAATCGTATAAGTAAGCCAAAGGTGTTCATCTTCTGGAGATACGAACATTACAGGTGATAGTAAAAATATCGCTAATAAGGTGCTAGGGACGTATTGGAATGTTTCAAATAGAACATCTAAAAAGCGTACGTATCGATAAAAGTATGCATGAAGAACACCAAATATAAGTGAAAAGGTTATACGGAAAAAGCTAATAATTATTGCATGAAAAATGGGTGTTTTTGCATTGTAAAGAGTCCGAATTAACACATCATTCCCGTGCATATCTACCCCGAAAGGATGAGCAAAAGATGGTGGTGCTGGGGCTGTACGAGTTATTTTATCTTCGATGTATTGATATTCAGGGATAGGTTTGATTTTTCCTGTGTCTACTTTCTCTTTTGTAATATAACTTGAAATAATAATGGATACTAAAATCAAGAGTCCGATTAAAAATCGTATGTTAAAAACTATCTTTTTAAGCATGTAAATCCCTTCTTCCTGGTAAAATGCGTTTTAATAGTTCAAAGGAGAGATAGAATGGAATTGTTAAAATTAATATGCTTACAGTAATAATTTCCGGTGTTTGGTGCGTAATTAAAAATTTAAATAAGCCGTATGAATTAAATAAATACTCCAGTACGATCATATTGGAAATCATAAATAAAAAAATAGATTTTGCATTATAAAAGATGGAGAGTAAGGCGTTAATGAGTACGTGTTTATATAAAATGTAAAATGGCTTTAATCCTTTTGCGACCGCAACGTTTACGTAATCCTTTTGTAGTTCATCTTTATAGTTTAGTAGGCTGATTTTGTATAAGAAAATAATTGGTAATATACTTAACGTTACTATCGGTAACAAATATGTTTTTTCTTGCATAGTAGAAAAGGGAACGGTAACGAGTAAATTTGTATTTTTATAAATCCAAATGACAAATAACTGTACGCTAACGACAAAAAATAAGTCAGGCAATGATTCTAGTACGTGTAAAGTTTTAAGAATAAGAGATTGAATACGTCTAGGGAAGTAAAATGTCAGTATAGTAAAAGTAGTAGAAAGAAGCACGGCGATAAGGAAGGCACAAATCATAATCGTTAATGTATGCGTATATGATTCTAGTAAGTATGGAAACAAGTCGCGGTCGGGCGATAGAGTGCCAGCATTGTTAATTCTATAAGTAATACTTGTAGGGTGAAACAAAGAAGAAATAACATTTGATATCGAATCTAAATAGTTACTAAAATTAAATTGTAAAGTTGGTGTAGGCGGAATAGCTAGCGATTTTGCTGAATTTGGAGGTGCACCGAAAAACAATTGTGGTAAGGAACAAATCGCAATAATACCAAGAATGATGAAAAATGAGCGGATAACAAAAAAACAACCATTCTTTAATAGTGACATAACGTTTTAATCTCCTTTTGTAAATGTCTGATTTGGAAGGCTAATAAACAGTAGGGGATGGACAAAACACCCGCTGGAATAAAGTTACACTTTTATGTAAATATTTTCTATAAATTTATAGAAAAATCCTTTTCGACAAAAAAATTAATCTATGCCTTGACAGTTATACATATAACCGATATACTTCATATTAATTTCAAAAGAAAATATATTCTAAATATTAAAATGTGTTGAATAGGAGTAGTAAGGTCATGTATTTGTACAGAGAGCTATGGGCTGGTGCGACATAGTCAAATGACGTCCTGAACTCGCCTAGGAGCAGTAAGGTGGAACGGAATTACATTCTTAGTAAATCTTAACGGTTAACCTTCGATATTAGGTTTGTAATCAAACGATTACTACTAAGGTGGATTCATAATGGAATCAATAAGGGTGGTACCGCGTTAAGTAAATGGCTTAGCGTCTCTTTATATAGAGACGCTAAGCCATTTTTTTATTTTATAGAAATAGAAATGGAGGGTTTATTCGGATAAGTTCATAAAATTTAATTATTTATATAAAAAGATTTAAAAAGGAGGAAAACAAGATGAAACAGACGGAGCAATGGACTTCGAAATTAGGATTTATAATGGCGGCAGCAGGATCAGCAATTGGACTAGGTGCAATATGGAAGTTTCCTTATATCGCTGGGAAGAGCGGTGGAGGAGCATTCTTTTTAATCTTTATATTATTTACTGTATTAATTGGACTACCATTACTAATAGCTGAATTTATGATTGGACGCAGTACACAGAAACAAGCAGTTGGAGCATTTAAAAGTATCGCGCCAAATACAGGATGGCATTGGATTGGACGTCTTGGGGTTGGAACATGTTTTATATTACTTTCATTTTATAGTGTTGTAGGTGGATGGGTATTAATTTATTTATTCAGGGGAGTAACAGGACAGCTTATTACTCCAGGACAAAACTATAGTACATTATTCACTGAAACAATTGGGAATCCCGCTTGGGCCATTATCGGTCATTTCGCCTTTATGTTCATTACGATTTGGGTTGTATCAAAAGGTGTACAAAACGGAATTGAAAAAGCGAGTAAATATATGTTGCCAGCATTGTTTGTTTTATTTGTCGCTCTTATTGTTCGCTCACTAACACTTGATAATGCAATGGAAGGTGTGAAGTTTTTCTTACAACCAGATTTTTCAAAGATTACTTCAGAAAGTATTTTGTTCGCAATGGGCCAATCATTTTTTGCGATTAGTATAGGGATTTCAATTATGGTTACGTATAGTTCCTATTTAAATAAAAAAGAAAGTTTACCAAAATCAGCAGTTACAATTGTTGGATTGAATTTATTTGTTTCTTTATTTGCGGGTCTTGCTATTTTTCCGGCCGTATTTTCATTAGGCATGGAGCCGACAGAAGGGCCTGGACTACTATTTATCGTACTACCATCTGTATTTAGTCAAATTCCATTCGGTGGGTTTTTCTTAACAGTATTTCTTGCATTATTTACATTTGCGACATTAACATCGGCATTTTCCCTATTAGAGACAGTTGTTTCAGCATTAGCAAATGGTGAACAAGAAAGAAGAACAAAATTATCATGGATGATCGGTTTCTGCATTTTCATAGTAGGTATACCATCTGCGTTATCATTTGGAGTATGGGGTGATATTACGATTTTTGGAAAGAATATTTTTGATGCAGTAGACTTCTTATCTAGTAATATATTAATGCCACTTGGAGCACTATTTATTAGTATTTTCGTTTCATTCAAAATGGAAAAGAAGGTGCTAGAAGCAGAGTTTTTTGTAGGTGGAAATTACGGAAAGAAAGTATTTACTTGTTGGGCATTTTTACTTCGATTTGTAGCACCACTTGCAATAATCATCGTCTTTTTAAATGTAGTAGGGATTATTTAAGTTTAAATGTTATAATATTCAGTAAAAAATAAGGTGATGATTTTTATGGCGAATTTGATAGAAACAGGGAAATACATGAATATTAGAGGGAAAAAGCTATATGTTGAAACGCATGGAGATCCTAAAAATAAACCAGTCCTATACTTGCATGGTGGACCAGGAGAAAGTTGCTATGATTTTTCATTTCATCAAGCGGAACGTTTAAAAGATTATTTATATGTAATTATGATAGATCAAAGAGGTGTTTGCCGCTCAGAAGAAATTACTGAAGACGAAACTTTTGGATTAAAAGATTTGATTGAAGACTGTGAGGAATTAAAAAAAGTATTACAAATTGAGAAGTGGTCTATAGTTGGACACTCTTTCGGTGGATATTTAGCATTGTTATATGCGTCGATATATCCAAATTCAATAGAGAAAATCATATTTGAAGGGCCAACTTTCGATTTTGCATTAACAAGTAGAGCATTACTACAAAAGACAGGAATTTTATTAAAAAAGTATGGAAAAGAATTAGCGGCAGCAGAATGCTTTGCTTATTCATCTAGTAATGCAAATGCTAGTTCAGAAGAGTTGCTCGAAGCTTATATAAGTTTAAGCGCTAAATTAGAAGAAAAAAGAATGGAGATTTACAATTATAAAGAAGATGAAACTGATGATAGTTTATATAGTGACGAAGAGTGGGATGCATTTTCAAATCGTTCCAACATCCATTTTGATAGATTAAAGTCAGAAGGAGCATGTTTTACGTCATTATTAACTAAAATAAAAGATGTACAGAGTCCAATGTTATTAATAGTAGGAAAACATGATGTAGTAACGTGTGAAAAACAAATTGACACATTTAATAAAGATGCTCGAAACGGTACGTATATTATGTTTGAAGAGAGTGGTCATACACCTCATTATGAGGAAGCAAATCGATTCGCAGAAACAGTCATTCATTTTTTGAAATGAAGAAAAGGGTGCTTCTACAAATAAGAAGCACCCTTTCTAAATTTCTGGATAAGTGATAGTTATGTTAGGCCATTTGCTTTGCCAATTCTTTTTAGTAACTCTTTTATTGTACATATGTATCCGTACTTTCGTTTCAAGGAAGTAAGCTGTAGGCTTCACTTGTAATGAAAGTACATCTTCTATTCCACATGGAGACGTTAATATGACATTATTTTGTTCGTCAAGTGTAACGCCTAAAGCGGTTGCAGTTTCAGGGAATTTAGAAATAGCATCAATGGAAGAAGAGTATGGTGGCATGTTATTCACTACATGCATACGAGCTTGATTCTTAACTGACCAAGGTATAGAAGCATCCAAATTTATCAGCTTCTTTTCTAATAATTGTTCGTATGCCTCATCTTTATGAAAAGGATCAAAATAAATGACATCCACGTCTGGTGTAGTTGTTCTTACTTCGTAGTTATGTAAAGTATCCCAAATTTTAGAACGGACAAATCCGGCGCAAATCCACCAATCAGGTAGCCCTAGTGATTTTGCGATTTGTAATACATTCATCATCCATTCATCGTTTTCTATTGAGCGAATTATATCTTGCTCTGTTTGTATCTTCATTGATATATTCACCTTTCTAGTAAATTAATGCATTAGTTCAATAATCCATAAAATCCAGTAAGCACCTGGTACAAATAGGAGCTGTGCCAATAAAGTACCGAAAAGTCTAGATATCATTAGCCAACCATACATTTTACCCATAGATTCAGCACCATTTTCTGATTGTAAAGCACGCTCTGTTAAAAGAGCAATGCGTGGATCGAGTAGCACCGTTAATAAAATGGTAGCAAAACCATTCACAAGACCGGAAGCTGTACTTGCGTTCGTAGCATAATCTGGATTTAGAAAAGAAGCATAAAGGGCTGACAGAACACCCGCTGTATAAATTGCAGTAGCAAACATGTTGATAAGCATAATACGTTTTGGGATACCACCGATCCTCATCCGATGAATCATTTCTAGCTTTGGAAAGCGTACATATTTTTTTGTGTACTTTAATTTTTGAATGTTATTTGTTTTCATCATTCGAATGAATGAACCATCTGTTTCAAAGTTTTGAATGACATACCCAAATAGCTTTGTCAAAGTCGGATAAAGTATAATTGCAAGTAATGTACCGATAGAAGCAGATAATAGTACGAGTCGTATAATATGCTCTAAATCAATAGAAGAATCTAGCTTTGCTTCATCGACAATACCACCGATTAAAAAGGCTTGTAGTAAGTTAGATGTTCTGGAAATAAGCAGTACCATTCCTACGACAGATAAAGCAACTGCAATCTTTTTTAAACGAACCCCCGCTAATCGAATACTATAAGAACTTGTTTCGACTGCGTGGATGATAATTGTGAAAGCCATTATAAAAATTAACGTAATTGACATTTGTTTCACCAATTTCTATTAAAATAATTGTAACTGTTTCACTTTATCATATCTATCGTATTTTGTAACTGAAAGTACGTGACATAGGAAAAGTAATTTATCAGAAAAATGGATAATAATAGTATAATAGGAGAGAGGTAGGTAAAAGATATTTTTCGTTTACATATACAATGAAGTGAGTGGAGGAAGGAAACATGTATAAAACATTTTTATTTGATTTAGATGGAACATTAACGGATCCGAAAGAAGGCATTGTGAATGCAGTTTTGTACGCGTTAAAAAAAGTAGGAATTGAAGAATTGCATGCAAACGAGTTAGATTCATTTATTGGTCCTCCCATTCAACAATCATTCATAGAAAGATATAATATGAGTGAAGGAGAAGTTGAACGAGCTGTTTTCTATTTTCGTGAGTATTTAAAGCAAAGTGGATTGTTTGAAAATAATGTATACGAGGGTATTCCAGATATATTGCAACAATTAAAAAAATCGGGAAATCGTTTATTTGTAGCAACATCAAAGCCTACGGTATTTGCGAAACAAGTACTAGATTATTTTCAATTAACGAATTATTTTGAAGATATCGTCGGGAGTAATTTAGATGGTACGAGAATAAAAAAAGAAGAAATCATTGCTCATATTCTACAGACAAATGATGAACTTAATAAAGAAGAAATTGTTATGATTGGAGATAGGAAGCACGATATAATTGGTGCGAATCATAATGGAATTGCTTCAATTGGAGTTTTGTATGGTTATGGAAGTAAAAAAGAGTTGACAGAAGTTGGTGTGACCCATATCGCGAATGATGTAGAAGGATTATATCATTTTTGTATAGAAAATAGCTTGATAAAGCAATAAATATAAACACTAACAGTCCCTTTATAACGTATGACGATGAAATCGTTATTGTTTAAAGGGATTTTTCATATGTAATCGAATATGTATAATTAGACATTTTTAGCATGAAAAATTTGTAACAAATAGAGGAGGTTTGTCATGAAAGAATAGAGTGTGACAAGGTTACAGAAGTTTATCAATAAAAGATTGAATTTTCAGTTTAAAGGAGGGGTATAATTGGAGCTAGTTATTATTTTATTAGCACTTAGCTTACTTATGTTTGTAGCATATAGAGGGTTCTCTGTTATTTTATTTGCACCGATTTTTGCATTATTTGCAGTATTTTTGACAGAACCTAGTTTTGTATTACCTTTCTTTTCTAATATTTTTATGGAGAAAATGGTAGGATTTATTAAGTTATATTTTCCAGTATTTTTACTAGGAGCAATATTTGGGAAAGTAGTAGAAATGTCAGGAATTGCTGATTCAATCGCAAAGACAATTGTAGAGTTAGTTGGGGAAAAACGTACAATTTTAGCGATTGTTTTAATGGGAGCTATTTTAACATATAGCGGTGTTAGTGTGTATGTAGTGGTATTCGCTATATTCCCGTTTGCGGCTAAGTTGTTTCGACAAGCGGATATTCCAAAGCGTTTAATCCCTGGAACGATTGTTCTTGGAGCAGTGACGTTTACAATGGATGCACTTCCTGGCTCACCACAAATTCAAAATGTAATACCTACAACTTTTTTTAAAACTGATATTTATGCAGCACCGATACTAGGTATTTTAGGAGCAATCTTTGTTTTAACGTTAGGTTTACTATATTTAGAGAGTAGACGTAAAAAGGCTAAGGCAGCAGGAGAAGGGTATTTCGGATTTAATGATGGGAATAATGAAATGGCGTCATCTTTACAATTAGAACAAAAAGCTATGCCAGTAATGAGCGGTATTGAAATTACGAAAGTACAGCAAGTAATTGCGTTTGTACCACTTATTTTAGTAGGTGTAATGAATAAAGTTTTCACAATCATGATACCGAAGTGGTATCCGAACGGTTTTGATTTTTCTGCAATTGGTATGAAAGCATTTGGAAAGGTAGAATTAAGTGCAGTAGTAGGGATTTGGTCAGTAGAGTTGGCGCTTATTATTGGGATAGTTTCAACACTTTTATTATATTGGAAACGAGTAGTAACTGGTTTTCAGGCTGGATTAAATACAAGTATTGGGGGAGCACTACTTGCAACAATGAATACAGGGGCTGAATTTGGCTTTGGTGGTGTGATTGCAGCACTTCCTGGTTTTGCGATAATGAGAGATAGTATTTCTGCAACGTTCACGAATCCTTTAGTGAATGGAGCGGTAACGACGAATATACTAGCAGGTATTACAGGATCCGCATCAGGAGGAATGGGAATTGTTTTGAGTGCTATGGGAGATAAATTTATTGCAGCAGCCAATCAATTTGATATTCCATTAGAAGTTATGCATCGTATTGTATCAATGGCATCAGGAGGTATGGATACATTACCGCATAACGGTGCAATTATTACTATTCTGACAGTAACAGGATTAACACATAAACAGTCATATAAAGATATATTTGCTATTACAATTTTGAAAACGGTTGCTGTATTTGCAGTCATCGCATTCTATACTTTAACAGGAATCTATTAAAAATATTTGGAATTACAATAGTAAAGATTCATCAAATCGATAGTTTATTTCATAAAATATTAATTAGGGTAAGAAGGGGTGGAATACTTGCAAGAAGTTGCTGAGTTTCGTATGCCGAAGTCTGTATTATATGGAAGAAATTCGCTTGAAAAACTGGGAGAACAATCGAAAAAGTTAGGGAAAAGAGCTTTTATAGTTACTGATACAATTATGGAGAAATTAGGTTATGTTGAAAGGTGTATAAAACAACTAAATAAGAAAGGTATTACTGTTATTACATATAATAAAGTGAATGCTGAGCCTACAAATATACACGTATTAGAAGCGTTAACTATTTGTAAAGAAGGAAAGTGTGATTTTATTATCGGTATTGGTGGTGGGAGTTGTATTGATGCTGCGAAAGCGGTAGCAGTGTTATATACTAATGGTGGAGAAATTGAATATTACGTTCAAAAGAATATCGAAATAGAAAATGATCCACTACCACTTATTGCAATTCCAACAACTTCTGGTACTGGATCAGAAGTAACAAGTGTAGCAGTAATTACGAATAAAAAAACAGATGTGAAAATGATGATGAAGCATCCGAGTTTTATACCACAAGTAGCAATTATAGACCCTATATTAACATGTTCGGTACCACCCCAGATTACGGCAGCAACAGGAATAGATGCATTGTGCCATGCAATAGAAGCATATATTTCTAAAGTTTCACAGCCACTTACAGATGTACTTGCTCTTTCAGCTATTGAAAGTATTATGAGATATTTACGTATTGCATATGAAGATGGAGATAATATGGAAGCAAGAGAAGCGATGATGATTGCCTCATTACAAGCTGGAATCGCATTTTCCAATGCATCCGTTACATTAGTTCATGGAATGTCTCGGCCAGTGGGGGCATTATTTCATGTACCACATGGTATATCGAATGCCATACTATTACCTACAGTTTTAGAGTTTACAAAAACAAGTGCAGTGAAAAGGTTAGCAGAGATTGGACGTAGTTTAAACAAAGATTTGCACTCATATTCTGATGAAGAAGTAGCGAATTACACGCTTGCTGAGATAAAGAAACTTTGTTTTAATCTTCGTATTCCAAATTTAAAAGAATACGGAATTAATGAAGTTGAATTTGAAAATGCTATTACTAAAATGGCGAAAGATGCAATTGTAAGTGGTAGCCCGGGTAATAATCCACGAGTACCTTCTTATGATGAAATCGAACAGTTGTATCGAGAATGTTTTAATTACAAATATGAAGATTCTATAAAAACATCGGAAAATAATTTCTGAATATTCTATAAAAATTTCCTTGGAAATGAATATAGAATTAACTTTCATTATTGACATCTTAAATTTAGTTAAAACAAGACTTTATATTATAAACTTAAAGTCTTGTTTTATTATGTATAATATACACAATAAAATG
The DNA here is from genome assembly GCF_008368905.1 of Bacillus sp. SH5-2. Classification (NCBI taxonomy): domain Bacteria; kingdom Bacillati; phylum Bacillota; class Bacilli; order Caryophanales; family Bacillaceae; genus Bacillus; species Bacillus sp. SH5-2. The sequence goes on from NZ_QOSD01000009.1 coordinate 71,720, forward strand.
TTGTTATTAGTTTTATAAAAATAGTTTAGGTAGGTGTTTATATGAAAACGATAGGTCTTATAGGTGGTATGAGTTGGGAATCAACTTCTGAATATTATCGAATTATTAATGAAGAAATAAAAGAGAGATTAGGAGGATTACATTCAGCAAAATGTATGATTAGTAGCGTTGACTTTGAAGAGATTGAACGATTCCAGTCTAACGGAGATTGGAATGGCGCAGGAGAAGTATTAGGGAAGGCGGCATATTCACTGCAGATAGGAGGAGCAGACTTTATAATCATTTGTACAAATACAATGCACAAGGTAGTTGACAAAATAAAGGAAAATATTAATATTCCAGTCTTGCATATTGCTGATGCAACTGCAAAAGAAATTAAAAGAAAAGGCATTCAAACAGTCGGTCTACTTGGAACGAGATATACAATGGAGCAAGATTTCTATAAGTCACGAATAGAAGAGAACGATATAAAAGTATTAGTACCATCAGAAAAAAATAGAGAAAAAGTAAACGAAGTAATATATACAGAATTATGTTTAGGAAAAATAGTATCTCAATCTAGAGAATGTTATAAAAAAGTCATAGAAGAGTTAGTGGAAAAAGGAGCACAGGGAATCATATTAGGTTGTACAGAAATAGGGTTATTAATAAAGCAAGAAGACGTACCAGTCCCAGTATTTGATACTACTCATATACATGCAATAGAAGCTGTAAATGTCTCTTTAGAATAATAGATTATAATTATGTTATGTAAACTTAGTGCATCTATCTGGAAAACATTCAGAAAATATTTTATAATGTAAGTGGTTACATTTAAGGGGGAATGCGTATGTTTTCAGTTCAACCAATCGCATTTGTACATAATGAAAGAAAGGAAATAAAAGATGATGAGTGGGGAGAAGTTAGATCCTGCATTACTTTAACTGATATGTATACAGAAGAAAGTATACAGGGAATTGAAGATTTTTCTCATATTGAAATTGTTTTTTATTTTCATAAGGTAACTGCTGAACAAATTCAATATTTAGCTAGACATCCTAGAAATAATAATGCTTATCCTAAAGTAGGTATTTTTGCACAGCGTGGAAAAAATCGTCCGAATCGCATAGGTGTGACAATTGTAAAAGTAATAAAAAGAGAAGGTAAATCAATTATTGTTGAGGGATTAGATGCTATTGATGGCACCCCTATATTGGATATAAAGCCAATAATGAAAGAGTTTATGCCGAAAGAGGACATACAACAGCCTAAATGGGCAACAGATATAATGAGACAGTATTGGAAGGGGAATGGAGTAAAATGAGAATATATGAGGCAACAATTGCAGATTTAGATGGACTAGCATCAGTATTTAATAACTATCGTATGTTTTATAAACAAGATTCAGATATAGAAGGCGCAAAAGCATTTTTACGAAATCGCATCGAGAGAAAAGAATCCGTTATTTTCGTGGCAGTTGAAGAGGGTGAATATATTGGATTCACGCAATTATATCCATCATTTTCTTCAATTTCGATGAAAGAGTTATGGATATTAAATGATCTGTTTGTACAAAAGGCGAAGCGCGGAGCCGGAACAGGTAAAAAATTATTAGAGGCTGCTAAAAAATTCGCATTAGAAAATGGCGCAAAAGGTGTAAAATTACAAACAGAGATTGATAATTTATCAGCGCAGCGATTATACGCTGAAAATGGTTATTTAAGAGATAATCGTTATTTCCATTATGAATTAACGTTTTAAAATATATAAAATTAAAGAGACATTTTCAAGTGAAAGAATTTCTTTGTAATGAGAAATTCTTTTTATTTTTGTCAAAAAACAGGGTTATAACAATAATGTTATAATAAAAAACGATATTAATTTATTGTAAAACAATAAAAATAGTGATAAAATCATATTGTCATCAAATAAGTGAGGTATTGTAAATGAATGTTAAACGAGGTTCAACTACTTTCTTAAAAGTAATTCTTTTTCTGGCTGGAATTGCAGTGTTTGCTTTATGTATATTTTTAGTGCCCAAAATGGCGAATTTCGCGACAGAGCTGTATCCAAATATTATCCTGATGAAATATTTTGTTTTCATTGTCATGTATGGAGCGGCTGTACCTTTTTACATTGCTCTTCATCAGGCTTTTAATCTTTTGCAATATATTGACAGGAACAGAGCTTTCTCGGGATTATCTGTAAAGGCGTTAAAGAACATAAAGTGTTGTGCAATTACAATTAGTGGTTTGTATATAGTAGCTATACCACTCTTTCGTTTTATAGCGAAGAAAGTTGATCCTCCAATTGGATTAATGGGATTCATCATCATTTTTGCTGCGCTCGTTATTGCTGTTTTTGCTGCCATCCTCCAAAGGCTTCTACAAGAAGCGATTAATATAAAATCAGAAAATGATTTGACAGTCTGAGATGGAAGGTATGACAATTATTGTTAATATCGATGTTATTTGTAATGTTTGTTTCTCAAAAGGCAATATAAACCATGTTTTACATTGTGGCGTGTGAATCAAAACCTGCAATACATATCCTCTCTTGTTTTTGTAAGAGAGGATATGTATTGCTATTTTTTTATTTTACAGAGTGAAACGTCTCTTTTAAATTGTTTTATAGTTGATTTAATATCCAGTTTGTGGCATCTTCAAAGTTTTCTGCAATGTAGTGTGGCTCAATATGTGCCCACTTGTCTCGGTACGTATGTAAAGCATCATATCCAGCGCCCGTTCGTACTAAAATCGTTGTCGCGTTTACTTTTGCTCCTGCAACAATATCAGTCCATCGATCACCAACTACAGCGCATTGCGTTAAATCTAGTCCATGTTTTTCCGCTGCTTTAAGAAGCATACCTGTACTTGGTTTACGGCACTCACAACCATCACCGTGTTTGTGGGGACATAGGTAAATATCATCAAAACCGAAACTTTCTAATTCTTGTACAAAATCAGTTACAGTCGCTATTCCATCTGCGATACCCGGTTGATTTGTGAAAGAGAAAAGTTTTATATTTTGAGCTTTTAGTTTTTGTAAGGCTGCTTTTGTAAAAGGAAATAATGTAAAAGAGCCTGGGTAATGTATTGTAGTGTCGCCGCCAATTGTACCGTCACGATCAATGAAAATAGCTTCGATGTTTGTCATAGTTATAGTCCTTTCAATTTATAAGTAGTTTAAAAATGTTTTACAAATCGATATCCATTTACTTCATATCCTAATTTTTTGTAAAAAGGATGAGCTTCTACCCTTTTTGTTCCACTAACTAGCCATGTGCCAATGCAATTATGCTTCTTTGCTAATTGCTCTGCATAATCCATTAACACTTGTCCAATGCCTTTACGCCTTATTGTTGAATCAACGCTAATAATTGAAATTTCTCCATACCGAGTTACATCTTCTAAATTTTCACGTATACGAAACCCAAGTAATCCAAATATAGTTTCTTCTTCCTCGTAAACATATAAAAAATCAAAAGGACTCATTTGTACGAAGTGCAATCGGTTATTCATATCTTCATAGGAAATAGAGGAACCTTTTAATTCTTTCGTTAAAGAGCAAAGTGCATCAATATCGTCTATCGTCGCTTCACGAATTTGAAAAGACATACTATCCACTCCAATAAAATGTAATCAAACATTTAATATTCTGTTAAAAAACGTTTTTTCCTGCCATAAAAATAAATATTTTATAATGATATATAGATAGTTGTATGTTATTCTTTTCCTTGATTATATTGAAAATGGAAAGAAGGGGAATGTATGTTAAAAGTAAATATCCGCTCTGCTGGATATGAAGTAGGCGAAAAAACAATTCATGATATTGCTTTTTCCATCGAAAAGGGTGAGTTAGTTGCTCTTATTGGCGCAAATGGTGCCGGGAAAAGTACGACGATTAAAACGATGCTCGGATTACTTATAAATATGAATGGTGAAATATCATTTGGTAAAAAGAAAAATTCTTATGCATACGTACCAGAACATCCAACATATTATGATTATTTGACGCTTTGGGAGCATATTGAATTATTAATGGCAGCTCGTGGAAGTGAAATTGGAAGCTGGGAAGAACGGGCGGAGCAATTATTACATACATTTCGAATGGATAAGCATAAGCATGAGTATTTATCAAAGTTTTCAAAAGGTATGAAACAAAAATCAATGCTCATATTGGCGTTTTTAACGGAACCAGATTTTTATATAATTGACGAACCTTTTATCGGCTTAGATCCAGTAGCTACAAAAGAATTTTTAAGTTATCTATATAAAGAGAAAGAACGCGGGGCAGGGATTTTACTCTGTACGCACGTATTAGATACTGCTGAAAGAATTTGTGAGAGATTTTTGCTTATTTCGCAAGGAACGTTAATAGCAGATGGGAACTTACATTCGATTCAAACATTAGCTGAAATGCCGGAGAGTCCATTATTAGACTGCTTTGATGCAATTGTAAGGCGTGAACAACATGATTAAACAACAGTTTTATAAAAGATTGCGCCATGAACTTGAGCGGAAATGGAAGTCTATACGTTCGGTAACAGATTGGACAGTTGCGTTTTATATTATTATTCCAGCATTTATATTTATGGGAATCTATTACCGGTCACTATGGATAAATGAATTATCAATGGAAGAGACGATTTACTTCGTATTAGGGTTACTCGCATTTTATCTTGTAACATATTCGAGAGGAGTTCGCTCATTTTTTGAACAAGCAGATAGTTTATTTTTAATTTCGTATCCAGCTCATATGCAAAAATTAGTTCAGTATGGCATGATTTACACATTTGTTCGAATAGCGATAACGAATGTAATAGTAGTCGTTATTATGTTACCAGTGTTGATGAAAAGTATCGGGGCAACAGAGATACAAGTCATATTACTTTGGGCATTCTTTACTGTATTTCGATTTTTGTTGTCGTTGTTGACGAGATTTATTCATGTACGTGTTGGGAAACGATGGGTTTTATGGGTTGTAAAAAATATAATATTTTCTATGAGTGTATCCTTTTTTGTAATTAGTCTATTTTTTATTTATATAAATCCATTTTATTCAATTCTATTTATCAGTCTAGCAATTTCTTTAATTATTGTATTAGTAAAAGAGAAGATGAATTATAAAAATTACTTTTACAAAGAAGTCGAGAAAGAAAAAGAAGAAAGCATGCGCTGGACGACTGGTATTATACAAGTTGGTGGCCATACTGTTAAGCCGAGTAGTTCGAACAAAAAACCGTGGATGTTTCCACGTTCTAAAAGGTTTTTAAGGAAGAAAGCCGATTCTCGTATTGTTGAATCTTTTTTGAAAGAATTTTTCCGTACAAGTAGTGCACGAATATTTTATATTCAAATTGTATGTATAAGCACTGTAAGTATTATTATGACTCCAAGGTGGATTGCAGCTATAATTCTCGTATTTGCTTTATTTGCAATTTCACGTTATGCACGTGATTATTGGAATGCGTTTACGCAAAAAATGTTTCTTCATTTATATTGTGAAGAAGGGAAATTACTTTTGTTAAGGTGGAAGGCGGATCGTTATTTACTACTTCCAGCCATACTTTTGTATGGAATCGTAATACTTTCTTATTTTTATTTATTGCCAGCTGTAATCGCCGGGGTTGTTTTTATAGTATTGATGGGTTGGATTGTATTTTTACCATAGAAAAAGAGCCTGAAAATGGCTCTTTTTCTAGTCTGTAACACATTGATAAATAAAATATACTAGAACGAGTATGCTTGCGGCAGAATACATGACATCTAAAGTCATCTGGTCGCCTCCTCATTGTTATTATTTATAGTGTATGAAATCTTACAATTTCATATTCAAGTGAAAAATATGTGAACGTTAACAAAATTGTAAAGTGCAAAAATTACAATCATTTTGTATAATAGAAGAAACAACCGTTATATAAAATATAATGAGTGAAAGGGGAGGGAACATAAATGCCAAATTGGTTTAGAAAAACCTTAGTCGCATTAATTACCGTATTTACATTTGGTTTAGTGACGCCTCCTTCCATATTGCTTGATAATGCCAAAGCTGCGGACAAGCCTACAAGCACAGCTAGGCAACAAAATTTGGAGAGTACGTCCTATACATATGAAGAAACGAATGACAGGTTAACCACCGATACTTTTATTACTTATGCAATGCAAGAAGCAGAGAAGCAGTCGATGCAAAAGTTTGGTACTAAAATTGGTCCAGTAATTGAAGATGAGTTTAAAGATGTAATTTTACCGAAAATTGAAGAGGCAATTGCTGAACTGGCAAATGATGTACCGGAAGATTCGTTACAATCATTAGCGATTTCTCAAAAACCAGCTGGTGGAAGTAATGAAAAGATTTTTCACGTTTACGATACGAAAACAGGAAATGACTTATTGCGTTTCCACGTAAGAAGAGATCATCCACCGCAAGATGGTTATTATTTTAATTTCCACTATCACCGTTTTGACGATGGGTACTCAGGACATCATGAGTTAGGAAATATTTATTGGAATACGAATGTGCCGCCAAAATGGCTTTCTTAAAAAGAACGAGAGAAAATCTTGTTCTTTTTTTATGTTTATAGAAGGGTAAGACGACTATGTTGTTGAATAAGATAGGTTTAGAAAAAAGAAGTAAAGGGAGTATGGCAATGCAAAAATATATTGTTTTTGACTTTGATGGCACATTAGTAGATTCACAAAATATATTTGTACCAATTTATAATCAACTTGCTGAAAAGCACGGATATAAAACGGTAAGAGAAGAAGAAATTGAGTATTTACGTAAATTAACGATGCCAGAAAGATGTAAACAACTTGATGTACCGCTGTATAAACTACCAATATTAGCGCTGGAGTTTTATAAATTGTATCAACCTGCTATAAAAGATCTCATTTTGTTTCATGGGATGAAAGAGGTATTAGATGAACTACATAAAAAAGGTTACGGAATTGCAGTCATATCATCGAACTCAGAAGAGCATATTCGGGCATTTTTACACAATAATGATATAGAAAATATACAAGAAGTGTATTGTTCTAAAAATTTGTTCGGTAAAGATAAAATGATAAAAAGGTTTTTAAAATCGAAAAAAATAACAGAGAAAGATATGTTATATGTCGGTGATGAACAGCGAGACGTAGCAGCGTGTAAAAAGGCTGGGGTGAACGTAATTTGGGTATCTTGGGGATATGATGTCATTGAAACAGTGAAAAAAGATGCACCAGATTTTATGGTTCATACGCCGATGGAAATTGTACAAGTAGTACAAGGGGCGTATTCTTAATATGAATACACTTCGAGCAGGTATTCATCATATTGAATTTTGGGTAGCGAATTTGGAGGAGTCCATTTGTTTTTATAATAAGTTGTTTTCCATAATTGGATGGAGAAAGTTAAATGAAGTAGCATATAGCACAGGAGAAAGTGAAATATATTTTAAAGAAGTAGATGAGGAAATCGTAAGGACGTTAGGGCCTAGACATATTTGTTATCAAGCTATTCATAGAGAAGTAGTTGATGAAGTAGCAGATTTTCTTTCAAGTACGAAAGTGAAGGTAATACGTGGTCCAATTGAAATGAATCATTATTCGGAAGGTTACTATACGATTGATTTTTACGATCCGAATGGATTTATTGTAGAAGTTGCCTATACACCAAATGCAGAAATGTAAGGGGAATAGATGTGAAGATAATTACAGCACGGCAAAACAATATACAAATTGTAAAAGATGCAGCGAATATTGAAGAAATTTCTAAAGGTTTCTCTCCAGATAAGAAATATGTAATTACGAATGCAAATAATGAAAAATATTTATTTCGGACAGGCGATATAAAAGAGTATGAAAGAAAGAAAATAGAGTTTCAAATTTTAAATGAAATGGTAAAACGTAACGTACAGGCACAAAGGCCAATTGAAATAGGTATATTGGAAGAAGAAGGTGTATGCTATAGTATTTTTTCATATTTAGAAGGAGAAGATGCGAAGAAGCTATTGCCTACGTATTCACCAAAAGAACAATATGATATTGGTATAGAGGCAGGAAAAGATTTAGCAAAAATGCATACATATGAAGCTCCTAAGGATATACTTCCATGGTATGAAAGAGCAATGAAGAAACATAGTAAATATGTAGAGGCATACAAAACATGCGGAATAAACATAAAAAATGATGATAACATCATAAAGTTTATAGATGAAAATGAAATATATTTAAAGAACCGCCCGAATCGATTTCAACACGATGATTTTCATTTAGAAAATATAATTGTACGGGATGGAAAATATGTAGGTGTTGTTGATTTTAATGGCTACGACTGGGGCGACCCACTTCATGATTTTGTAAAGATTGCACTGTTTGCAAGGGATATTAGTATTCCGTATTCAATCGGACAAATAGTAGGATACTTTAATAGGAAAATACCAGAGGAGTTCTGGAAATTATACGCGGTGTACGTTGGCATGACAGTTTTCTCATCAGTTGTCTGGACATTACGAGCAGCACCGCATATGTTGGATGATATGTTAGAGCGTCTTACTATTGTGTTAGAAGATCATAAAAATTTTGAACTGTCGAAGCCAATTTGGTTTGATAGTGAAATAATAAATGAAAAATAGGAAAAGTAGGTGTGTAATTTCACACCTACTTTTTTGATTATTATTAAATAAACTATTTAGCTTTCGTAAATGCAAGCGGCTGTGTACTTAACATAGCAGGTACATGCAACTGAAGGGATGGGAATTCACCACTTACATTCATTTCATAAGCAAATAATAGGCTCATTTTCATTTGGAATAAGTCGATTGGTGCAGTGAAAATGTCGTAGTGATGATGTTGCAATGGAATCTCCATCTCCATAAATTGTACATATAGGGATTCATCTCGTTTGTATACTTGTAATGTTCCATAAGCAGGATGTTCAAAAGTACCGGTGTAGTCCTCTAATTTGTGAGAAGGTGTAGTTCCATTTATTGCTTCAGGAAGTGATTCTAATGTCTCCTTCATCATTTCTCTCATTTTTTCACTATCTTCTACAGCACGTTCATGCCAGTCGATAAATTCTAGTCCGAGAAGTTCGTCATATATATGTTTTGTAATGTAAGTAGGGAGTAAAGTTTGCCCGGAATTTGTTAGTACAATAATACCGATCTTTTCGTTTGGCATAAATGACGCAAGTGCAGAAAATCCATCAATATTACCACCATGATGAATAAGTTTATAACCGCGGTAAGCGCTAATAAACCAACCTAATCCGTAGCTGTTTAATGGTGATTCACTTGTTGCTAGCATTGGCTGATCCGGGATTGGTGTATGCGGTGTATACATTTCTTGGAGTAGTTCAGTAGAAATTAAATCATGATTTTCTATTTTCCCTTCGTTTAAATGGAGCTGGACCCATTTTGCCATATCTTCAATGGTAGAGTTAATACATCCGGCAGCTCCAACTGTATCGATATTTCGGAATGGTATTTCTTTTATTTCACCATTTTCTTTAGCGTAAGGTAATGCGTAATCAGCTGTATTTTGTGAATCTGTAATAGAGAAGTTTGTATGCCTCATATGTAACGGCTCTAAAATATGTTCTGTAGCGTATTGTTCCCACGTTTGATTCGTAATGTTTTCCACAATATAGCTAATTGTCGCATACATTAAGTTGTTATATAGAAATGCTGTGCGGAACGGGGCATCAAGTGATAAATGTTTTATTTTTTCTACTAAATCTTTACGAGTTAAAGAAGAACTGTACCAGAGGGCATCGTGACGACTTACTCCTGTGCGGTGGGAAGCTAAATCACGCCCTGTAACTTGTGAACTAGCTAGTATGTCAGATAAAGAGAAGTTAGGTATATAAGACTGGACAGGAGTATCCCAATTAAACTTTTTTTGTTGTGATAATAAGCTTAATGAGAGTGTACCAAAAGCTTTCGTTGAGGAACCGATTGCGAATAAAGTATTTGGTGTAACAGGCTCTTTTGTCTCTATATTTCGATAGCCAAAACCTTCTGAAATAATAACTTCACCGTCTTTTATAATTGCTACAGCAGCGCCAGGAACTTTTAAATCCTTCATCATTTTTTCAACCGTTGTTTGTAAAGAAGTCATAACAGGCGTTTCAATTTTAGACATACTTCTAACCTCCAAATATAAATTTTTCCCTACCGCACTATACTTTCGGTAATAGAAAATGAAAACCTTTTTAAATATAGAAAGTTAATAATTTTGTAAGAATTACTGCAAGAAATTTTATTAATTAGGATTATTAAATTTATGGTTTTTCATGTTATGATAAATTGCATATAAGATTGAAAGAAGGTTTTTTTACATATGAAACATGCTGAATATGAATACTTAAATTTATGCCGTCATGTAATGGAGAACGGTACGAAGAAAGAAGATCGTACAGGGACAGGAACTGTATCTGTATTTGGATATCAAATGCGCTTTGATCTTAGTAAAGGGTTTCCTTTATTAACGACAAAGAGAGTACCATTTCGCCTTGTAGCAAGTGAACTGCTTTGGTTTATGAAAGGTGATACAAATATTCGTTATTTATTGCAACATAATAATAACATTTGGAATGAATGGGCGTTTAAGAGCTGGATAGAAAGTGACGAGTATACTGGTCCTGACATGACTGATTTCGGTCTTCGCTCACAACAAGATGAAGAGTTTAAAGTGCAATACGATGAGCAAATGGAATTGTTTAAAAAGAACGTTTTAGAAGACGATGCATTCTCCAAGAAATTTGGATATTTAGGAGACGTATACGGAAAACAATGGCGTGCTTGGAAAACGACAGCTGGTGAAACACTTGATCAGCTAAAAGATGTAATTGATATGATTAAGAAAACGCCTGATTCACGTCGCTTAATTGTTTCTGCTTGGAATCCAGAAGATGTACCAAGTATGGCCTTACCGCCTTGTCATACGCTATTCCAGTTTTATGTAGCAGATGGAAAGCTTTCTTGTCAGTTATATCAAAGAAGTGGTGACATATTCCTTGGAATTCCATTTAACATTGCAAGTTACTCACTACTAACACATTTAATTGCACATGAATGCGGACTTGAAGTGGGAGAATTTGTTCATACAATTGGAGATGCACACATTTATACGAATCATTTTGAGCAAGTAGAAAAGCAATTGGCACGTGAACCACGTCCATTCCCAAAACTTACATTAAATCCAGATGTGAAATCTGTGTTTGATTTTGAAATGGAAGATTTAACAATTGAAGGATATGATCCACACCCAGCAATTAAAGCACCAGTTGCAGTGTAATTGTAGAGGAGATGAAAAGATGATAGTTTCATTTATGGTCGCAATGGACGAGAATAGAGTAATTGGTAAAGATAATAATTTACCTTGGCGTTTACCAAGTGAATTACAGTATGTAAAGAAAACAACGATGGGTCACCCACTTATTATGGGAAGAAAGAACTATGAAGCAATTGGTAGACCACTGCCTGGAAGACGTAATATTATTGTAACTCGCAATGAAGGGTATCATGTTGAAGGCTGTGAAGTAACACATTCTGTAGAAGAAGTGTTTGAGCTATGCAAAAATGAAGAAGAGATTTTTATTTTTGGCGGAGCGCAAATTTATGATCTCTTTTTACCTTATGTAGACAAGTTATATATAACAAAAATCCATTATGCATTTGAAGGAGATACATTCTTCCCAGAAATGGATATGACAAATTGGGAAGAAGTTTTTGTGGAAAAAGGTTTAACAGATGAAAAAAATCCGTATACGTATTACTACCATGTATATGAGAAGAAACAATAATCAAAAAGATTGATGTGAAAATTCACATCAATCTTTTTATTTGTATTCATAAATATAAGTTTATAGATGAGATTCGATAGTGCTATAATAAAAGATAGCATGTAAAAAAATGCTAAAATTTTTAAAAGCACTAGTATAGAAAGAGGAGGAGAATCGATTGAAAAAGATATGGGGGATTCTTTTTCTTTGCTTAACATTCATGTTAGTCGGATGCGGTAAAGAAGAAAAACCACAAGAAGCGTTTGATACATATGCAAAAGCATGGAATAAACAAAAGTTTGCAGATATGTATGAACAATTATCAGAAAATGCGAAAAAAGATATTTCAAAGAAAGAGTTCACTGAGAAATATGAAAAAATTTATTCTGGCATTGAAGTGAAGAACTTAAAAGTAGAAACAGGAGAAGTAAAAGAAGATAAAAAAGATGAAGGTCCTGTTCCTTTTAAAGTAAGCATGGATACAGTTGGTGGTACAATCACTTTTGGCCATGAAGCAAAAATGGTGAAGGAAAAAGATGGAGATAAAGAATCTTGGAAAATAGATTGGACTCCTGATTTTATATTCCCAGGCATGACGAAAGATAGTAAAGTGCGTATGCAAACGACAGAGCCAAAACGTGGAGAAATATATGACCGTAACGGTAAATATCTTGCGGTAAATGGTAAAGCTTCTGAAATTGGAATGATTCCAGAAAAATTAGGGGATGCTGCTCCGCAAACGAAAGAAACAGTAGCAAAGTTGTTAAATATGTCTGTAGAAGAAATTGATCAAAAACTAGCAGCTAAATGGGTAAAACCAAATTACCTTGTACCAATTGGAATATTACCTGAAGGGGCAACGCAAAATACGTACATTGATCTACCGGGTGTTGCAACAAAACCAGTAAATGTTCGTTCATATCCATTAGGAGAAGCAGCAGCACATCTTACTGGTTATATCGGAAAAGTGAATGCTGAAGATTTAAAAACGCTACAAAAGAAAGGCTATCAAGCGGATGATCCAGTAGGTAAAGCTGGTTTGGAGCAAGTACTGGAAGAAAAGCTACGTGGTAAAAAAGGTGGCCGTGTCTTTGTAGAAGATGCACAAGGAAAAGAAATTAAAAATCTAGCAAAAACAGATGCTGTTGATGGAGAAAATGTAACTTTAACAATTGATAGTGCTGTTCAAGACGAAATTTATAATGAAATGAAAAATGAGGTAGGATCAAGTGCAGCAATTAATCCAAAGACTGGAGAAACACTTGCACTTGTGAGCACGCCAGCTTATAATCCAAATACCCTTACAAGAGGGGCGTCAAAGGCGCAACGCGATGCGGTAAATAATGATCCGAAGAAACCGATGACAAATCGATTTACACAATTATCAGTTCCAGGTTCTGTATTTAAACCTATTACAGGTGCAATTGGTCTTGAAACGAAAACAATTGATCCGAAAGAAGAATTGAAAATTGAAGGATTGAAATGGACAAAAGATTCTTCTTGGGGCAATTATTATGTAACGCGCGTAAAAGATGCAAATCCGATTGACTTTGATAAGGCGATGAAATACTCGGATAATATTTATTTCGCACAAGAAGCTTTGAAAATTGGAAAAGACAAATTTATGAGTGAAGCGAAAAAATTCGGATTCGATGAGAAATTACCAATTGAATATGGATTCCCAGCTTCTAAAATTGCAAATGATGGTATTAAAAATGATATTCAAATGGCAGACACAGGTTATGGACAAGGGCAAGTATTAATGACGCCACTCCATCTAGCATTAACGTACGCACCAATTGTTAATGACGGAAACATACCTTCTCCATATATTATTAAAACAGATAAACAACCAAAAGCATGGAAAGAGAATGTAATTTCGAAAGGAAATCAGGATATATTAAAAACTGCTTTGACTAAAGTAATTAATGATCCAGATGGAACAGGGAAAATTGCTAAAATTGATGGTATGACGCTAGCTGGAAAAACAGGTACAGCGGAATTAAAAGTATCAAAAGAGGCAGAAGGAAAAGAACTAGGCTGGTTTGCTGCATTTGATTTAAATGCGCCGGATATGGTCATTACAATGATGATAGAAGATGTAAAAGGTAGAGGCGGAAGTAATATTCCTGCAGAAAAAGTAAAACATGTATTTCAAAAATAATATGTAATAGAAGGCTATCTCTATAATTTGTAGAGGTAGCCTTTTTGTGTGAAAGGATTCTTAATATCTGTATACTAAATTTTAAGGAAACAAAATAAATCATTAACTTACGAAAAAAAAGTAGCTATTTTTTTATTGACATCGAGTGTAACCTTTTGTATTATACTTACATAAGGTAAGTTATTTACTTATAAATTATAAATCTCGAATTGAAGATAAGGTGTAAAAAGGGAGAGAATACAATGACAAAAGTACTATTTATTACAGCAAATCCAAATTCAGCAGAAGGTTCTTTCGGAATGGCAGTAGGGGAAGCTTTCATCGAAGCTTATAAAAACGAACATCCACAAGACGAAGTTGTAACAATTGATTTATTCAACACTACAGTACCAGCAATCGATGCAGATGTATTTGCTGCTTGGGGTAAATTTGCAGCAGGTGAAGGCTTTGAAACTTTAACTGAAGCTCAACAACAAAAAGTTGCAGCAATGAACACAAACTTAGAAACATTTATGCATGCAGATCGTTATGTATTCGTAACTCCAATGTGGAACTTTAGCTACCCACCAGTAGTAAAAGCATACTTAGATAACGTAGCAATCGCAGGTAAAACATTCAAATATACTGAAAATGGTCCAGTTGGCTTATTAGAAGGTAAAAAAGCACTTCACATTCAAGCAACAGGTGGCGTATATTCTGAAGGAGCATACGCAGCTGTAGACTTCGGACGCAATCACTTAAAAACTGTATTAGGATTTGTCGGTGTAAATGATACTGAATATATTGCAGTTGAAGGTATGAATGCAAACCCTGAAAAAGCACAAGAAATTAAAGAAGCAGCAATTGCTAATGCTCGTGAATTAGCAAAACGTTTCTAATATAGAATGCTTAAAAAATGTCCAAACACTTGTTGTTTGGACATTTTTTCTTCTTTTTCCTTCGTTTGTCTAGTATAATGAAGGTCGGAATGATAATAGGTGGGGGTTCTGTATGATTCAAACGTTTTTTAAAATCTTTTATTTAATTTTAATCGTAATTGCGATTACACCGAGAATGTGGCGTCTTAAAAGACAAGTAAATACGATGTTGCCACAAGAAAAAGATAATGCTGTGTACAAAACGACAAATTGGTTTGGTAAGAAAATGGTACGTGTAGCTGGGGGGACAGTAGAAGTTAAAGGACTTGAAAATGTTCCGAAAGACAAGCCGGTACTAGTTGTAAGTAATCACCAGAGTAATATGGATATCCCTGTTTTACTAGGTTATTTGAATAAACCAATTGGCTTCGTTTCAAAGGCAGAGATTAAAAAGTTCCCAGTTGTACCAACTTGGATGGAACTTATGAATTGTGTATTTATGGACCGTAGCGATCGTCGCCAATCACTTCAAGCGATTAAAGATGGAATTGAACTATTGAAGAATGGGCATTCTATCGTAATTTTCCCTGAAGGAACGAGAAGTAAGGGTGGCGAAATTGGAGAGTTTAAGGCTGGGAGTTTTCATCTTGCTGTAAAATCTGGTGTAGCAATCTTACCTGTAACATTAGATGGGACATATAAAATGTTTGAAGCGAATGGAAATCGCATGAAGCGAGCGCATGCAACAGTAACGATTTCTAAGCCAATTACATCTGAAGAATATGCGGATATGGATATTAAAGAATTAACAAAGCATACTCAAGATGTCATCGCATCTCAATTACATAAGTAATAAAAAAGGTTTCAGCT